>NZ_JBILRO010000056.1:0-15227 GCF_044372605.1 Phenylobacterium sp.
GGGCACGGCGCGAAAGCCTGCGGCTTCAAACCGCGCAGCGTCCCAGCCGGCGAACTTCGACGGTACCTTGTCCCAGTAAGGCCCCGGGGCGTCACCTTCCATCAACTCGTTCGGATTCAGGCGGAACGACAACAGGATCGCCTGCTTGGCCCATTGATGGGTGGTCCAGACGCCGTCCGAGCTACGTGAAGCCACCCGCAGGATGCCGCTGTCCAGCTGGTCAAGGGTCTCGCGCACGGCGTCACGGATCTCGCCCCTGGTGCCTGTGTTGACGCCGTCCCGAGCCTCCCAGGCAGCTTCAATGATGCGCTTCAGGTCTTCGGACATCAGGCGGCCTCCCGGAGTTGCGCGCTGGCAAGGAAAGGCGCCAGCGTATCGGTTCTGTGATGGACAAATTGAGCGGTGGATAAGGCGGCGTGCGCGCCCACCAGCACGGTGGTCATGCCAAGCTCGGCGGCCGGCGCCAGATTGCGCTCCGCGTCCTCGAAGAAGGCTGTGACAGCCGGATTTATACTGTGCGCCGCACTCATCAGGGCGAAGGCCTCGGGGCTGGGCTTGGGTTCATAGTTGGCCGAACCGATGTGGAATACGTCGTCGAACAGGTGACTGAGACCGAGGCGCTCCAGCACGCGCTCGGCATGAACATCATCGGCGTTGGTGAAGATCAGCCGCCGCCCCGGCAGGCGCTCCAGGGCTGCCAGGAGCTGGGGCTCATGGGCCAGCGCCTCCAGCGACAGGTCGTGGAAGATGGCGTGAAACTCGGCCGGATCCACACCGTGGTTCAGCATCATCCCCTTCAGGGTCAGGCCATGCTCGGCCAGATAGGCTTTCTGCAGCCGGAACGCTTCATCCCGGGGCAGTCCCGTGACCTTCTCGACGTAATCGGTCATCCGTACGACCATCTCGGCCATAAAGCCCGACTCGGCCGGATAGAGGGTGTTGTCCAGGTCGAACAGCCAGGTGTCGATATGGCGCAGGTCGGCGCTCATCGGCGGATCATGGTGCCGGATCCGTGCTCGGTGAACAGTTCCACCAGCATGGCATGGGGCCTGCGACCGTCCAGGATCACTACGGCCTCGACACCAGCCTCGACGGCCGCCATGGCGGTTTCCAGCTTGGGGATCATCCCGCCGGTCGCCACCCCGTCCGCAATCGCCTGTCGGGCCTCGGCGACGGTCATCTGGGCGAGCCGGTTGCCGTCCTTGTCCAGTACGCCGGCCACATCTGTCAGCAACAGCATACGCTTGGCGTCCAGCGCGCTTGCCAGAGCACCGGCCACGGTGTCGGCGTTGATATTGTAGGTCTGGCCTTCCTCCGATACGCCGATCGGCGCGATCACGGGAATATAGTCGTCGTCGGCGCTCAGCAGCGCCTTGATGATCGTTGTGTCGATGGCCTTGGGTTCGCCGACAAATCCCAGATCGACCACTTTCTCGATCTCTGAGTCCGGATCCTTCCGGGTCCGGGTGACCTTTTCGACGGTGATCAGCCGCGCGTCCTTGCCGGAAAGACCTACGCCGCGCACCTTGGCCTGCGATCCGGCCTGGGTGATCCAGCTGGCGATTTCCTTGTTGATGGCACCGGACAGCACCATCTCGGCGACTTCCATGGTGGCCGCGTCCGTGACCCGCAGGCCGTCGATGAACGTCGACTTTACGCCGGCGCGGTCCAGCATGGCCGAAATCTGCGGACCGCCACCGTGAACGACAACGGGGTGCAGACCCAGCATCTTCAGGAGGACAACGTCCGTGGCGAACAGCCGGGCCACCGACTCATCCCCCATGGCGTGGCCGCCATATTTAATGACCACGGTCTCACGATCGTAGGTCTGGATATAGGGCAGGGCCTCCGCGAGCGTCTTTGCGGTGGCCCAACCCTGCTCTTCGGTCTCTTCGCCCAATGACCCGTCCTCGAAACATGCGCGTCCCGATAGCGGACGGGGGCGTGGCTGTCACGCGGCGGTCTGATGATCGCCGCCAATCCGCCAATGATCGCAGAAAAGACAACGCCGGGGCGGAAGTCGCCTGCCGCAACCGCATCACCAACAGCGCCAGACTGAACGCAACCCATGATTGCCGTCGGAATTCCCGACACGATCAGCGGCATCGCAAAGAACGCCACAAAACGCCGACCGATGACGCCGACGGTCCGGGTGATCACCCGGTCGACGTTTTGCGCCGGATGGGTGAAAAGCCGCGCATGAGCCTCGTCCTCCGTGTCCGTGCCGAACGTCTGGCCCTGCGCGCGCCATTCCGCATCTCGCGCGGCGTCAAGACCCATGCTGAGGTGGTCGTCGCCGAACTGGCCGATGGTGAGGTGCTGGGGCGCGGCGAGTGTGTGCCCTACGCCCGTTATGGCGAAACCCTGGATGGTGTCGCCGCCCGGTTGGCCGCCGTGGGCGACCGGCTGCGTAGCGGTATGCCGATAGAAGCCGTACTGGCCGCACTCCCGGCCGGCGCAGCGCGCAACGCGCTGGACTGCGCGCTCTGGGATCTTGAGGCCCGTCGCACCGGCCGCTCGGTGGGCCAGCGTCTGGGTCGTCCGCCGCCTGGTCCGATACCGACCGCCGTGACCATCAGCCTGGGTGCCCCGGCCGCCATGCGCGCCGCGGCGGCAGCGGTGGCCGATGCGCCGCTGCTGAAGGTCAAGCTGGATGCTGAACAGCCCGCTGCCTGCCTGGCCGCCGTGGTCGAGGCCGCCCCGGACGCGCGGCTGATTGTCGATCCCAACGAGGGCTGGACCCTCGCTGTCCTGATGGCCATGGCCGACCAGATTTCGCGGCTGAATGTGATCATGGTGGAACAGCCGCTGCCCGCTGACGCAGACCAGGACCTCGAGGGCCTGGTCTATCCCGCCCCGCTGTGCGCCGACGAGGCGGTCCATACCTCCGAAGACCTGGAGCGGGTGGCCGGGCGCTATCAGATGGTCAACATCAAGCTCGACAAGGCCGGCGGCCTGACCGAGGCGCTGGCGATGGCGGACCGTGCGCGGGCGCTCGGGCTCGGCGTCATGGCGGGCTGCATGGTCTGCAGTTCCATCTCCATCGCCCCCCATCTATGGGTCGCCGCCCAGGCTGACGCCTGCGACCTCGACGGCCCCTGGTGGCTGGCACAGGACCGCCCCGGCGGCTGCCGTGTGGAGTCCGGCGTGCTCTACCCGCCACAGTCGGGGTTCTGGGGCGGCTAGTCCTTCCACCAGGGATAGAGGTCCGGCATGTTCTCGGACACCCGTCCCGGGAACCGGGGCGGGCGCTTCTCGAGGAAGGCGCTGACGCCTTCCTTCACGTCGGGGCCGGCGCCCAGGATCATCGACAGGCGACCATCCACGGCCAGCGCGCCCGAGGGGTCCGGTTCGCCGGAGAAGCGCCATAGCATCTGCCGCGCCAGCGCGATGGACACAGGCGCGGTGTTTTCGGCGATCTCCATCGCGATCTCGCGAGCGCGAACCAGTAACTGGTCCGGATCGACGACCTCGCTCACCAGTCCGCCGGCCAGGGCCTCGTCGGCCGGAACCAGCTTGCCCGTCAGGCACCAGCGCAGCGCCTGCGGCAGGCCCACTAGTCGGGGCAGGAACCAGGCGCTGCCGGCCTCCGGCACCAGGCCGCGACGCGCGAAGATAAAGCCTATCCGCGCGCCCGACGCTGCGATCCGGATGTCCATCGGCAGGGTCAAGGTGGCGCCCACGCCCACGGCCGCCCCATTGATCGCTGCTATGGATGGCTTGCGACAGCCATAGATGGCCCCCACGAATCCGCCGCCTTCGGCCCGCGCCTGGCCTGGAGCCTGGAACGCCACGGACCCTTCCGCCTGGGTGTCGAAAGCACCCGCGCCGGCCGAGATGTCCGCGCCGGCGCAGAAGCCCCGACCCGCGCCCGTGACAATCACCACTCGCACCGCGTCGTCCGCATCTGCTCTCTGAAACGCGTCGGTCAGCTCGGCGCCCATGGTGGCGGTGTAGGCGTTCAGCTTGTCCGGTCGATTGAGTGTGATCGTAAGAACGGGCCCGTCTAGCTCGTAGAGCAGGGTCTCATAGGCCATCGCATCCTCCTGGCGTTTTGCACATCACACGCGCCTTCCGATGCGGCAGGCAAGCGCAGGCGAATCCGCCAGAGATGGGCTATAGGCAGCGCGTGACGTGCGGCCCCCAAATCCTCGATACTTCCGGTGATCTGAGAGCCGTGGCGCTACGCGCCTTCGCATGGGCCGACCCGCTGGAGGTCGCGTCGGCTTTCGCTGATGAGACGCATGCCTGCGTGCTGCTGTCGGGCGAAGGGGGTTGGTCGTATGTCCTGCGTCACCCCCAGCTGACGGTCAGGGGCGAGGACCCCGCAGATCTGGATTGTTCAGGCGCTGAATTGTACGCCGGGGGACCGCCGTTCCAGGGGGGCTTTGTCGGCCTCGCCGCCTATGAACTTTCTGCTGAGCTGGAGCCCACGGCGCCCCAGGCGCGGGGCGATGGGCCGGACCTGATCGTACTGTGCTATCCGGCGCTGCTGGCGTTCCACGCCGGCGACCGGCGCGCGGTGGCCGTGGGTCGGGGCCCCGATGCCCTCATGGCAAAGGCCCGGGCGGATGCGGCGTTGACCTGGCTGGACGGCCCGCGATGCTGCGCGCGAACCGGCGTGCTGGCCGATCATGTTGCGTGCGCTGTGTCCGACACCGACCACGCCCTGGCAGTGGCGGACACCGTCGGTCGGATTGCCGGCGGCGACCTGTTCCAGGCCAATCTGGCCCGACCCTGGCGGGGGCGACTTGCGGCGGGCGTCACACCGTTCGATCTGTTCCGCCGACTGACGCGCCAGAGCCCGGCGGCCTATGCGGCTTACCTGCGTCTTCCCGGTCGCGCCCTGGTCTCCAATTCACCGGAGCAGTTCCTGTCGGTCCGTCGGGAAGGTGACGCACTATGGGTCGAGAGCCAGCCGATCAAAGGCACCCGCGCGCGCGGCGTCGACCCGGTGAGCGATGCGGCGCTGGCCGCCGAGCTTCAGGCCAGCGCCAAGGATCAGGCGGAGAATCTGATGATCGTCGACCTGATGCGCAATGATCTGGCCCGGGTCTGCGATCCCGGCACGGTGAGCGTCCCGGCGCGCGCGGTCCTGCGCAGCTACGCCAATGTCCACCACCTGGTCTCGCGCGTCCGGGGGCGGCTGAGGTCTGGAGCCACGGCCTGGGACGCCTTCTGTGCTGCCTTCCCGCCAGGCTCGGTAACGGGCGCGCCCAAGCTGGCGGCTATGTCTGTGATCGCCCGCCACGAGCCGCCCAGGGGTCCCTATTGCGGCAGCCTGTTCTGGCTGGGCCTCGACGGGGCGATGGAGGCCAGTGTTCTCATCCGCACGGTCTCTCTGAGCGAAAACCCGGCAGGCTGGGTGTTCGAAGCCCGCGCGGGCGGCGGAATCGTCGCCGACAGTGACCCGATGTCCGAAGTGCGGGAGACGACGACCAAGATCGGCGCCATCCTGAGGGCGCTGACGGGGGCGAGATGACTGATATCCCCATGGATGACCGTGGATTCACCCTGGGTCACGGCCTGTTCGAGACCGTGCTGTGGGCATCCGGCGAACCGGAACACTGGGACGCCCATGTGGAACGCCTGGAGCGAGGCTGCCGGTCGCTGGCCCTGCCCCTGCCGGACCGGCGGGATATGCGTTCGGCGGCCGATGCCGCGGTTCGCGGCCTCGGGCCAGCAAAGCGCGTCGCTGTCCGGCTCAGCTGGACGGCCGGATCGGGCGGTCGCGGGCTTGATCTCCCGGAAGTGCTGGAGCCCCGGCTGGCCGTATCGGCAGCGCCTTCGGAGCTTCCCGCCGGCCCGGTCTCCCTGACAACCGCCCGCGTCCGTCGCAATGACCGCTCGCCGACGTCGCGGCTGAAATCGTTGTCCTACCTCGACAACGTCCTGGCCCGGGCTGAGGCGCGCACGGCGGGGGCCGAGGAAGCGCTGATGCTGAACACCGCCGGCGAGATCGCCTGCGCTGCAGCGGCCAATGTGTTCTGGATCCGCCATGACGAGGTGTTCACCCCCAGCCTGGAGTGCGGGGTTCTGGACGGGATCATGCGCCGCGAAGTTATCGCCGCCTGCCAGGGCCTCGGACTGCCGGTGGGGGAGGTATTCGCCAACCCAGGCCGTCTGGCCGGCGCGCCGATGTTCATCACCAACAGCCTGATCGGCGTACGCGCGGTGGCCAGTCTGGACGGCAACCCCCTTCCGACGTCGGCGCGCGTAGCGGCGATCGCCAGGGCGGTCAGTCGAGCGTCGAAATGACCCGGCGCAGGGTTTCCACGATCCGGCCGATCTCGCCCTCGCTGACGATCAGAGGCGGAGAAAGGGCGATGGTGTCGCCGGTGGCGCGTACGAGAACGCCTGCCTCCAGCATGCGAACCAGCATTTCATAGCCGCGTGCGCCCGGAGCTCCGGGACGCGGCGCCAGGTCAAGCCCCGCCATAAGGCCAAGGTTGCGAATGTCGGTCACGTGCGGTGCGTCCGCCAGGCTGTGGATCGCCGTCTCCCAGGTTTCGGCGAGGCCCCCGACACGCGTCAACAGACCCTCGCGGCGGTAGATCTCCAGCGTGGCGAGCCCGGCGGCGGCGGCTACCGGATGGCCGGAATAGGTGTAGCCGTGGAAGAACTCGATCACGCCCTCCGCGCCGCTGTCGACCACCGCGTCGTGCACCGCCCGGCTGGCGAACACGGCGCCCATCGGCAGAACGCCATTGGTGATGGCCTTGGCGGTGGTCATCAGGTCAGGGACCACGCCGAAATGATGGGCGGCGAAGGCGGAGCCCAGTCGCCCGAAGCCGGTGATCACCTCATCGAAGATCAGCAGGATTCCATGGGCGTCGCAGATGGCGCGCAGGCGCTCCAGATAGCCCACCGGCGGTGGCAGCACCCCGGCGGATCCCGACACCGGCTCGACGATCACCGCCGCCAGGGTTTCGGCGCCGTGCAGTGCGATCAGCTGTTCGAGATCTTCGGCCCGTTCGGCGCCATGGGCGGGCAGTCCCCGGGAAAACGCGTTCCGCGCCGGATCATGAGTGTGGCGCATATGGTCCGAGGGCAGGGTTACAAAAGTCCGGCGATTGTTCACCAGCCCGCCCGCCGATATCCCGCCGAAGCCGACGCCGTGATAACCTTTCTCGCGACCCACGATGCGGGTGCGCTGTCCCTGGCCGCGGGCGCGGTGATAGGCCATGGCGATCTTCAGCGCGGTATCCACCGCCTCCGATCCCGAGTTGGTGAAGAAAACCCGGTCGAGGCCCGATGGCGTCAACTTCGCCAGCGCCGAAGCGAAGTCAAAGGCGACGGGATGGCCCATCTGGAATGTGGGCGCATAGTCCAGGGTCATCAGCTGCCTGTGGACGGCGTCGGCGATCTCGATACGCCCGTGACCTGCGTTGACGCACCAGAGACCCGAGGTCGCGTCCAGAATCTCGCGGCCATCCTCCGTGCGGTAGTACATCCCGGCTGCAGACGCCAACAGACGCGGCGCGGCCTTGAACTGCCGGTTTGCGGTGAACGGCATCCAGAAAGCCGACAGGTCCAGGCTGTTGGCGAGAGTGGGCGCGGCGTCGTCCATCAGGGTCTCGTCTGCTCGAATTCAGCCCTGCGCCCAGAGGGGGGAGGAGCCTTTCAGCACCCGCAGGAAATAGAGGACGCGGGCGATGTCGCGCCCGGCCTCGGTGAAGATGACTTCATACCAGACGTTCTCGGTCTTTGGGCTCTCACTCAGCTTGAGCACCCTGGTACGGGCCTGATAGTCGACGCCCACCCTGAGTGGCCCGGCCAGGTTCTGCACCTCCAGCGCGCCGTAGAGGGCGACTTGCGGGCGGGTGGATTTCGCCATCACCGCCTCGCGCGTCATGTGCGCCATGTGGATCACCAGTGACGGGGGCAGGATACCGGTCTCATAGGCGGGTAGGGCCTCGGTGATGACCCCCAGAGAGCGGGCCAGGGTCTCCGGCGCCACGGATACGGCCAGATCGTGGTTTTCATCTCCGACCTGCATCGCGGCCAGGATGCGCAGCGCACCGGCGGCCGCCGGGGTCTGTGTCTCGAACCGCCGCGCCAGTTCCGACCCGGCGTCGGGTTGGGCCGATGCTGTCCCCTGGCAGATCAGGGCGCCGTCGCGGTTGTGCATCGAGAGTCGCAGGCGGTCCGCGCCGGGCTCGACAGCGCATTGAACCTCCTCGCGGTCCACGGTCGCCTGGGTGAAATAGACCGATAGCCCGCCGGTCTCGAACCATTGCGGTCCAAAGTTTTCCACCAGGCGTGGCACGAACTGGTCCAGGTGGATCGATCCCGCCACCGTGCCGCCACGAAAGCCAAGTCGCGTCGCCGTGGCGTCGTCATGGATCGAGCCCCGGGCCTCGGCGGCCATGTTGCGCGGCGTCCGGAACGGACCCACCCAGGTTTCCGGCGATACGGCTTCGCTCATGGCGATCTCCCAATTCCCGCTCTTCCGGCGGCCGGCCGACGCTGACCCTGACGGACGGCGACGTCAACGGGCTTGCCATCACGTACTGTCCAACGCGAAGGTGAATTCAAGAGCGCCGAAGGGCGTCGACCAACAGGAGCAAACGCGCCATGCGGTTCGGGATCTTCTACGAGCACCAGCTGCCCAAACCCTGGAATCCGGGCGATGAGGCCAGGATGTTCCATGACGCCCTGGAGCAGGTCGTGCTCGCTGACCGACTAGGCTATGACTACGCTTGGGAGGTGGAACATCATTTCCTCGAGGAATACTCCCACTCTTCCGCACCTGAGGTGTTCCTGTCAGCCTGTGCGGCCCTGACCAAGAACATCCGGGTAGGCCACGGCATCCGCCAGGTGATCCCCAACTACAATCATCCGGCGCGCACCGCCGAGGGTCTGGCGACCCTCGACATCATCTCCCGCGGCCGGCTCGACTTCGGCATCGGCGAGGGGGCGACCCGGCTGGAACTGGGCGGCTTCGGCATTCCCGCCCGCGAGAAGAGGGCCATGGCCATCGAGGCCGCCGAGCAGATCGCCAACATGATGGTGATGGACCCCTATCCGGGCTTTGAAGGGAAGAGCTTCTCCTTTCCCTGCCGCAATGTGATCCCCAAGCCGATGCAGTCACCCCATCCGCCCATGTGGATGGCCTGCACCAATCGCGACACCATCAAGGTGGCGGCTTCCCTTGGCGTGGGCGCGCTGGCGTTCTCCTTTGTCAATCCGGAGGAGGCGCGAGCCTGGGCCGATATCTACTACGGGATCATCAAGTCCGAAGCGTGTGTCCCCATCGGCCATGCGGTGAACGCCAACATCGCCATGGTCTCGAACTTCTCGGTCCATCACGATCGCGACGAGGCGATCCGACGCGGCCAGGAGGGGTTCGAATTTTTCTCCTATGCGGTCAACGCCCTGGTGGCCCACGACGCGGTGCCAGGCCGCTCCACCCTGTTCGAGGATTTCCAGAAGTCTCGCGCAGCCAGCGACGACGAGATCATCGCGGCGCGCAAGGCTGCGAAGTTCAACGCCAACGGCATTGGCACGCCTGATGATATCCGCCAGCACATCGCTGCCTTTCAGGCCGCAGGAGTGGATCAGGTGATTTTCCTGCAGCAGGCCGGTCGCAACCGGCACGCCCACATCTGTGAGTCGCTTGAGCTGTTCGCGGCCGAGGTGATGCCGACGTTCAAGGCCGAGGTGGCAGAGCGGGAGGCCCGCAAGCAAATGGAACTTGCGCCCTATCTGGCCGCCGCGATGGCGCGCAAGACATGGATGAAGCCGCTCGAGGATCACGAGATTCCCGTCGTTCCGTCCTCGAGGCCAAAAGCCCAGATCAACGAGGCGGCGGGGTAGGCCGCCCGCCGGGCGGCATCAATTTGGGGGAGATCAGAATGACAACGACGACTGATGAGTCACTCGTGCCCGACCAGAGGGACGACCGCTTCTTTCTGGGCGCTGCGATCGCTATGGGCGTTGTGCTCGTTGCAGGCTTCTCGGTTCAGCTGGCGATGGGCAGATCCAGCTTCTCGGCGCCTCTGATTGTCCATGCGCATGCCGTGGTTTTCATGGGCTGGCTGGGCATCTACCTCTTGCAGAATTTCTTCGCCGCCACAGGTCGGAGCGCACTTCATCGCCGACTTGGCTGGATCGGGGCTGGTTGGATCTTGGCGATGCTGGTGCTCGGTTGCGCCGTCACCGTTGAGATGGCGCGTCGCGGGGAGACCCCGTTCTTCTTCCGTCCTCTGCAGTTTCTGGTGTTCGATAACCTGTCGCTGCTCACTTTCGTGGGACTGACCGTCGCCGCTATTGTGTTGCGGCGACAGACAGACTGGCATCGCCGTCTGCATTTCTGCGCTATGGCGATCATCATTGGCCCTGGCCTTGGCCGTCTGCTGCCCATGCCTTTGCTGGCGCCCTGGGCCTGGGAGGCGACATTTGTTGTCTCGCTGATCTTCCCCCTCATCGGGATGTTTGCCGACTATCGCCGCAGCGGACGCGTTCATCCAGCCTGGGGTGGGGGATTGGCGGCCATGTTCGGGATGCTTCTGGTTGTCGAAGCCGTCACCTACAGCCCGGTCGGCGAGGCGCTCTACCATGCCGTGGTTGCGGGATCGCCGGGCGCCGCCGTTGCGCCGCTGGACTTCCCGCCGCCGCCCGGACCGCCGCCTGCCGGCGCCAGCTGAAACAGACCAGACTGAAGAACGAGATTTGCGAGATAGCCCAAAACAGGCGCATGCTCATGCGAGGGAGACACGTTCATGGCTGATGGCGCGATCAATCTGAAAGATGAGTTCCAGGCAAAGGCGTGGTCCACGCCGCTGGAGGATCTGAACCCCGGCGATCCGGAGCTTTTCCTGAACGACGCCCACTGGCCCTATTTCGAGCGCCTGCGCGCCGAGGCCCCGGTGCACTGGTGTAAGGACAGTGAGTTCGGCCCCTACTGGTCGGTGACCCGCTATCAGGACATCATGGCGGTGGACACCAACCACGCCACCTTCTCCTCGGATGCGGCGCTAGGCGGGATCACGATCCGCGATGCGCGTCCGGACCTGCGGCGGCCCAGCTTCATCGCCATGGACCCGCCCAAGCACGACGTGCAGCGCAAGGCGGTCAGCCCCATCGTCTCCCCCGCCAACCTGATGCAGATGGAACCGATTATCCGCGAGCGGGCCGGCAAGATCCTCGACGCCCTGCCAGTTGGCGAAACTTTCGACTGGGTCGACCGGGTGTCCATCGAGCTCACCACACAGATGTTGGCGACGCTGTTTGACTTCCCCTTCGAGGAGCGTCGAAAGCTCACGCGTTGGTCCGATGTAGCGACAGCCTTGCCCCTAGCCGGCGGCATCGTCGAATCGGAAGAGGCCCGTCAGGCCGAGCTCATGGAGTGTCTGGCCTATTTCACCGGCCTCTGGAACGAGCGGGTGAATCTGCCGCCGCGAGGCGACCTGATCTCGATGATGGCCCACAGCGACGCCACCCGGAACATGAGCCCGGATGAATATCTGGGGAATGTGATCCTGCTGATCGTGGGCGGTAACGATACCACCCGAAATTCCCTCAGCGGGGGTCTCTATGCCCTCAGCAAGTTCCCAGCCGAGTTCGAAAAGCTGCGCGCCGACCACAGCCTGGTCACCAGCATGGTTCCCGAGATCATCCGCTGGCAAACGCCGCTGGCCCATATGCGCCGCACGGCTGTCGAGGATGTGGAACTGGGTGGCCAGACCATCAAAAAGGGCGACAAGGTCGTCATGTGGTACGTCTCCGGCAACCGCGACGACGCCGAGATCGCCAACCCTGACGCCTTCATCATTGATCGCGAGCGTCCGCGCCAGCACCTGTCTTTCGGTTTTGGCATTCATCGCTGCGTCGGCAATCGGCTCGCGGAGTTGCAGCTCAAGATCGTCTGGGAAGAAATTCTCAAGCGCTGGAGCCACATCGAGGTGATGGGTGAGCCCAAGCGCGTGCGGTCCAGCTTCGTGAAGGGCTACGAGAGCCTGCCTGTCAGGATCCGGGCCTAGAGATTGTCCGGTTCAGATGGAGTCATCTGAACCGGATAAACAGGCTCGTTATCAAATGTTTAGAGCACGACGGGCGCTTGAACGGGTATCCACTTCAAGTTGTCGTGCTCTAGGCAGGCTGCCTGATGCCAATGCGGGTCATTGACCGCGAAGACGTCAGCGAACGCCTGACGCACGAACCCTGCATTCCGCTGACGCTCAGGGCTTCCAGGATACCTTTACACCCCAGGCACCCATCCTCGGTTTCACGACGAGGGATTCACTTGCCCTGTACTTGAAGGTGCTGTCCGGCCTGGCCCACTTGAGTTGATAGCGAACCACGTACCCGTCATGGTCTGAAAGTCGCGCCTGCTCTTTCGATCCAGCGAACATTGTGTCGGTTTTCAAGGGGCGGACGTCGACATCCTGACTTGACACAAAAGCCTGCAGATCCTGCGACCGCAGCCAGGGCTCCAGTGTGGGGTCGCCGCCCACGGCTCCACCACAATCTGACGCCTGCTGACTGCAAAACTCGCTCACCACAGTGTAGGGGCGATCAAGGGCATCGTAGTAGTAGCGCTGCGGCGCATTCTTGACGTTGAAATCGCCGCCGATGACCATCGGGATACCCGCTTCGCGATTGGCGTCGATAAAGGTGTTCAACTGTCGCACCTGGCGATTGTGCGCCGCCAGTGCGTCCGCGGGGGCGGCCCGGGAAGCCCGCTTTGAATTCAGGTGCGTGTTTACGATGTCGATAGGTGTGGCCGCGCCTTCTGGAACCACGCGGACCCACATGGCGCCCTTGTTGGCGAAACAATCCAGCCCTGCGCAGTCGCCGAAAGCGTGCCGTTTGACGTTAATGATCGGGGCATCCGAAAGGACATGTAGTCCGGCGCCAGTCAGTCGGCCAAAGCCCGATCCGCGCCCCGGCCCCCGCGCCCAGAAGCGGTAACCGCTGGTCTGCACCAGGTCGGCAATTTCACTGCGAAACCCCTCCTGGATCAGAACGACGTCCGGTTGGAGCCCGGATTGGCGCATCTGCGCCAGTTCCCGACCGATTTCCCGCAGCGCGTCTCCGCGACCGCTGGCGATGGGCCAGGGGAGGCCTCGCACATTGTAAGTCAGGACGCTGAGGTCCTGGGTGTGATGAGTTGGATCGAGAGAGAGGTCGGAGGAACCGCCAGGAACCCCGACATCGACCGCCGGTCGCTCAATCGACGCGACGGGGGGTACGTTTTCCAAGTACATCACCGGCCACTCCAAGATTTACGCGCAGGTTGATGCGGATCTTGAGCCGAACCGCTTTCATCCCTCGTCGCGTTGCTCAAGTGCTGCCTGAAGGATCTGTGATGATCTTTAGGCGGAGGCTAGATGATCTGATTGGGTTACCGCCATGTGGCGTCTTTGATGCAGTTTCATGTCGCGAGCGGAATTGTTGGCCTCCGGCGTCTTGCCGGTGGCCCTGCATTCGCCTTCGCCCGAACGCCAATTCGGACGTCGCGCGAAGCGGCCGTAGGCGCGCCCGACGCCGCATCTTCGGCGCCAGTTGGAAGAATCTGCCCCCACCCAGCGGTCCTGCCCATCGACAAGGGCCAATCATGCCGGGTAAATGCGCCCGAGATGCACGTACGGCCCTCCTCAAGTGAGGTATCGGGTCGCGGTTACGCGTGCTTGTGTGAGAGACGACGATGGGACTGCCCGAGCCGCAAGGACTCTACGATCCGGCGAACGAGCACGATGCGTGCGGCGTGGGCTTTGTCGCGAATATCAAAGGCCGAAAATCGCACGAAGTCGTCCGGTCCGGTCTTCAGATCCTGCTGAATATCGACCATCGCGGCGCTGTAGGCGCGGACCCGCTTGTGGGCGACGGCGCCGGCTGTCTTATCCAGATCCCTGATGGCTTGTACCGAGCCTGGGCTGAAGAGGCCGGGGTCGAGCTTCCGCCGCCAGGCGAATACGCGGTCGCAATGTGCTTCCTGCCGCAGGATTCGCTCAGCCGGGCTGCGGCCATGGAGCAGTTCGAGCACTTCCTGCGCGTGGAAAAGCAGCCGCTGATCGGGTGGCGCGACGTGCCCACGGATCCGACAGGCCTGGGCGAAGCTGTGCTGGCGTCGATGCCGGTGGTGCGGCAGGCGTTCATCGGCCGGGGTCCCAACGTAAAGGACCAGGACGCTCACGAGCGCAAGCTGCTGGCCGTGCGCAAGCAGTTCCAGAATCCCTTGGCCGACGTCGCGGCCAAGCGGGGCCTGCCGGAACTGGTCAACGTCTATCTGCCGTCACTGTCCACGCGCACCGTGGTCTACAAGGGCCTGTTGCTGGCCGGCCAGGTGGGGACCTTCTACAAGGACCTGTCGGACGAGCGATGCACGTCGGCCCTGGCGCTGGTCCACCAGCGATTCTCCACCAACACCTTCCCGTCCTGGAAGCTGGCCCACCCGTACCGGTTCATTGCCCATAACGGCGAGATCAACACGGTCCGCGGCAATGTGAACTGGATGAACGCGCGGCGCCGTTCGCTGGAAAGCGATCTGATTGGCCCCGATCTCAACAAGATGTGGCCCCTGATCCCGCACGGCCAGTCTGACACCGCCTGCCTCGACAACGCTCTCGAGCTGCTGGTGGCGGGTGGTATTCCGTTGGCCCAGGCGGTGATGATGCTGATCCCGGAAGCCTGGGCCGGCAACCCGCTGATGGACGCCAAGCGGAAGGCTTTCTACGAGTATCACGCCGCGCTTATGGAGCCCTGGGACGGCCCCGCCGCCGTGGCCTTTACGGACGGTCGCCAGATCGGCGCCACTCTTGATCGGAACGGCCTGCGCCCGGCGCGCTTCGTGATCACTGACGAAGACCACGTGATCATGGCTTCCGAGGTCGGCGTGCTGGACGTTCCGGAAGCGCGCATCGTCCGCAAGTGGCGTCTCCAGCCCGGCAAGATGCTGCTCATCGACATGGAAGAAGGCCGCATCATCGAGGACGAGGAGATCAAGCGGACCCTCGCCGAAGCCGAACCCTATGAGGAATGGCTGGCGGAAACCCAGTTCAAGCTGGAAGAGCTTTCCATGGAGGGCGTCGCCGGCGAAGCGGTAACCAATGACCCCGAGACCCTTCTCGATCGCCAGCAGGCGTTTGGTTACACCCAGGAAGACCTGCAGTTCTTCCTCGAACCCATGGGCCGCGACGGGGACGATCCTATCGGCTCCATGGGCGCCGACACGCCCATCGCCGTACTCTCGCAGCGTCCGAAGCTGATATACGAGTACTTCA
>NZ_JBILRO010000073.1:0-13405 GCF_044372605.1 Phenylobacterium sp.
TTCGGGGATCATCCGCCAGGTGAGCGTAGAGGTGGGCGACACCGTATTTGACGACCATCCGCTGGCCTTCATCGAGGAAACCGGGATCGAGGGTGGCGACGAGGTCGCTGCCGAGGCGATCGACCTTGATTTCATCCGGCCCGATCTGGCCGAGGTGCTGGACCGCCATCGCCGCACCCTGGATGAGGCGCGCCCCGAGGCGGTGGCCCGGCGTCGCAAGACGAAACAGCGGACGGCGCGGGAGAACGTCGCCGATCTGGTCGACCCCGGCAGCTTCGTCGAGTACGGCCCGCTGGTGGTGGCCGCCCGACGGCGGCGCAACACTCTGGAAGAGCTGATCGACACCACCCCGGCCGACGGCATGATCATGGGCCTGGCCCAGGTCAACGGCGCACTGTTCCCCGAGGACAGGGCCCGCTGCGCCGTGATGAGCTATGACTATACCGTGCTGGCCGGCACCCAGGGCGGCAACAACCACTGGAAGCTCGACCGCATGGCGGAGCTCGCCGAGAAGTGGCGGTTGCCGGTGGTGTTCTTCACCGAGGGCGGCGGCGGACGGCCGGGCGACACTGAGGGCGGCGGCTTTACCCGCGGGTTCGAGTTCTGGGGGCGGCTGTCAGGTGCCGTGCCGCTGGTGGGGGTGAATTCCGGCCGCTGTTTCGCGGGCAACGCCGCGATCCTCGGCTGCTGCGACGTGATCATCGCGACGAAGGACTCGGCTCTGGGCATGGGTGGTCCGGCGATGGTGGAGGGCGGGGGCCTGGGCGTGTTCCGGCCCGAGGAGATCGGTCCCATCAAGGTGATGCAGGAAAACGGCACCATCGACGTGTTGGTGGAGGACGAGGAAGAGGCCGTCCATGTCGCGAAGAAGTATCTCAGCTATTTCCAGGGTCCGCTGGCCGACTGGTCCTGCGCCGATCAGCGCCTGCTGCGCCGCGCGATCCCGGAGAACCGCCTGCGCGTCTACGATATCCGCAAGGTCATCGAGCTGATCGCCGACAAGGACAGCGTGCTGGAGCTGCGCCCGAAATTCGGCCTGGCCATGGTCACCGCCTTCATCCGGATCGAAGGCCGCCCGGTGGGCGTGTTCGCCAACAACCCGATGCATCTGGGCGGCGCCATCGACAGTGACGCCTCCGACAAGGCCGCCCGCTTCCTGCAGCTTTGCGAGGCGTTCGACATTCCGGTGGTGTCGCTCTCGGACACGCCCGGCAACATGGTGGGCCCGGAAGCCGAGAAGACCGGCCTGATCCGGCACTGTTCACGACTGTTCGTCATCGGCGCCAACCTGACCATTCCGATCTTCTCGGTGGTGCTGCGCAAGAGCTACGGCCTTGGCGCCATCGCCATGACCGGCGGCAGCTATCAGGGCTCCATGTTCTGCGTCTCCTGGCCCACCGGCGAGTTCGGCGGCATGGGGCTGGAGGGCTCGGTCAAGCTGGGCTACCGCAATGAACTGGCCGCCATCGCCGACCCGGCTGAACGCAAGGCGAAGTTCGACGAGATGGTCGCCCAGGCCTACGCCCGCGGCAAGGCGCTCAGCCAGGGCAGCGGCGTGCAGCTGGATGATGTCATCGATCCCGCCGAGACGCGCCGCTGGATCCTGGGCGGCCTCAAGAGCCTGCCGCCGGTTCCGCCGCGGGCGGGGAAGAAGCTTAGGTGGATCGACAGCTGGTAGCGATACGGGCCGACTAACGCTACGTCATCATTGCTACCCCCGCTCAACGGCCTACCCTCGAGACAAAGACGACACAGGTCGGGAGGAAGCCAGTTGGCAGTCGGAAGTGGTGGAGTTGAGGCGCCGTCGCCAGGCCTGCCGGTCGCAGGTGATCTGAAGCCGTCGACAGCGATCAAATTCTACTACAGCATCGGCCAGGTGGTGGAATCCGGCTACCTGGCCGCCAACGGTTTCATATTCTTCTATTACACAGCCGTTCTGGGGCTTTCCGGCAGCATGGTTGGCCTCGCACTGGCCATCAGTCTGTGCCTGGACGCCGCTGCGGATCCGTTGATCGGGTCGTGGTCAGACAGCGTCCGGTCGCGCTTCGGTCGACGCTTGCCGGTGATGCTCATCGGCGCACCGCTGACGATGGTGACCATGGGGCTTCTGTTCGCACCGCCATCCGGGTTGTCGCCCCTCCTGCTCTTCGGGTGGCTCACAATAACCAAGATGACGGTTCGAGCCTTCGCCTCGATGTTCAACATTCCCTATTTCGCCTTGGGCGGCGAAATGGCCGAAGACTATGTGGAGCGATCCAGGATCGTCGCCATTCGCCTGCTGTCCGGAATTCTGGTGACCGTGTTGATCACCGCCCTGGCCTATTCCGTGTTCTTCGCCGGTACCGGCGGTCTCCAGAGACCAGATCGCTATCCGGCTTTCGGATGGAGCATCGCAGGGATCATGCTGGTTGGCGCATTGATCTGCTGCGCAGGCATGTGGCGCTATGCTGCGGCGCTTCCGCAGCCCACAACAGCGCCTGAGCCGATGACCCGACGGCTGCTGGGTGAGTTTTCGGAAGTGTTCGGCAACCCGACGTTCCGGATTCTGTTTGGATCGATGTTGCTGTTCGCCAGCGCCTCCGGGGTCCATGCGGCGCTGCAGAACCACAACTATGTGTTCGTCTGGAAACTGCGGCCGGAGACCATGCAGATCCTCAGCTATGCCAGTCTCGCTGGCATTCTGGCGGGCATACCGCTGACTTCGATGCTACTTCGAAGGATCGAGAAAAAGACCGCCGTAGCTCTGGGATTTGCGCTGGTTATTGCGTTCTGGACAATTCTTCCGGGTTTACGCGCAAGCGGCGTGGTGACTTTCACCGGCGCTGACGCCCTGCCATGGCTGGCAGCTTCGACCTTTGTGGTCGGAATCGGTGTCGGGCTGATCTTCATCGCCTACCCCTCCATGATGGCCGACGCAGCGGATGAGCATGAGCATCTGTTCGGCACCCGGCGAGAGGGCCTGTTCTTTTCCGGTCTCGGATTTGCCGGCAAGGCCGCTGGCGGCATCGGCACCCTGGTCGGCGGCTTTGCCCTCGACCTTCTGCGCTTTCCCCGCGACGCCGGACGGCAGGTCAACGCGGTCATCCCGGAAGACGTGCTCGCCAACCTTGTTCTGGCCTGGGGACCGCTCCCTGCTGTCCTCTGTGTGGTGGGGGGCCTGGTGTTTGCGCCGTACGCCATATCCCGCGCCCGACAGGAACATATCTCCGCAGACCTGAAGATCCGACGGGCAGAAAGTCTCAGTGCGGGACGTAGCTCCTGAGCACGTCCTCGATGATGCGCTCCAGCTGCTCCAGGTTCCCGCACTGCTTGGCCACATGGCAGAAGCGCGCATAGCGGTGCATGACGCTGTCGCCCTGGGACCAGTAGCTCTCGGGTTCGGGGTTCAGCCAGATGACGGCGCGCGCGCGATCGTGGATCTGGCGCATGATGTCCAGGCGTGGGTCGGCAAAGTTTGAGCGCCCGTCGCCCAGGAAGATCACCGTGGTGCGGCGGTCGATCTTGTCGAGATGCTGCTCGGCGAAGTCCTGCAACGAGCGGCCGTAGTCTGTCTGCTGGAAGCCGATCTGCTGCAGCACCTTGAGGATGGCGGTGTCGACACCGTGGTCATCCAGGATGTCGTTGACGCTGATCATCCGGCCTGAGAAGGCGAAGGCCTCCATCCGCTCGACCACCTCGTTCAGCGAATAGAGGAAGGTCAGCAGGAACTGGGCCGAGGCGGCCACCGACTTCGATACATCGCAGATCGCCACGATCGAGGGCTTGTCGACCTTCTTCACCTTCCAGAGGATCTCGAACGGCACGCCGCCATAGCCCATGGAGCGGCGCAGGGTCTTGCGGACGTCCAGATGCCCTCTGCGGGCGGTCCGGCGGCGGCGCGAATACTTGGCGGCCAGCCGCTTGGCCATCTTCTTCACCATCGCCTGCATCAGGACGTAGTCGACAGGGTCGACCCCGCCATCGGCGTTCAATTGCTTGCGCAGCAGTCGCTCCTCCCGCAACTCCCGGGCCGAGCCGGCGGCATAGAGGTCGTGCTGTCGGCCCACATAGGTCTGGGCCTGTTCGAACAGGCTGCGGCGGGCCTCGTCCAGGCGATTGGCCAGGCCCTCGCCCTGGCCATCCGGCATACGGCGGGCGTTGGCGATGATCCGCTCGATCTCCTCCAGGCCCATCTCTTCCAGCAGCCGCCGGGTCAGACGCGAGCGCTGGGTGGTGAGGCGGATGTCGGCGACATTGGCGCGGGCCGCGGCGGCTTCCATGACCTGCTGTATGGCGGTGGCGTCGCCCTGCAGTACGGCCTGCGCCAGGGGCGAGCCCTCGGCCTGGGCCATGTCCTGTTCAGAAGGCTCGCCCTGTTCGGAGTCCTTGCCGCCCGGCGGCAG
Organism: Phenylobacterium sp.; assembly: GCF_044372605.1. Classification (GTDB taxonomy): domain Bacteria; phylum Pseudomonadota; class Alphaproteobacteria; order Caulobacterales; family Caulobacteraceae; genus Phenylobacterium. Next base: position 4,383 of record NZ_JBILRO010000073.1, read on the forward strand.
GGTGACAAGGTCGCGGCTGAAGAAGGTCTCGAACACGCCCTCGAACCGATCCACCTCGTCGGCGGTCTTGGCCAGGGTCACGCAGAGCGCGTCCTTGAACAGCTCGCGGTCGCCGTAGCCGGTGACCAGAACCGCACGGCTGGCGTCGATCGCCTCGGCCGGAGAAATCCGGACGTCAGCGGCCCTGAGCGCGCGGAAAAACTGTTCGAGGGTGTGCTGCACTAACGCTCATCCCGGCGAATGCCGGGACCCAGATGGATAGACACCGACGCACGTGCGTAAGCCGCAGCGCCACTCCAACCCACATCGATGCTCTTCGATCTGGGTCCCGGCATTCGCCGGGATGAGCGGCGGTAGGGTGAGAGCGGGCTCATCGCCGGTGCATCAGTTCCGAGATCTGCGGCTCGATCGCCTCGATGTCCTGCTCGAACTTCAGGATCACGTTCAGCGTGTCGCGCACCATGTCGGGGCTCAGGCTGTCAGCGTGTAGCAGGATGAGGGCGCGGGCCCAGTCGACCGTCTCGGAGATCGACGGCGGCTTGCGCAGGTCGAGCGTGCGAAGGGTCTGGACGAACGCGACAAGCTCCTTCGTGAGGCCAGCCTCGATGCCCGGCACACGCGTCGCGACGATGCGCTCTTCCAGCGACGCCTCGGGCAGCGGGATATGCAGATGCAGGCAACGGCGCTTCAAGGCGTCGCCCAGGTCGCGGACGTTATTGGAGGTCAGGAACACCAGCGGCGGCGTCTTGGCCTTGATCACGCCGAGCTCGGGGACCGACACCTGATAGGCCGACAGCACCTCCAGCAGGAAGGCTTCGAAGGCCTCGTCCGACTTGTCCACTTCGTCGATCAACAGGACGCAGCCGTCGTCCTCGCGCAGCGCCTTCATCAGCGGGCGGGGCTCAAGGAAGGGCTCGGAGAAGAACAGGTCGCCCATGCCGTGCAGGCGCACCATGGCGGCGTCCATGTCGGGTGCATCGGCCAGCGCCTCGCCCATCCGGTCCTTCAGGATCTGGGTGTAGAGGAGCTGCTTGCCGTATTTCCACTCGTAGAGGGCCTTGGACTCATCCAGTCCCTCGTAACACTGCATCCGGATCAGCGGCAGGCCGAGCAGGGCCGATGTCGAGAGCGCCAGCTCGGTCTTGCCGACGCCGGCAGAGCCTTCCACCAGGATCGGCTTCTGCAGGTTCACCGCCATGTAGAGCGCGGTCGCGATCCGGCGTGACGCGATGTAGCCGACGCCGCCGAGGCCCTCGATCAGGGCGTCCACCGACGCCAATGGATCGGCCGCGCCTGCAGCGCGCGCGGTCGTCATGGAAGTGCTCAAGGGCTCGATCTTTCGAATGGGGCGCGCCGGACGCCAAACAAGCGTTTGGATTGCCGTGCATTCCCTTTGAAATCAAGCTTTACGGCGAATTCACCAAGAGCGGGTATGCGGGAGGCGCATGCTTCGGTTCGCGCTCTTTGCGGTCGTCCTCTGTCTCGCGGGCAATGCGCGAGCCGCGGGGCTTGATTTAACGCTTGTAACAAGCGCCGGTCGTCCTGTTGTGGACGTGGTCGTGATGGTGCGCCCGGACGCCGGCGTGCGGGGCGAGGCCAGACTTTCGGGTCCATTCCCCTTGGCCCGCACCTCTGAACCCGAGCTCTACGATCACGACGAAACCCGTCGGGCGATTCTCCCGGCAACCGGGAATCTGTCTCTGGGGTGGACCGATGCCCTGAAGTCCTCGCGGCTTCGGCGCGGCGGCGACTGAAAATGTTCAGCAAGCTCTCAACCCGATTGACCGTGCTCTATGCCGCCATGTTCGGCGCGGTGCTTCTGATCATTTCGGCAGCGGTATTCCTGGCGATCTCCAGCGCGGCCCAGCGGCAGGTCCGGATGGAACTGGCCGCGACCGGGACGGTGTTTGACCGTATCTGGAGCATGCGTTCGGAACGATTGGCTGAGGCCGCCGCGCTGTTGTCACGGGACTTCGGCTTTCGCGAAGCCGCCGCAACGCGCGACGCGGCGACGATCGGCGCGGCCGTGGTCAACCTGCGTCGTCGCATGGGGATTGATCTGGCCTTCATGGTCGATGCGGATGGCCGGGTGATCGGCGCGAGCCTCCCCGAGGCGGATCGCCAGCGTCTGGTCCGGTCATTCGCGGCGTCCGATGACCCGTCAGGTGTGTTCCTGGTCGGCGGCCAGCCGTTTCAGATGGTGAGCGCGCCGGTGCTGTCGCCGGAACTGATTGGCTGGGTCGTATTCGCGGTGCGGCTGGACGACCGCGAAATGCGCTCGCTGGAGCAACTGTCAGCTATCCCGCTGACTGCGCGGGTGCTGCATCGCTCATCGCGGGACGGCTGGTCGGACGCCGCCGGCGCCTCCGAACTGACCCGTCCGACCGTGCGTGGGTTTATCGACCAATCCCTGAAAGCCAGGGGCGGGCCTGCTGTGCTGCGTCTCACATCCGGCCAGGTGGTCGCCCTGGTCAAGCCGCTTCACACCGTTGAGCCCGGCGGCGGTGCGGTGTTGTTGCTGCGTTACCCCGTCGCGCAGGCGGTGGCGCCGTTTCGTCCGTTGTTGATTGTCGTTGGCCTGCTGGGTTTGACCGGGCTGGCCGTGGTCAGCTGGGGTAGCTGGATTCTGGCGCGCGGCGTGACCCGGCCGATTTCGGAGCTGGACGAGGCCGCGCACAGATTGCAGCGCGGCGAAGACGCCCGGGTGGACATCAAGAGCGACGACGAGATCGGTCGCCTGGCCCGCAGCTTCAACGCCATGGCTGCCGAGATGCAGGATCGTGAACGCCGCATCACGCACCAGGCTCTGCATGACGACGACACCGGCTTGCCCAACCGGCTGGCGCTGGAACGTGTGGTCGAGGCCCATGTGGACTGGCCGGAGGGCCAGGTCTTTGTGGCGGCGCTCGGCATGGACCGTTTCAACCACATGCGCGGCGCCATCGGGCACAAGCTGGCGGCGCAGGCGGTGCGCATGGTCGGCAACCGGTTGGGGGGGCTTGCGCCCACCTGTGGCGTCGCGCGGATCTCAACCGAAGTGCTCGGGTTCTTGCTCATCGCCGAGAACGCGTCGGCGGCGCTGGAGGACGTGCAGCAACTGCTGGCTCAGCTGGAGCAGCCGGTGCGAGTGGGTGGCGAGGACATCGATGTGGCCCTGAGCGTGGGTATTGCCCCGCTCGAGGACGGCGCCGTGGGGCCTGCCATCGAGCGCGCCGTGGTCGGACTCGATCAGGCTCGCGCGGCACGGCGCAAGATGGGGATGTTTGATCCGCAGGCCTACGGCGATCCGGCGGAGAACCTGTCGTTGATGTCCAGCCTGGTGACCGGCATCCAGGATGGCCAGCTGGAGCTGTGGCATCAGCCGAAGTTCGACATGCGTCGACGTAGTGTCACCGGCGCCGAGGCGTTGGTGCGCTGGAATCACCCGACCCGCGGCATGATCTTCCCTGACGTCTTCATCTCAATGGCCGAGGAGACCGGCCATATCCGCGCCCTCACCGAATGGGTCGTGCGCCAGGCGGTGGCCGATCAGCGGGCTCTGGCCGAGGTGGGCCACCGGGTTGATGTGGCGGTGAACATCTCCGGACGGATCCTGGGCGAACCGGACTTCGTGGATTTCGTGGCCGAGGCTCTCAAGCCGGCAGTCGGCCAGATCTGCTTCGAGATCACCGAAACCGCCGTTATCGAGAACCCCGATATGGCCTTGAAGATGCTGGACCGGTTCGCTGACCTCGGCGTTTCCATCGCCATCGATGATTTCGGGGCCGGTCTGTCGTCTCTCGCCTATCTGAAGCGGATCCGCGGCCATGAGCTGAAGATCGACCGCTCCATCGTCCAGGACGTGGTCGGCAGTCAGCGCGACGCCCTGATCGTGCGCTCCACCATCGATCTGGCTCACAGTCTGGGTCTGAAGGTCGTGGCTGAAGGTGTCGAGACCAACGATCAGTTCTCCCTCCTGTCGGCCATGGGATGCGACCAGGCGCAGGGCTATCTGGTGGCCCGGCCCATGCCGTTAAGGCGTCTTTTCGACTTTCTGGACGAAGATCGTCACGATTTGCGCCATCACGCCTGACTTTTGGAGGGCGACCTGATCCGGGCGCTGCCCACGCGCGCCTCGTTCTAGACGTCGAACCGAACCCCCTGCGCCAGCGGCAGGGTGCGGCCATAGTTCACGGTATTGGTGGCGCGGCGCATGTAGGCCTTCCAGCTGTCGGAGCCGGCTTCCCGGCCGCCGCCGGTTTCCTTCTCGCCGCCGAACGCCCCGCCGATTTCGGCGCCGGACGGGCCGATGTTGACGTTGGCGATGCCGCAGTCCGATCCACGTTCAGAGAGGAACAGTTCGGCTTCCCGCAGGTCGTTGGTGAAGATCGAGGACGACAACCCCTGCGGTACGTCGTTCTGGGCGGCGATGACCGCGGCCATTTCGGAATATGGCATCACATAGAGGATCGGCGCGAAGGTCTCGCGCTTCACAACATCGGCTTGTCCCGACATCTCGACCAGCGCCGGGCGAACATAGAGCCCGCCGCCGACGTCGACCGGCTCCCCACCCGTCACGATCCCCCCGGCGGCGCGGGCGTCGGCCAGCGCCTGCTGCATCAGATCGAACGCGGCCTGATCGATCAACGGGCCGACCAGGGTGTCGGGCGCGCGGGGATCGCCCACCCGGACCGAGGCATAGGCCGCCTTCAGGCGCGGCAGGAAGGCGTCATACAGGCTCTCGTGAACGAACAGCCGCCGTAGCGTGGTGCAGCGCTGGCCGGCCGTGCCCATGGCGGCGAAGGCGACGCCGCGCAGGGTCAGGTCCAGGTCCGCCGACGGCGCGACGATGGCGGCGTTGTTGCCGCCCAGCTCCAGCAGGGCGCGGGCGAACCGGGCGGCCAGTCGCGGCCCCACAGCGCGGCCCATGGCGGTGGACCCGGTCGCCGACACCAGCGGGACCAGAGGATGCTCGACCAGCGCCTCACCCACCTCGCGCCCGCCGATCACAATGGCGGACAGACCCTCCGGCGCCCCGCCGAACCGGGCTGTCGCGCGTTCAAACAGCGCCTGCACGGCCAGCGCCGTGAGCGGGGTCTTCTCCGACGGCTTCCACACACAGGTGTCGCCGCAGACCAACGCCAGGGCCGAGTTCCATGACCAGACCGCCACGGGGAAGTTGAAGGCCGAGATGATCCCCACGACTCCCAGCGGTCGCCAGGTTTCCATCATCCGGTGCTCCGGCCGCTCCGTGGCGATGGTCAGACCGAACAACTGGCGCGACAGGCCCACCGCATAGTCGCAGATATCGATCATCTCCTGCACCTCGCCCAGGGCCTCGGAGGTGATCTTGCCGGCTTCCAGGGTGACGAGGGCGCCGAGGTCCGCCCTCGCGGCGCGCAGCTCTTCTCCGAACAGGCGAACCAGCTCGCCCCGGCGCGGCGCGGGCACACTGCGCCAGTCGAGCCAGGCGGCATGGGCGGTCTCTACCGCCCGGGCGACGTCCGAAGGCGTGGCGTCATGCACGTGCGCCATCACCTCGCCGGACACGGGAGAGCGAACGGGCCGGCCGCCGCCGGTCCAGAGGGTTTCCCGAACCCCCAGGCGGTGGAGAACGGCGGCGGCGTCCGCCGCGACGGAGGTGTTCTTCATCTGGACCGTCATGACCTACTCGGCGGCGTCGCGAAAGGGGGTGGCTTGCGGCGCGTAGAAGCGTCCGAAACGGTTATCCAGGAAGGCCGGCAGGGGTATGTCCTCCTGACGGATGAAGCCCGCCTGCGGCAAGGCGCCGTCGGCCAGCATGTCCAGCACCGCGCAGATGGCGCCGGCGGTGGTGATCTGGATCGCGCTCTTCACCTCGCCGCCTACCGACCTGGCGAAGACCTTGTTGACATAGGTTTCCTGCATCAGATGCCCGGCCTTCATGCCCGAGACCGTGACAAACACGATCACCACGTCCTGAAGGGTGGCCGGCACCGCGTTCTCCAGGATGTCCTTCAGCACGTCGCGGCGATTGCGCAGATTGAGGTCGTTCAGCAACGCCTTCATGATCGCCGCATGGCCGGGATAGCGGATGGTCTTGTAGTTGAGGTTGCGGACCTTGCCCTCCAGGGTCTGACACAGCGTGCCAAGGCCGCCGGAGGTATTGAAGGCTTCATAGGCCACACCATCCAGTGCGAAGGCCTCGCACTCTTCCAGCGCAGGAGTCTCCCGCAGCACGCCGCCGGTGATGGCCTCGCAGGGTTCGCAGTATTCGTTGATCACCCCGTCGGTCGACCAGGTCATGTTGTAGTTCAGGGCGTTGGATGGATACCGGGGCAGGGCGCCGACCCGCAGGCGCACGTCATGCAACTGGTCAAAGTGTTTGATCAGGTCCCAGGCGGCGATGGTGATGAAACCGGGCGCCAGCCCGCACTGCGGGACAAAGGCGGTGGTCGCGTCGACGGCCAGGTCGCGGACGATGCGGCTGGAGGCCACATCCTCCGTAAGGTCCAGATAGTGGGCGGCGGCCAGCTTCGCCGCCCGGGCCACGACGGTGGTCAAGTGGTAGGGCGCGCAATTGACCACGGCGAAGACGCCGGTGAGCCGCACGGCCAGAGCCTCTGCGCTGTTGATCGCCATCGCCAGGGCAGACACCCCGGGTCTATCCCGGAATGTCATCAAGGCGACTTCGGATTGATCGACGATCAGGGCTTCATAGTCCCCGCTCGCCACCAGAAGATCCACGACCGTGGACCCGATCTTCCCGGCTCCGATAATGGCCACTCTGCGCATCGTTCATCCCCTCAACATCCTGCACGCGAGGGTCCCGGGCTTCAGAGTCGATGGCAATTGCACTTTCGGCGATGTGGTGGGATATTTTCGGCGAAACGAGCAGTCATTTCGGCGAAACGACGATGGATGATCTTGACGAGCACCTGCTGGCGCGGCTGCGGGAGAATGCCCGGGCGCCGTTGGCCGAGCTGGCCCGCGCGCTGGGGCTCTCGCGTACGACGATCCAGAGCCGGCTCGCCCGGCTGGAACGGAGTGGCGTGATCGCCGGCTATTCGGTTCGGCTGGCCAATGCCTACGGGATCACACGGGTCCATGCCTTCATCATGCTGACCGTGGAACCCAAACAGGCCGCCGCCGTCACCGCAGCCCTCAGGCGCATGCCGGGCGTGCGGCGGCTTCAGTCGGTGAGCGGCCCCTTCGACCTGATCGCCACCGTAGAGGTGGCCGATGTCGCCGAGATGGATGCCGCGATCGACGAGATCGGCGCGGTGAAGGGTGTGGAGCGCACCAACTCCTCCATCGTGCTCTCCACAAAGTTCGACCGGTAGGCGCGCATGGCCCGTATCCTCGCCGTTCACGCCCATCCCGACGATATCGAGATCCTGGCCGGCGGTACGCTGGCGCTGCTGTCCGGCCAGGGTCATGCGGTGACCATCGCCACCGCCACGGCGGGCGAGGGCGGCTCGGCCGTGCATGATCCGGCGCAAACCGGCGCCATCCGCCAGGCCGAGGCCGCCGCCGCCGCCGCCCTGATCGGCGCCGACTATCTCTGCCTGGGGTTCGCCGATCTGGGTGTCTTCAATGACGATCCCTCGCGCCGCGCGGTGACGGAACTCATTCGCCGCGTCCGCCCCGATCTGGTGATCACCGCCTCCCCCATAGACTATCACCCGGACCATGAGGCCATCAGTCTGCTGGCGCGAGATGCCTGCTTCGCGGCGCCCGTGGCAAATTACCGTACCGGTCCGTTACAGGCTCTCGACCATATTCCGGCGCTCTACTTCATGGACTCCATCGGAGGCCGCGACCGGGACGGCGTGCGCATCCCCCGCCACTTCACCGTGGACGTGGGCGCGACCTTCTCGACCAAACAGGCCATGCTGGCCCAGCACCGGAGCCAGGCCGACTGGGTGGCGAAACAGCACGGCATCGTGGACCACCTGGCCGACATGGTCGCCTGGACCCGCCGCGTCGGCCGCGACGCCGGGGTCGAATATGCCGAAGGCTTCCGCCAGTACCGCCACCCACCCTATCCGAAGACGCCGGTGTTGCAGGATCTGTTGGGGGCAGTGGTGTTGCCGCAGGAGGGGTGACGGTCGTCCGCTGATTAGCCGAGGCTGGAGCCTGTCCGGTTCAGATGGAATCATCTGGAAAAGCGGGACACGCGAGCCCGCCTCTGCCCGCGAGCCGATGTCCCGCCCCTTGATCATGTTTGACGCGCTCAGATCCCCCGCGCCGCGTCATACCGCGCCCACATCGGCGCGCAGTCCACCACCTGGCGTTCGTCCATCGCCCGGTCGATGGCCATCACCGTCAGGCCCGCCTCCAGCGAGTCATAGGGCGTAACGGGGAACGCGGCCCTTCCCTCCAGCGCGGCCAGCAAGTCCAGCGCCATCGCCTGGTCGGCGCCATTGTGGGCATCGGCGGTGACGCCGCCGTAGTCGATCTTCTCCGGCTTGCCGCGATGGAGGGCGCGGCGGACCATCAGCCTGTTGCGCACCAGATCGGCGATCAGGGTGCCCTCGGTCCCGGCCACGTACCAGCGCCGCTCGGTCAGGGCCACGTGGCTGTTGGCGTGGAACGAGAGGCGCACGTCATTGGCGTATTCCACCATGGCCACCTGGTGGTCGGTGACGTCCATGTCCGACTGGAAGGCGTCGTTGGCGCCGGCCCAGCCGGCGTCGCGCAGGGCATAGGCGGCCGAGCCGTCCTCCCAGGTGCGCGGCGGGTCCTTGCGGTCGGGCGTGAAGATCCGGCGACCGCCGAAGCTTGCCACCCGGGCCGGCCGCGCGCCGGCCAGCACGCCGAACGCGCCGGCCAGCACGCCGAAGATGTCGAAGTCGTGGACCACCTTGTCGAGGAAGTAGGAGCCGCCCCAGGCCTGCTTGCGCCGCCAGTTGCGCGCCAGATAGCCGCCGTGCTCGGGCGGCAGGTGCTCGGTGGCGTCGATCGAGACCACGTCACCCAGCTCACCCCGCGCCACCCGGGCCTGCACCTCGCGCACGATCGGCAGCGAGCGCATCACCAGCCCCACGAAGACCGGCGGGGTC
>NZ_JBILRO010000086.1:0-12605 GCF_044372605.1 Phenylobacterium sp.
GGTTCTGGTCCTGACCGGCGCCGGCGAGGCGTTTGCAGCGGGCGCCGACATCTCCGAGTTCGAGCAGGTCTATGCCGACCGCGCGACGGCGGGCGCCTATTTTGGCGAGATCGCTGCGGCCATGGACGCCCTGGCCAACTTCGAGTCGCCGACCGTGGCCCGGATTGACGGCGCCTGCGTGGGCGGTGGACTGGGGCTGGCGCTCTGCTGCGACCTGCGGATCGCGTCCGACCGCGCGCGCCTGGGAATCACCCCGGCGAAGCTGGGCCTGATGTACGCGCTCTCCGACACCAAGCGTCTGGTGGATGTGGTCGGCCCGGCGCGGGCGAAGGACATTCTCTACACGGGCCGGATACTCGAAGCGAAGGAAGCCCTGACCCTCGGCTTGATTGACGCGGTGACGCCGGCGCAGGACCTCGATGTCACCGTCGCCGCCAAGGCCGAAGCCATCGCCGCTGCCAGCCAGTGGTCGGCCCGCAAGACCAAGCAGATCATCCGTCGCATCCTGGACGGACAGGCTGATGACGATATCGAAACAAACGCCTGGATGCTGGACGCCGTGGAAGGCGATGACTTCGTCGAGGGCCGTGACGCGTTCCTGGCCAAGCGGACGCCGAAGTTTCCTTTCCGGTGAGCATCGCAAATTCGGGACTGCTGCCGAACAGGGCTCATCCCCGATACGCCGCGGGCGCGCCACCCCTCACCGCAAGCCGCTGCGCCAACGCCAGCGCTGTCACCTCATGGCCAGCCATCACCTGGCACGACAACGGCAGGCCCTCCGATGTCGTCCCAACCGGGAACGCCGTCGCCGACAGGCCGGTGAAGTTGGCGATGGCGGTGAAGTCGGCCTGGTTGGCGGGCGGGTCGCCGAAGGCGAAGGCGGTCTGGGGGGCCGTGGGCATCAGGACAGCGGCGTAGGGTGCGAAGGCGGCCCGGACGGCGGCCCCGGCGAGCGCGACTTCCCGATAGGCATTGGCGAGTTTGTGCGCGGGTTGTCTGCCGCCCCATTCCAGCATCCCGCGAAAGGTGTCGGAGAAGCCGTCCGGATGGTCGGCCAGCATGCCCTGGTGCACGACAAAACCCTCAGCCTCCGAGACCAGCAGCCCCAGCCGGCGCATCCGCCCGAAGTCATAGTCCGGCAGTCGGACCGGTTCGACTTTGAGCCCTTGGGCCCGCGCGCGGGCGAGCGTCGCCGCGAAGGCGGCCGCCACCTCCGGCGCGACCTCCACCTGCCCGTCGAAGGAGAGCGCACCAACAACCCCCTCAGCCGCCGCGCCCTCCTCGACTTCGGAGATCACCCGTAGGACAGCCGCGCAGTCTGCGGCCGAGCGCGCATGCGGGCCGATGTGGTCCAGTGTCCACGACAGCGCTGTGGCGCCCCCGTCCGGCACGGCGCCGTGGCGCGGCTTGTGGCCGAAGACACCGCAGTAGGCTGAGGGGATCCGCACACTGCCCATGGTGTCCGTGCCCAGCGCCGCCGCGCAAAGCCCCGCGGCCACGGCCGCGCCCGAGCCTCCGGATGAGCCGCCAGGCGTAAACCCTTCGCGATGCGGGTTCCGCGTGCGTCCATACCAGGGATTGTCGGTGGTGGCGCCCAGCGCGCCTTCGTGCATGTTGACGCTGCCCAGAATTACCGCGCCCGCGCGCCGTAGCCGCGCCACCACTTCGGCGTCGACCTGTGCGATGCGGTCGCGATAGGCGCCGATGCCTGCAGTCCAGGGCAATCCTGCGACGCCGATGTTGGCCTTCACCAGAATCGGGACGCCGTCGATCGGCGACAACGGCAGGCTCTTGGTCCATCGCGCCGCGCTTGCCCCGGCGCCGGCCCGGGCGCCCGCCGCATCCACGTCGGTCACGGCGCCCAGCCCGGGGTTCAGCCGGGCGATCCGCGACAGATAGCTCTCCGTCGCTTCTACAGGCGTGACCGCGCGCGCGGCGAACAGCTGGGCCAGCCCAAGCACCCCGGCCTCGACAATCGGATTTGAAAACCCCTCAGCCATAGCGTTCATCAATCAGCCGGATCGGCTTCTGACGCACGTCGATCTGGGTGAGGGCGGCCGTGGCGCCCTTGGCGGCCAGTTCCACGTCCACCTCAATGCCGATCTTGCGCTTCAGGATCTCGCCGAAGGCCCGCGCAATGTCCGGGTCTTGAGGCGTCGTGGTCTCGGCCACCACGATGAAGCTGTCGCGGCCCTGGGCGTCGCGCCGGGCGCGACAGATGAACTCGCCCGCAAACGCGGCGTGCTCGTCCAGCATCGGCCCCACGCCCTGGGGGAAGATGTTGATCCCGCGGATTTTCACCATGTTGTCCGACCGGCCCAGAAAGCCCTCGATACGGGTGAAGTTGATGTCGAGCGCAGAGGAGCCCGGCTTCACCTGGGTCACGTCGTGGGTGTTGAAGCGGATGATCGGATAGAGGTCGTCCTTGTAGAGACAGGTCACCACCATGTCGCCGATCTCTCCGTCGGCTACCGGCTTGTGAGTATCCAGGTCGCAGACCTCCAGGAACTGGGCGTCCTCCATCACATAGAGCCCGTCGCGGTCGGGTCCTTCGCCGGCCACGATCCCGGTGTCGCCCACGCCGTACCAGTCGAAGCAGGCGGCTCCGCCCCAGGCTTCCGAGATCGCGTCCTTGTCCTCGCGGCCCATGTGGCCGGTGATCATGCGGACCGGGATGTCGACGCCCGGGACCAGACCCTGCTCGCGCGCCACCTCGGCCAGTTTCTTGATGTAGTCGGCGAAGCCCACGATGACGTTGGCGCCGAAATTCCGCATCAGCTCCACCTGCTGGGCCGATCGGGTCTCGATGCCCGTGCCCGCGGGCAGGAATACGGCGCTGGTCCAGTGGGTGACCGCCTCGCGCACATAGTGGCCGCCGTTGATCATGCCGTGACCATAGACCGAGTGGACCACGTCGCCCGGTCGCACGCCCTGCCAGCGATAGAGGCGGCCCAGTAGCAGGGCCTGAACCTCGCGGCTCCTGGGACCGAACAGAAGCACCTGCGGCTTTCCGGTGGTGCCCGAGGTGGTGTGCAGGATCACTGGCGGACGCTGGGCATAGGTCTCGAACCCGGCGAAATCGCCGAACGGGGGCGCGCGATCCAGGCTGGCCATGATGTCGGACTTGTCGAAGGTCGGCAGGCTCGGCAGATCGTCCAGACTCTTGATATCGCCGGGCTGGATGCCCGCCGCGCCCCACAGGCGCTGATAGAAGATCGTCCCCCAGGCGCGGGCCACGCAGCGGGCGAACAGGCGTTCCTGATGTGCACGGATCTCGTCACGACTTCTGGCGGCGAACAGCGGAAAGGCGTCGCCGATCGGATGCTCCGCCGTCATCCGGGCGAAGTCGATTTCTTGCCAGTAACTGCTGTGGGTGTCGGTCATTCAGATTTCTCCGGCGGCGAGGCGGAACACCTGGCCGGCGTCTTCAAGGGTCTCGAAACGGTCGAACAGAGCGCTCAGAGGCGCATGGACATGGTCAAGGTCGGCGAAGGCCAGGCAGGCGCGGGCCTTTTCCAGATGCTGGTCCCGGGTGAGCGGCCAGGCGGGCGACCCCAGCTGGGTGGTGACGGCGGCGCGCACCTCACGCCCGTCGCGCAAGCGGGCCACCGCCTCAGCCGGGACGAAGGCGGCGGGTTCGGGGTTGTCGTCGGCGACCACCGTGACCCGTTCGGCCAGCTGCTGCAGGCCGGGATCCGAGAGGCTGTCCGGCCCGAAGTCGCCGAGTCCGACGGTTCCCCGCGTCAGCGTTACGGCCGCCAGATAAGGCAGGCACAGCCGGGCATAGGCCGGGGTCATCGGCTGGACGGCCGGACGGCCCACCAGACGGTGGATCAGGGGCGGTGCGCGCCAGGTCAGTTGCTCAAGGTTCTCAGTCGTGACGCCGTGGTCGGCCATCAACCGCTGGATCGCCACGATGCCGCCGTGTCCTGCGCGGCCGGTCGGAAAGGGCTTCCAACTGACTTCGGTGATCCGGAACGTCTGCCCAAGTGTCGCCAGAACTGGCGCGAAATCGAACGCGGTCTCGAACAAGGTCATGTATCCGAAGTCGCCGTCCAGTGACCGGCGCGGCCCGGGCAGGCCGGCGGCGGCAACGTCCACCGCCATCAGGGCGGCGCGGGCGGCGTTGGCGATCTGGACGGGCAGGGCAGGCTTGCCCTCCTGATGCGCCTGCATGGTGCCGGAAGCGAACCCCAGACCATAGCCAAAGGCATCCAGAGTGGTTTCGCGGGACAGGCCCTTGAGCCGCGCGACGCCGGCGATGGCGCCGAACAGGCCCGAGGTCGCCGGACGAAAAAACTTCAGCGGTGTGGTGGCCGCAACGCCCAGGTTCAGGGAAACGTCGGCGCCGGCGACGATAGCGGCCAGCACCTTCGCGCCGGAATAGGAACCCGACCGCCCGCACTCGGCCATCAACGCCGCGCCCAAGGTCGCCATCGGGTGCAGCACGGCGGGTTCGTGAACGCAGTCGAACTCCTGTCCATGCATCTGGAAGGCGTTGACGAAGGCGGCCTGCACGGCCGGCAGCCGGACGCCGGGGCGGCCCAACACCAGTCCGTCGCCGCCCGCGCCCCAGCCCTGCGCTGCAGCCAGAATATCGTCCGCATGGGCTGCCCGCGCACCCGCCACGCCGACGCACAGCGTGTCGTGCAGGAAGGTAGCCGCGGCGTTCCGCGCTGCCTGCGGCATGTCGGCCCACGGCAGGGTCAAGGCATGGTCGACCAGCACTTCTGCGGGATTCATGCGTCGGTCCCCGGCAGGGCGGCGGACAGTTCCGCCACGTGGGTGACGGAACCCAGCTCCAGGCAAGCCGCGCAGAGCCCGTCTGTTTGCGCTGGATTGAGCCCGCCCCACGTCATCAGCTTTCGCGCCTTGGTCTCGAGGTCTACGGGCGCCACCGGCTGCTCGGGATCTCCCAGCGCATCGGCCACCTCGACCTCCAGCCGGGTCCCATCCTCCAGCACTGCGACGGCGCGGGCGCCAAAGCGCGCAGGGTAGCGCGCGGTCGAATCGGAGTCTTCGCGCACCGAAACCCGGCCGCGCAGCGCCACCAGGTCCGCGCTCGCGATCGCCTGCGGCGTGAAGCGTTCGAGGTCGGCATCGCCAAACGCCCAAGCCGCCGCGGCCGCGTGCTGCAACGAGAACTTGGCCTCCCCGGGCGTGCGGGGGTCGGGCCGGTCACAGAAGGTCAGGGCGTCTCGATAGCTGGCCACCTCCAGCCGAACCATTGTCTGACCCAGCGCCCTCGCGCGCAGAACCAGCACCGCATCGATGGCGGCGTGGGCGTGCCGACAGGCGGCGTGGGGTTTGAAGCTGACGTCATGGATTGCCCAGCCGTGCTCGGGCGCAGCGACCACGGCCTCGGGATCGGCGCCGTCGCACAGCGCCGCGAAGAATCCCTGCGTTCCCTCGAAGTGGCTCAGCGGCCCCGCATAGCCTTCGTGCGCCAGGAACGCGGCGGCCACGCCGTTGGCGGCGGCCCGTCCGTCGTGCAGCGCCTTGGTGAACACCGGCTCGTGCCGGACCTGCCACAAGCCAGCGGCCTGTTGCCCCGCGTTGCCGAGCGCCCAGGCCGTCTCAAGCTGCGACAGGCCCAGCAGCGACGCCGCCGCCGCCGCCGCGCCAAACGGGCCGCAGGTTCCGGTGGCGTGAAAATAGCGATAGTGCCCCGGACCGGCCGCGCGGCCCACCCGGATCATCGCCTCATAGCCGCGCACAACGGCGTCCAGAAAGGCGTTGCCGTCTGCAACCCCGGCAGCCTCCGCGGCGGCCAGCGCCGCCGGCATCACTACCGGCCCCGGATGCAGCAGCCCGCGCTTGTCCACGTCATCCATTTCAAGCAGCGCGCCCATCGGACCGTTGGCCAGCGCCGCGGCCTGTGGCCCTGCCCGACGACCGCCGACCACGCGACAGACGCCCGCGCCTTCCAGCGCCGCCAACGCCCGGGGTTCCGCCGCGCCGGGTTCGACCGCGCCGGCGCTCACACATCCGGCCCAGTCCAGCACATGCAGTCGCGCCCGCACGCGATCCACCACGCTGACCGGTCGGGAAAGGATGGCGGCCAGGCGTTCCGCGACCGTCTGAATTTGTCCGGACATATTTCCATATCACGGCGCTGAGGGGGGTAGGTCAAGGGGGGAGCGATGGGCTATAGCCGTAACATGGCGCGCATTCCACGTTACCACGTTCTGGCCGACGGGCTCCGTAGCGAGATCCGGTCCGGGCGCTATCCCGTCGGCGCGCAGTTGCCCACCGAACTGGAGATCTGCCGCACGGAAGGCGTTTCACGCCACACCGCCCGCGACGCCCTGCGCATTCTCATCGACGAGGGACTGGTGGAACGCCGTCAAGGCGCCGGCACCAAGGTGATCGCCGCCCAGCGTCCCGCCGCCTTCGTCCAGCCGCTGGGCGGGCCGCAGGAGCTGATGCAGTACGCCCGTGACGCGCGCCTGGAGATCAGCGCGACGGTGCGCCGGCCCCTGGATGCCTGGGAAGCGGCCTGGCTGGAGACTGCCGGGGAGGAGCCTTGGGCCGTGGCCGATGGCCTGCGCCGGCGAGCGGGCGGCGAGATGCTGGCCCGCACACGACTGTTCATTCCCGCGCGCTTTGCTGTGATCGCCGGCGAGATCGGCGCATCTCCAGGGGCGGTCCAGGAATTGATCGAACGTCGCTGGGGCGTGCGCCCCGCCCGCATAGCCCAGCAGATCACCGCCCAGGTGCTGGACGAAGAGGCGGCCAGAGCCCTCCACGTGAAGCCCGGCACCGCGGCGCTGCGCACCCTGCGCCGCTATCTCGATGAGCAGGATCGGGTGATCGTGGCGTCAGACTCGCTGCATCCCGCCGACCGCTTTGCGTACGAGATGACGTATCATCGCGACGGTGCATAGGGGGCGGATTTCCCGACGCCCTACCATCTCCCGACGGCGCCGAGGCCCGCCGCCAGGATGACGCCCGCCAAAATTCACAGGGTTCCGGAACCCAAGCGCCCTGCACGAACCACACCACGTTCAGCAACAGGCGCCTGACAGTTCCTCGCAGCGAGGCGGTCACGGTGCAGCATCACGTCGACCGTGGCAACGCCCAGCCGTGCTTGGTGATTTGACCTCGATCCGCGTCCAGCTCCGGGATAGCCGGGTCGACCACCCCCGGCTCCTCGCGGAACCTGATCGGCGTGCCGACGACCTCATTGCCCTCGGCGTCGAAGGCCAGCATGCCGCGCGCCGCCACGGCCGGGTCCTCGAAGCCCTCCTTCAGATTGCGCACCGGCGCGAAGCAGACGTCCTTGCCCTCGAACCAGGTCTCCCACTCGGCGCGGGTGCGAGTGCGGAAGGTCTCGCGGTAGAAATCCCTGAGCGGATACTGGCCGGGCCCGGGTTGCAGCTCGGCATAGGGCAACAGGTCCAGCCGCCCCAGGGAGTCCAGCAGGTTGCGGGCGAACTTCACCTCCGAACCGCCCAGCGCAATCCACTGGCCGTCGGCGCATTCATAGAGCTGGAACATGGCCGAACCACCCCAGGAGCGTTCATGCTTGGGCGTGTGCGGCTCGCCGGTGGCGAAGATCTTGCCGGTGACATTGGGCGTCCAGGCCAGCAGCGAATCCAGCATCGCCACGTCCAGATAGTCGCCGACCCCCGTGGTCTGGCGCCGCAGCAGCGCCATCAGCACGCCCGAGAGCGCCGTCAGCGAGGCCAGGGCGTCGGCCACCGGCATATGTGGCGAGGCGGGCTTGCCGTCCTGTCCCTCGTTCAGCGCGATCACGCCCGCCAGCGCCTCGACGGCCAGATCGTGGGCCGGGCGGTCGCGGTTGGGGCCGTCCTGGCCGAAGGCGCTGATCGAGCAGTAGACGATGCCGGGATTGACCGCGCGGACGGCCTCGTAGCCGACGCCCAGCCGGTCAACGACGCCGGGTCGGAACGCCTCGACCACCACATCGGCCTCCTTCGCCAGCGCCCAGAAGAGGGCCTTGCCGTCCTCGGATTTCAGGTCCAGCTGGATCGAGCGCTTGCCGCGATGGGTGTTGCGGAACCAGACCGAGGCGCCGTTCTTCACATAGCCGATGTGACGGCTGGGCTCGCCCTCGCCCGCCGGCTCGACCTTGATCACGTCGGCGCCGTGGTCGGCCATCATCAGGGTCAGCATCGGCCCCGGCAGGAACAGCGACAGGTCCAGTACCTTGACGCCTTCCAGCTTCATGCGACGCGCTCCGTCAGCCGGGCGGTGTGCTCCCCCAGCTTCGGCGCCCGCACGCCCGGCGCGCGCTGGCCGTCGATCTTGATGGGGCAGGCCAGCATGTGCAGACCCTCGGGCCGGTCCGGGTGGTCGATGGTGTCGCGCATCCCCACCTCTCGGACGAAGGGATTCTCCAGCGCCTCGGCCAGATCGCGCACCGGGGCGAAGGGGACCTGACCGGCGAAAAAGGCCTGCCAGTCGTCGGTGGTCCGGGTGGCGAACTGCGCGTCCAGCAGGTTCGTCAGCGCCGCCAGATTGGCCCGCCGCGCCGGGATGTCGGCAAAGCGCGGGTCGCTGGCCAGATCCATCCGTCCGGTCATGGCGCAGAAGATCTCCCAGAACTTCTGGGTCTGGCACATGAACAGGCCCCAGCCGTCCTTGGTGCGAACCAGTTGCGAAGGCGCGATGGAGGGATGGGCGCCGCGGGGCAGGCGGCCTACGTCATGGCCTTCGTTCATGGCCCAGACGGCAGGATAGGAGGTCTGGTGCAGGGCCACGTCGAATAGCGAGACGTCGACCTCGCAACCCTCGCCGGTGCGCCGGGCCGAAAGCACCGCCGAGACGATCCCCAGCGCCCAGACCGCGCCCGTCATGAAGTCGACCATCGACAGCCCGAACCGGGTGGGCGGCGCGTCGGGCTCGCCGGTCAGCGTCATGAAGCCGGCCTCGGCCTGCATCAGATAGTCATAGCCCGGCCAGGACTCCCGGCTGTTGCCGCGCCCGTAGGCCGAGAGATGGGCGCAGACGACCGCGGGATTGATTGTCTTCAGCGCCGCGTAGGTCAGCTTCAGCTTGACGGGCTGGTCGCCGCGGAGGTTGTCGACCACGGCGTCAGCTGTGCGGACAAGCGCCTCAAAGGTGGCGCGGCCCTCCGGGGTCTTGAGCTCCAGGGCGATCGACTTCTTCGAGCGCGAGAAGGTCTGGAAAAACTCGCTATCGCCCTCGCCCAGGAAATAGGGTCCGGTCGCGCGGCTGATGTCGCCACCCATGCTGGGCGCCTCGATCTTGACCACCTCGGCGCCCAGTTCCGCCAGCAGCTGGGTGCCATAGGGGCCGGCGCCATACTGCTCGACGGCCAGGATGCGCACGCCCTCCAGCACCCGCTTCATCAGGCCGGGTTCCGCGCGACCAGCTGCCGGGCGATGATGATCCGCTGCATCTCGTTGGTGCCCTCGCCGATGCACATCAGCGGCGCGTCGCGGTAGAGCCGCTCGATCACATACTCCTTGGAATAGCCGTAACCGCCGTGGATGCGCATGGCCTCTGTGGCCACCTCGACGGCGGTCTCGGAAGCGAAGTACTTGGCCATGCCCGCTTCCATATCGATGCGGCCGCCGGCGTCGAAGGCGCGGGCGGCGTCTTCAACCAGCAGCTCGGCCGCGCGGGTGCGGGCCGCCATGTCGCCCAGCTTGAGCTGGATCGCCTGATGCTCGGCGATCGGCTTGCCCATGGTCCGGCGGGTCTGGGCGTATTTGACGCTTTCCTTGAGCGCGCGCTTGGCGATGCCGACCGAGCGAGCCGCCACATTGATCCGGCCGATCTCCAGACCGCCGGTGGCCATCACGAAGCCCTTGCCTTCCTCGCCGCCCACCAGGCTGAGCTCGGCGGAGCAGCGATAGTCCTCGAATATGAATTCGCCGGAATCGATCCCCTTGTAGCCCAGCTTTTCCAGCTTCCGGCCGTTCGAGATACCGGGCAGGGGCGCGCGGGTCTCAGGGTTGATCTTGGGGGTGATCAACATGCTCATCCCCTTGTGTCGGGGCTGCGCGTCGGGATCGGTCTTCACCAGAAGGCAGCAGACGTGGCCCTGGATCGCGTTGGAAATCCAGGTCTTCGTCCCGTTGACCACATAGTCGTCGCCGTCGCGCCGGGCCACAGTGCGGATCGCCTGCAGGTCGGTGCCGGCATCAGGTTCGGTCAGGCCCAGGCCGCCGCGCAGCTCGGCGCTGGCGAACTTCGGCAACCAGTAATCGCGCTGTTTCGGGGTCCCGAATTTCTGGACCACCAGAGCCATCATCAGGTGAGAGTTGAAGATGCCGGTCAGGCTCATCCACTCCTCGGCGATGCGGGTGACAATCCGCACATATGTCGAGGCTGACAGCCCAAGTCCGCCATACTCCGGCTCGATGAGTGCGCCGAAAAGGCCCAGCTCAACCATGTCGTCGACGAGGTCGGCAGGCCACTCATCATCATGCTCCAGCTGCATGGCGACGGGGGCGACCTTCTTCTCGATCCACTTGTCGATAGCGTCCAGAATGGCCCGTTCGTCAGCTTCGGATATGCGCGCGTCCATCAGTAGGTTCCCACCTTGTCTTCGACCGCGTTGCCGCGGCCCGGGATCAGCATGTTGCGCGTGAAGGTGCAGACCATCTCGCCGCGCTGGTTCTTGCCAATCGTCCGGATGGTGACGATGCCCTGGCCGGGCCGTGACTGGCTCTCGCGCTTGGCCAGCACCTCGCTCTCGGCATAGAGGGTGTCGCCGGCGAACACCGGAACGGTGAACTTCACGTCGTCCATGCCCAGGTTGGCGATGGCCTTCTGGGACGTGTCGGTGACGCTCATCCCGATCAGCAGGGAAAGGGTGTAGGTGCTCACCACCAGGTTCTGCTTGAACTCCGAGGCCTTGGCGTACTCGGCGTCAAAATGCATCGGGTGGGTGTTGAGGGTCAGCAGGGTGAAGAGGTGGTTGTCATACTCGGTGACCGTTTTGCCGGGCCGGTGCTCGTAAACGTCGCCAATGTGGAAGTCCTCGAAGTAGCGTCCGAAGGTCTCGCGGTAGCGCTGCGGCCCCACCTCTTTCCAGTTCTGCACCAACTCAGACTCCCGTGCGTTCAAGGGTTCGCCGCGCGGCGCGGACCACCGGCAGTTCAATAAGCTTACCTTCCAGCAGGGCGGCCCCGCCATTGGAGGCGTCAAAGGCTGAGACAATGCGGCGTGCCCGGTCGACCTCCGCCGCGGCGGGCGTGTAGGCGGTGTTCACAATCTCGACCTGACCCGGATGGATGCAGGCGCGGCCGGTGAAACCGAGAGCCTTGGCGCGGCCGGTCGAGTCTGCCAGGCCGGTCTCGTCGGCGATATCCAGATAGGGCACGTCCAGCAGTTCTACGCCGGCGCGGGCGGCAGCGGCCGCCAGGGCGCCGCGGGCATAAAGCAGCGCGTCCCATTCCAGTGTGCACCCGACTTCTGCTGAGTAGTCGGCGGCGCCGAACAGGACACCGCCGACGCCAACCGCAGACGCGATGTCCCAGGCCTGTCGAAGACCTTCCGGGCTTTCAATGATCGGCCAGAGGGGCCGCGCATCTCCCAGTCGCAGGCTTAGACTGGCCACCTGTCCCGGCGACTCAACCTTGGGGATCATCACGAACGCGACAGGCAGACCGGAGAGTGCGCGACAATCGGCGTCCAGATGTTCACTCGCCGGTCCGTTGATCCGCACGCCCAGGCCGGCGCGCCCACCCCGGGAGAGGAAGTCGATAACTGCCGCGCGCGCAGCATCCTTGGCCTCGGGCGCAACCGCGTCCTCAAGATCGAAGCAGACTGCATCCGCGCCTGCGCCCAGCGCCTTCTCGAACCGCTCGGGACGGTTGCCGGGTACAAAAAGCAGAGACCGAAAGGTCATGGATGGGGCGTGTCCGGAGAAATTGTCCGGACAAATTACGCGGGGCTCTCGCTCAGGTCAACGCGATCTCCACCCGTCGTCATCCCGAACGGCCTGGTGTGCCGTTGAAACCTGGAGCGGCAAGCTTCCCGCCAGCGCGGGCTGCCTTGCTCTTTCTGCCCCGGCCGCAGATCAAACCGGCGCCGGGACTGCCGCTGCGAACGCCTCGGCGATCTCCCTGCGACTGGCGATCCATACGTCGGGCCGCTTGGCGATGTGGTCCAGGAAGCCCTTCAGCGCCCCGATGCGGCCTGGTCGTCCTATGATCCGGAGATGCAGGCCCAGGCTCATGTAACGGGCGCCCTCCCGTTCGGCCTCGTCGGCCAGCCAGTCGAAGGTGTCGGTCGCGTACTGCAACCAGTCGCGCGCGGTCAGCGACGGGGCCAGCCAGAACTTCATGTCATTGGAGTCCAGTGCATAGGGCATCATCAGCATCGGGCGCCTTGACCCGTCGGTCATCTCGACGGTCTCCCAGAAGGGGAAGTCGTCGGAGTAGTCGTCCATGTGGTAGGAAAAGCCTTCCTCCACCAGCAGCCGGCGTGTCGCCTCGGTGTGCAGGTAGCGCGACAGCCAGCCGACCGGACGCTGGCCGGTGGTCTGCTCCAGGCTTTCGGCGGCCTTGCGGATGAACTCCCGCTCCTTGGTCTCGTCCATCCAGAACTGGTGGGCCCAGCGATAGCCGTGGCTGCAGACTTCATCGCCGCGCGCGGCGATCGCC
>NZ_JBILRO010000074.1:0-13314 GCF_044372605.1 Phenylobacterium sp.
CCGGCGTTTTCGACGCCACCGCTTCGCACGAGGCCGGAGCTGGCGACGATTCGGATCGCCTGGCGCGGCGAGAGCGCAGGCGTCAGGGGCGAGGTGACGACAGCGGGCGCGCCCAGCACTGAAGTCACTTCGAGTTCGACGGCGCGCAGGGCGGCGACGAGGCCAGGCGACGGCCGGGGCGCGACGGGGGACTCCAGGGCAGCCTGCCGGGTGGCCTGCTCACGTTGCGCGCGGTCAAGGGCGAGGAAGCCGGCCTCGGCGCCAAACCGCGCCCAATCGAAGTTCGGTCCCAACGTCTGACGCAATGGGTGATGGCTGGGCGAGGACAGCGGGCCGCCTGCCGGCGGCACCCCCGGACCCGCGGGCGGAGACGGCGGCGGGAAGATCTGGTCGAGAGGCAGGTCCAGGAGCGCGAGCGCATCGACGACGCCGGCACCCATGTCTGTAGGCCATCCGGCGGGCCTACGCGCCGTCTTGCGAACCGCGGCGCGGAAGAGCGTCTGCGTCGTCAAGCCATGGCTGTTCGCTTGATTCCTGACGGCTGCAACCCCGAAACGCGACAACCACAGCGCTGCGACGCCGGCCGTGATGGCGACGGCGAAGGAGGTCCCCTGACCCGGGTGGACCATGCCCAGGTTGAGATCGGTCGGGGTGGAGCGGCGGGCGACGAAGACATTCTCGGCCGGGGCGGAGATGTCCACGGCCGAGCCATGGCTCGAGCCCTTCCAGCGCCGGTCGTGCTCGTCGACGCCCGCGACCGCGATGACGTCATCGTCCCAAGCCGGGTAGACCACCAGCCCTACGCAATTGCCGGCCGCGGCCAAAACGATCATCCCGGCCTTCACGGCGCGCCGGATGGCGTTGCGCAGGTCCGGGAAGGGCACCGGGCCTCCGAGGCTCATGGTGATTACGTGACAGCCCTGGTTTCGGGCATGGTCGATCGCCGCCGCGACCGCCGCGCCGCTACTCAGTACCACCAAGTTAACGCATCGCACCGGGACGATCATCGCGCCGGGTGCGGTGCCGGCGATCAGGCCGGCCGTGCGGCTCGTCACGCAACTCGACGTGGCGGTGCCGTGTCCGGGGTTGCCAGCGTGGGTCAGCGGATCGATGGGAGGCCCGCCGCCTGTCAGGATGTTCACGCCCTTGGCGATATCCACACCGCCGACGAGTTCGTCGTGGGTCGCCACGCCGGTATCGGGCTGCCCGACTAGGATTCCCGCGCCCGACGCGCCGTGGGCCGCCCAAGCCTGGTCGGCCCGCACGGCCTTCACCGCCCAAAGGGGATCATGCGGTTTCGGTGCATTAGATTCGCAGATTGCAGCCACCAGGCCCGGCACGCTCTCGGGGGCGTCGCGGCCGAGTTCGTCGGCGCCGATCCAACCCGGATCGACGTCGGGGGTAGCCGACACCAGGCCTAGGGCATCGACGAGGGAATCGGCCTCCCGGAACAGGAAGGTCGCCGACTGTTTGCGCAGCACGCCCGGGAACTGCAGGATCAGGATCGTGTCGTCTTCCGCGAGGGCCTGCAGGTCGAAGCCGTTCGCCCCCAGGAGATCGGCGATGCGCGCCCGTTCGACCGCGACGTTTGCAGGCTGCGCATACTCGAGGGAAAGTCGGAGCATACCCGGCGGCAGGCCCGCGACGGGGCCGCCCGAACTCACGGCCGCAGCCGCTCGCAGCAATTCGAAAGGCATCAGTTTCCCCCAGCGCGACCCTGCATTTACTCATCAGGTTGGGAATGAAGGCAAGGACAATCTGAGCGAGAATGGAATAGACAAGGGCGTGCTGTCAGGTAAAAACCGTGGCGGTTCGGCCGTGATAACCGCCTCCGATGGCCTGCAATCCTAGGCCCAACAACCCGTTCCGCTGGTTCGACTCGTCGCCCGAGGTGATCCAGATGGTGGCAATGCTGTACGTGCGATTCCCGCTGTCACTACGCAACGTCGAATACCTGGCCTTCGAGCGGGGCATCGACATCTGCCATGAGACGGTGCGGCTTAGGGTCAATTGGTTCGGCCCGATGTTCGCCTCGAAGATCCGCTCGCGGCGAGTCCAGTCCATGCGCCAGAACACCGAGCGGCGATGAGATCTGGACGGGGACTGGCAGGTTAACTCCGCCTGATCGCAAGCCGCCCTCCCCTATCCCCAATCAGGCGGCAACGGCCGCTTCCGCCCACGCCTGATGGGCCGCCGCCCGGAACGTCCGTAGCGTGGATCGGCGGATCAGATGTTCCTGGACGTTGAAGCAGTTGTAGATGGCGGCGTGGGTAGAGAGGAACCGTTGGGCTGAGCCCTGCGACTTGAATTTTTGCTGTTTCCGCTCTCGTCGTCGGATCGGAAGGTGGCTGTTCTCAGCGCGATTGTTGGCCTGCATCCCACCCGGTCGATGGACGCCTTTCAGCCCTAGGTCGCGGACGGCGGCACCGTAAGACGCCAGCTTGTCGGTCGTGATCGTCTCGGGGTGAAGGCCCTGGTTTCGCAAAAGCCGACGCAACAACTTCAGCGCAGCTGCTTTGTTCCGGCGCTTCTGGACAAGGACATCGAGAACCTCGCCCTCATCATCGACGGCCCGCCAGAGCCACATCTTGCGGCCACCGATGCGGACGTACATCTCATCCAGATGCCAGCGGCCGGTCGGCGGCTGACGACGCCGACGCAAGTTCGCCGCGATCAGCGGGCCAAACTTGATAACCCAGCATCGAACCGTCTCGCGGCTGACTTCGATTCCGCGCTGGGAGAGCAGTTCCTCGACATCCCGAATGCTGAGCGTGAAGCGGAAATACAGCCATACTGCCTGGCGGATCACATCCGCCGGGAACCGATGGCGTTTGAACGAGATCGGCTTCACGAATAGCCCCGCTTCGGCACCCAAACGCGCCAAACTGGAGACCTTTTACAGTTAGACTGCCAGCACCTCGCCGACCGCGTCGCCTTTCGTGAACTCCACGATGTGGTCGGCACCCATCCGGCGGGCGATGGCCATCCGCTCGGGCACCGACTCCACGCCGATAACGGTGGTGGCACCCATCAGACGCGCCCGGGCAGTGGCGCAAAGTCCGATCGGCCCCTGGGCGAAGACTGCCACCGTGTCGCCGATGCGAACCTGTCCGCTCTCGGCCCGGAAAAGCCCGTCGACATGATGTCTGGGCACATCAGCACCTGCTCATCAATGAGCCCGTCCGGATTGGGTGCAAGGTTGGTCATGGCGTCCGGCACCAGAAGGTACTCGGCCTGCGCGCCGTCGATGGTATTGCCAATGCGCCAGCCGCCCATCGGCTTAAATCCGTGCTTCGTCCCGGCGCCGTCCTGGGAGTGATATCCGAATAAACAGGCGGCGCTATGGCCGCTCGTTCGGCCCACGCAGGCCCGCGATTGTGCTGCAATCGACCCCGGTCAAACGCGAGATGTCGTTACCGATCGGTCCGCAGTCTCAGGCGTCTTAGCCGACAAGCAGGTCTACCCCGTTACGCGACCCAGCCATGGGCCGGCCATCCACCAGGCGCTCCAAATGACGACTGTCACTGTCTGTAAGCACACTGGGCAGCAGCGACTGTGGGAAGTCCTGGTAGCAAACAGGCCGTAGAAACCGGCGTATCGCCAAGGTGCCGACAGACGTACTGCGGCCGTCCGACGTCGCCGGGAACGGGCCGCCGTGCACCATGGCGGGTGACACCTCAACACCAGTCGGATAGCCATTGATCAGGATTCGCCCGGCCTTGCGTTCCAGTATCGGACGCAGGCCGCGAGCGGTGTCGAGATCCGGATCTTCGATTTGCAACGTGATAGTTAGCTGTCCTTCCAGGCTTTCCAGTACGGCCGTCATCTCATCGAGCGAGGCGCAACGCACGACAACCGAGGCGGGGCCGAAAACCTCGCCCTGAAGCGCAGTGTCGGCGATCAGGTCCGAGGCCTGGACGCTGAAGAGGTGGGCCTGCGACTGGTTCGGTCCGCCTTTCGCGCCACTTGCCAAGGTTTCCGTCGCAGGATGCCCCGCCAGTCTCGCTAAGCCGGAAGTGAATTCGCGATGGATGGCGGCGGTGAGCATCGTCGCCGGCGTGGTGACCGTGACACTGGCGCGCGCGGCTTCGATGAACGCGTCAAACCCTGGACCGTCGACCGCCAGGACCAGTCCGGGGTTCGTGCAAAATTGGCCCGCACCCAGAGTAAGCGATGCAACATAGCCGTTCGCGATGTCGACCGGCCGCGCGGCGAGAGCGGCGGGCAGCAGCACCATCGGATTGATGCTGCTCATTTCGGCATAGACAGGGATCGGCTCCGGCCGGGAAGCCGCGGCGGCCATGAGCGCCAGGCCGCCGGCCCGTGAACCGGTGAACCCGACCGCCTTGATCGCGGGATTCGACGCCAGCGCCTGGCCGATCGCCACGCCGGCGCCCAGAAGCATCGAGAACACGCCCTCATGCAGTCCCGCCTGCGCGACTGCAGCCTGGATTGCCCGCCCGACCAGCTCGGATGTTCCAAGGTGCGCGGAGTGGGCCTTGACGACGACGGGGCAGCCGGCGGCCAGGGCGGCCGCCGTGTCCCCGCCGGCGACGGAAAAGGCCAGCGGGAAATTGCTGGCGCCGAAGACCGCGACCGGACCAAGCCCGATCTGGCGCTGCCGCAGATCGGACCGCGCCAGCGGTTGCCGGTCGGGCATGGCCGTGTCGATGCGCGCTTCGATCCAGTCGCCGCTGCGCACCAGCTCGGCGAACTGCCGCAGTTGGCCGATGGTGCGTCCACGCTCGCCGGTGAGGCGGCCGGGGGGCAGACCTGTCTCGGCGGCGGCGCGCTCGATCAGGGCGTCGCCCAGACCCAGGATGTTCTCGGCGATCGCGTCGAGGAAATCGGCCCGGACCGACGAACGGGTGTCCCTGAAGGAATCGAAGGCAGCCCAGGCCAGATCGCAGGCCTCAGCCGTCTGGGCGGCGCTCGCGCCCAGGAAAGGCGGCTGCAGGGTGGAGCCGTCCGCGGGGTTGTAGGCAAGGACCTCGGCGTCCGTCCCGGCGACCAGGCGTGAGCCGATCAGCAGTTTTCCGGTCAGCGGCATCATTCGGCCCGCCAATCGGAGGTGGATGGCGACCGCGTTGCGGCGACCGACGGGCTCATGTTCAACATCATGACTTTCTCGGTCAGCTTAGTCCGGCAAGCGCCGCAGCGGGCCGACGATGATCCAATAACTCGCGATGGCCACGAGGCCATGCAAGCCTACATAGACCAGCGCCCATTCGAAGTTGCCCTTGCTGGCGACGAGATGGCCAATGACGATCGGAGTCACGATGCCCGCGATATTGCCAAGCGAGTTAAAGACCCCGCCCGTGATGCCAATAGTCCGCACCGGAGCCGTGTCGGCGATGATCGCCCAGCCCAGCGACCCGAAACCCTTGCCGAACAGCGCCACGCACATGAGGGCGATGACGACATTCTCGGAGTCGACGTAATTGCACAAAATGATGCTGGTGCTGAGCAGGAGGCCGATCGTGATCGGGATTTTCCGTCCGAGGCTGAGCGAACCTGTGCGGCGGAAGATCGTGTCGCTGAAGAAACCCGACGAGTAGGCGCCGATGCAGCCGAACATCGCCGGCAAACTGGCGGCGAAACCCGCATTGAGGATCGAAAAGCCGCGATCGGTCACCAGATAGGTCGGGAACCAGGAGACGAAGAACCAGGTCAGGCCGTTAATGCAGTATTGCGCGATGAAAATGCCCACGAGCATCCGAGACTTGAACAGTCCCATGATCTCCGAGAACCGCACCTTGTTCCTTTCGCCGCCCGCCGGCCTGCGGCCAACAAGGGCCCCGCCCTCCTCGATGTAGTCGAGCTCAGCGGCAGACAGTTTCGGGTGATCGACGGGCGTGTGGAAGGTTCGCCACCAGAGCACGGCCGCCATCAGCCCTACCCCGCCCATGACGGTGAAGATGTGTTCCCACCCGAACTTATAATTGATCCACGCCATTAAGGGCGTGAACAGAAACAGCGACAGATACTGCGCGCTGTTGAAGATCGAGCCAGCCGTCCCCCGTTCGCGGGACGGAAACCAGTTGGCGATGACGCGTCCCGAGGCCGGTCCGACCGGGGATTCGAACAGCCCCAGCATGAACCGCAGGATCATCAGGCTGATGAAGGGCGCGGCCGTGTGCGCAGCGGCGCCCATGAAGAACGTCACGCAGGACCACAGCACCAGTCCCGCCATCATGGCGGTCTTGGCGCTGATCCGGTCGGCGATCCAGCCCGCCGGCACCTGGCCCAGGACGTAGGCCCAGGCGAAGGCCGAAAAAAGCCAGCCCATCTTGACGGGCGACATGCCGATTTCGCGGGAAAGGTCGGGGCCGGCGACCGAGAGCGTGGCTCGGTCCGCCGTGGCGAGGGTCAGGATGAAGGTGATCAGCGCCAGCGCATAGTAGCGCCGCCAACCCGGCACCCGACTGATGGTGGGCATGATGGCCGCCTCCCGCGATGCTTCCAGCGCCGCTCTGCGTCGGCCCTCTTGAAATATCACATTATGAGGTTAGCACTACGAAATAAGTGCTATTGCCCCTAGAATATCGCGATTTGACTTCATTTGTCCTCTGCGAGCGCGATGGCGTACAGTGAGCCGGGCCGTCCGGGCATGGTGCCCGATACCTCGGCGTTCATATGCGACCCGCCCGCCAGCATGCCGTCCAGGCCGCCCGCTAATGCCGTCATGCCCCCCTCCGGCATCGTGAAGTTCTGGGCGCCGCCGCCTTTCAGCGGGAACGACATCACCCGCCACATGTCCGGCCCGGAAACCCAAACCCGGTCGTGCGCGAGGGCGACACAGCTCGGTTGGCCCAGAGTGGAGTCCAGCCCGATCTCTCGCACCAGCGCACCGCCGACAGCTTCACGCAACTGCAGGCGACCGTCCGTATACAGCACGGCGAGCAGCCCCGCCTCTGCCGCCAGGGCCAGAATTGGGAAATCCGCTTCGATAATGGCTTTGCCCGTCGCGACGTTTTCGATGCGCCCGGCCGGTCCGCCCAGGGCGACGTACAGTCTCGCCTGTCCATCGTCGGCCAGGGCGGCCACGGTCAGGTCGAACGTTTTCTGCAGCTTGGGCCCCGCAGGCTGCCAGAGGTACAGGTTGCGGCCTTCGCCGAGCAGGACCGTGCCGTCGCTGTCGATGGCCGCGCAGACCGGGATGAACGGCAGCCGCTCGCTGGTAAGCAGGGTTCCCCCCCTGTCCAGGGTGTGGATGGCCGGCGCGGCTGCATCGACAACGCGGATGTCGCCGCCGACGCCGATCGCCACAGGCTGGAACAGCCCGCCCTCACGCAGACATTTGACGTCCTTCTGTATTCCCGCGACGACCGCCGAGCCCTGTAGGCGCCGGATAACGCCGTCGGCCACTTCCGACAGGGCCGCGGCCAGGGCCCGCACGCGCGCAGGCGGCATCCTGTTGGCCGGGGCGGATAGGCTGACCGCGCCGACCACTTCGCCGTCAGCGCGTAGTAGGGGCGCCGCGACGCAGCGGACGCCGACGATGATTTCTTCGTCGTCGAAAGCATAGCCGCGCGCACGGATCAGCTGGAGATCCTCGAGCAGGGCGGCCTTGTCGACCAGCGTCCTTGGCGTCAGAGCCTGCAGCACACCACGGCGCACATAGCGGTCGATCGCGGGCTGCGGCATCCAGGCCAACATCGCCTTGCCGATGGAGGTCGCGTGAAACGGCCGCTTAGCGCCCGTCACCGTCTCGCTCACGCTCTCGATGCCCATGCTGTAACGGCCGACGATACGCGCCGCGTCCGGCTCTGGCACCGCCAGTGAGATGGTCTCGCCGGTGCGTTCGGACAGGCGGATCAGCTCGTCTTCAGCCAGCGTCACCAGCCGGTGGCTCTTGCCGATTGTCGCCGACAGTTCGGTGAAGTGGAGCCCGACCTCATAGGCCTGGTCGCGGCGGTCGAGGGCGAGCATCCCGCGCCGGACGAGCGCGGCCAGGATCCGATAGACGGTCGGCTTGGGATGGCCGGTCATCTGGGCGATCGCGTTGGCCGTCAGCCGCTGGTCCGAGGCCGCGACCAGGTCGATCAGATCCAGCGCCTTGTCCAGCAGCTGCGTCCCGGAGGCGGCAGATCGAGGGATGTCTGCAGAGTCGTGCGAACCAGGCTTCATCCGTGTCATCTATCAACTCGCAGCGCCCGCCGCGAGCCATTCGATCGCGGCTTAGGCGCGCGCCTTCGCCGCGCTCTGCAACAGGGCGCGGATGTAACCGTAGTTGAATGCCCAGGATTGATCCTCAGCCGACTCGACGGCCTCGCGGCCGCCCACGGTGCGGTGAACCGGAATATGGTCCGGGCAGAGCATGCCGTCGTAGCCGACCTCACGATACGCCTCGACCGCGCCGGCCATGTCGATGTCGCCGTCGTCGGGGAAGTTTTCCGCGACGTTATTGCTCATTCCGCCGCGGATGTTGCGGAAGTGGACATTGAAAATCTTCTTGCGGCTGCCGAAATAGCGGATGACGTCGTTGATCTGTTCGGCGGGCTTCTCGAGCATCTCGCAGACGGTGCCTTGGCAGAAGTTCAGGCCGTGATACGGGCTCTCCTGGATGCTGATGAAGCGCTTGAGCCCATCGACATTGGCCAGGACGCTGGCGATCTGCAGGAAACCTTCCTTGGGCAGGCCGGGGTCGTGCGGGTGCTGGGCCAGTTTCACCTTGTACTCGTTGGCGACCGGGACGACCTGGTTCAGGAAATAGGTGATCCGCTCCCACATTAGGTCGGCGCTGTAGGACGACGGCAGACCGGCGCGTTCGGCGTAGGTTCCGGCGGCGTCTTTCAGGCGCAGAGCCAGCACGCGGGAAGGGTCGGCGACGGCCTCCGCGTAGTTCCACTTGTTGTACAGCGTGTCGCCGCGGCCCGGGACCAGGCCGGACCGCATGATCGGCAGAACGGAGAGATAGTACTTAATGCTGGGCACGCCGGCCGCGGCGCAGTTGCGGATTGTGTTCTGGAACGCCTCGATCTCGCGGTCACGCTCCGCCCCCGAGCCCATCATCATGACCGCCGACTTTTCGCCGCGGCCGATCTGGCTGTCTGTCAGGTCGACTTGAACGCCATACTTGGCGCAAAGGTCCACCACCGCCTTGAGTTCGTCGACGGTGGGGTGGAGGCGCCTGGGGTCGGCGATCGTGTACCAGCCGCACACGTTCTTAACGCCGTAGCGCTGAAAACGTATCAGGTTAGGCACGTCAGTGGGCTCTTGGGTCCCGAGCTTCATCAGCACGGGCTTGCGCGGCCCGGCCGGCCGCCGGGCCTGAGCCAGGGCCCCGTTCCCTGCCCCGCCCATCGCACTGATGGCGACGCCGGCGCCCGTGGCTCCCAGTAGGTGACGACGATTCAAATCGGTCATGGCGGCGCTCCTCTCGGGGTTCGATCTAGTAGGCGAAATTCAGGCCGACGCGGAAGTAGCGGCCGATCGGATCGAAGTTCTCGCCGCCAAAGGGGGTGAAGGCGGGCGGCAGCTTGTCGCCGATATTCTGGACGTTGAGGTAGGCGGTGTAGTCGCCGCCCAGAACGTTGAAGGCATAGGCCACACGGCCGTCGAAGATGACCTGGCCGTCGATATCCTTCTGCGGCAGATCGGAGGCCAGGGTGGTGCTGTCATAGGGCCCTGACCCACTGTACCGCGCCTGGCTCGACAGCGTCAGCGGCCCGTTGCGGTAGGAAGCAGAGGCCACCCAGCGCCAGGCCGGTTCGGAGGAGTCGCCGGTGCGATCGACGATCTTCGCGCCAGGGGCCACGTTGTAGGATTTCTGCACATAGTTGCCGAGGAACCGCAGGTCGAGCCGGCCCGGCAGGGACGGCGAAAGTTCGCTGAGCTCCTTCCGGTAGCTGATTTCGAGATCGATGCCCTTTGAGCGTAGTTCGCGCTGGTTGACCGGCACGGCGAAGGCCGTGGTCACGTTGCCGGCTGCATCGCGGATAGCTCGCGCACAGGCTTCAGTGGACCCATTGCGGCAGTCGAGCGTCGACTGGGATGCACTGACCGCAGCGATCGCCCCATCGATCGTGATGTCGTAGCCATCGACCGAGATATCCAGGCCGGGCGCGAAGGTGGGCGAAACGACGACGCCCATAGTCAGCGTATCGGCCTTTTCCGGCTTCAGGTAGGGGTTTCCGTTGGTGATGGTGAGAATGTTCACCGTGTTGCGCGGTGGATTATAAAATTGATCCAGGAACTGCTGGGTGCGCGCGCTGGAACCCGAGTTGAACAGTTCGGTGATATTGGGTGCGCGGATATCGCGGGACTTGGTGGCGCGGAAGCGCAGGAAGCTCACCGGCCGATAGGCCAGGCCGGCCTTCCAGGTCGTGACGCTGCCGCTGGTGGAGTAGCGGGTGCGACGGATCGCGCCGTTAAAATCCAGCTCTTGGGCCAGCGGGACATCTTTCAGGATCGGCACGACGGTTTCGGCGAACCCTTCGTAGACATCAAAGCTGCCGGCCTGGTCACGATAGTTCCCAGCGCGGAAAGGGCCGGTTGCGTTGGAGAAGGCGTTGAACTCGAGCGACCGCGGATCGGCCTTGGCCCGGATGCTCTCCTTGCGGTACTCGAAGCCGCCGGCCAGCGAGACCGGGCCCGCCGGGAGATTCAGGGGTTCGCCGTCGAATGTGAAGGCCGCTGTGTCCTGTTTGGTTTGCACCGTCGTGTAGCTGGTGCCGGTGATGTAGTTGAGCGCCGCTTCGCTGTACGCGTGTTCGCCCAGCGCATTGATAGGCACGCAGCCGTTGCCCGGTGCGGTCAGGGTGGACCGGCAGACGATCTGGCCCGACGCGTTGAACACCGCGTCGGAGGCGCGCTGATAGTTCTCGGCGAGCTGGTTGTAGCGAGCATCCAGGCCTTGGCGGTTCTGGCCTAGGCCTGCGTGGGCCTGCCATTTCCAGTCGTGGAAATCACCTTCGAGCCCGACCACGAAACGACGGGTGTCGTTCAGGTTCCGGATTTCGGTGCGGGGCAGCATGCGGTCGTACTTGCCGAGGCGGAAATTGGCCACGCCGCGGCTAGCCAACGTCGCCTTGAAGACCGGCGTCAGGTAGGCGTTGTCGTTGAAAATCGTCAGGGCCGTCGAGGCGATCGCCTGGCTGTAGGATCCGATCTGGTAGACGTATTCCGTCGATCCGTAGTTCGCCTCGAAGAAACCCTGCAGGTTGTCGTTGAAGTCCCAGGTGCTGCGGCCGAAGAAGACACCGCGCTGGGCGGGGACCTGCAGCGGCAAGAACTGGATCAAGGGGCCGTCGCCGCCCACCTGTGTCGTCGCGCTGGTCAAGGAGCCGAAATTGTAGGGGATGGCGTTGCTGTTGGTGTCGAACGTCGTACCCCGGAGCGGGCCCGCCGAGATGAGGCCGGCGAAATTGGCGATGGAGGACCGCACGTCGCAGGCGAAGGTCCGGGCGGTGGTGCCGCCCGGGTTTAGCACGACCTCGCAGCTCCGGCGGTAATTCGGCCGATCCTGTATATCATCGACGCCAGCGCTCTTATAGGCTTCGACGCTGAGCAGAAGGTGGCCGCGTTCGGCGAAGTCGGCGCCATAGGCAAGGCTGATCTTCCCCTCGCCGTTGTCGTTGCGGCTGGAGATGCCGCCCATGACCTCGCCCTTGAAGCCGGTGTAGTCCTTATCAAGGATGAAGTTCACCACGCCGGCGACGGCGTCCGAGCCATAGGCCGCCGAGGCGCCGCCCGTGACTACCTCGACGCTGGAAATCAGGTTCTGAGGAAACAGCGCGGTGTCGATGGTGCTGTTGCTGCCGCTGGGGACAAAACGGCGCCCGTCCAGCAGGGTCAGGGTGCGTGGCGCGCCAAGCCGGCGCAGGTTAAGAAACGCCCCGCCGGCGCCGACCGAGCCGTTCGATCCGCGAGGGCCCGTGGACGCGCTGAGAGATGGCAGCTGACGCAAGGCATCGCTGATGCTGCCTGGGTTGGCCAGCCGTAGCTGTTCGGCGCTGACGGCGGTGACCGGGGTTGGCGCCTGGAAGCCCACGCGGGACACGCGGCTGCCGGTGACGACGATTTCCTCGACGGCCGCGCTGACCGCCGGGGCGGTCTGGGCCCAGGCCGCGTTGGCTGCGCAAAGAACCAGGGCCGACACGCCCACGAAGATCGCACTCTTGCTCGTCATTTCTTCCCCTCTACCACGCGCTGCGTGGATCCAACTTTGTGCACGTCTTGAAGCGGCCTTGACCCAGGGCAAGGACGACAGCGTCTAATCACTATGTGGACGATAAGCGCGATACCGAGAGCCGTCTATCCAATTTTTATTACATCGTGGGCTTTTCCGCGCGCTAACGCCACAGCGAGAGGTTCGAATTATAGATACAGGCCAATCTGGGCGGGCAGCGGCGGAAGCGGACCCTCGCGGCTAACAACGGTTTTGTAATTGTATTCATTGATATATTGTGGGGACCGTCGCTTCGCGAAGCGTAAGCGTGACGTTTCACGCTTGCAGGACGCCCCCGAATTGTGGCTAGTGTTTAATCACAATGTGAGAAGGTCGGGACGCAATCGGCCGCCTCATTCAAGGAGCCTAAGTCACAGCATGAATCGCATCGCGCCGCCGCTCACTCCCTTGCCGGAGGGCGTCATTGAAAGACTGTCTCGCATCTCGAGCGGCACCTTGACGACGGAACTGTTCCGGCGCGGCCTCAAGCAATGTTTCCTGGTCGGCCTGACGCCGCTCAATCCAGACAAGGCGCGTTTCGCGGGCGAGGCCTACACCATGCGCTTCATACCCGCGCGCGAGGACCTCGACACTTATGAGACCCTCAAGCCCTATCCGACGCCCGACAATCTGCAATGGGAAGCCGCAGAGGCAATTGGCCCGGGCCAGGTGCTGGTCATCGACAGCCGTAATGACTGCCGCGCCGCATCGGCCGGCAACATCCTCCTCACACGCATGATGGTGAGAGGCGTGGCGGGCATTGTTACCGACGGCGCACTGCGCGACGGGGTCGAGATCGCCCAGATGGGCATCCCCGCCTATGCCCGTCAGGTCACGGCCTCGACGCGCCTCTCATTCCACCGCACCGCCGACCTGCAGACGCCGATCTCGTGCGCCGACGTGGCGGTCTATCCCGGCGATATCATTGTCGGCGACGGCGACGGCATTACCGTGATCCCCAGGAGCCTCGCGGCGGAAATCGCCGACGTCGGAGAGCAGCGCGATATCTTCGAGGAGTATCTCGTCGCCCGTGTCCGCAACGGCGAGGGCCTATACGGCGTCTATCCGCCAAACGAGCAGACCCGGGCCGATTTAGCGGCCTGGAAACAGGCCGGCTCCGACCCCGCTCAAATCACCACCTT
>NZ_JBILRO010000302.1:0-3522 GCF_044372605.1 Phenylobacterium sp.
TCGAGGCGATCCCGAGACGCCGCGCGGTGGCGGCCACCTGCGGACGCCCGACCTCATCAGCGAGCCGCGCCGCGACTGTGTTCACGGACTTTGCCAGCGCCGCCTCAAGCGTCATCGGCCCCAGAACTCCGGGTTCGTAGTTTTGCGGTGACCAGTTACCGATGGTCACAGGCTCGTCGATGACCGGGGTGTCCGGCGTTTGCCCAGCCTCCAGCGCGGTCAGATAGACGAACGGCTTCCACGCCGAGCCGGCCTGCCGCCGGGCGCTGGCCGCACGGTTGTAAGGCGCTACAGCATAGTTTGCGCCGCCCACCATCGCGCGTACGGCGCCCTGGCCGTCAACAGCCACCAACGCAGCCTGCTGGGATTTCTGATCCTTGAAGCGGCTCACCGCCGACGTTGCCGCCGCGCCAGCCGCAACTTCCATGGGCTGATCCAGGGTGGTCTCGACAGTGAGGTCCCGCGTCAATTTTGGAACCATCTGTCGGACTTGTCCGTCCACCCAGTCCACGAAGTATTGCGAGGGCGCGGTCGCCGCGGTTTTGAACACCCGCGGTGCTTGAGCCGCGGCCTTTGTCCGCTGGGCCGGCGTGATGGCGCCGGTGTCGACCATGGCGTCAAGCACCAGCCGTGACCGTTCCAGACAACGCTCCGTCGCCTCCGCCGGATTGTAGGCCGTGGGCGACTTCAGGACGCCTGCCAGCATGGCCGCTTCTCTTATTGAAAGCCGGGCTGCCGGTTTGCTGAAAAAGCGCTGGGACGCGGCTTCGAGGCCATAGGCGCCCGATCCGAAATAGACCCGGCTTAGATACAACCCCAGGATCTGCTGCTTCGAGTAAATCTGCTCGAGCTGGATCGCGTAGGCCAGTTCGGTGGCCTTGCGCTCAAGGGTCCGGTCCTGGCTCAGGAACAGGTTTCGCGCCAGTTGCTGGGTGATCGTCGATGCGCCCTGGGTCGCGCGACCCGCCTCAATACCTGTCACGATGGCGCGGGCGATGCCTCGCGCATCGAACCCCTTGTGCTCGTAGAAGCGCCGGTCCTCGATAGCCACAAAGGCAGCCGCTACGTGAGGGGGCAGTTTCGCCACATCTACCGGCGGCGCAAACCGCCCGCCGCGCACGCCGATAAGGACGCCGGTACGGTCCAGGTAGGTAATCTGGGGATCCCGCTGGATCGCGGGCACACGGGGCATCTCCAGCCCTTGGGCAGAAATGGCGAAAGCAGCAGTAAGGGCGGTCAGCAAGGCGAGCTCCCGCGACCTCGCTCCCTCAAGCGGATCGCCTGCGCCCTATGTCTCCCGCGCGTCGCCGGTCGCCAAGATAATTCGCTGTAATGATGGCGCCGCTTGCCGCCTGCCCTCGGGACAGTCACTTTGGCCACTCTGGATTCGCCCCCCTTAGGAGACCACCCGCGTGGCTGAAGCGATCCGCCGGCGCCGGCGCGTTAAGATCGTAGCCACTATCGGTCCAGCGTCCTCGACGCCGGAGCGACTGGAGGAGTTGTTCCGGACCGGTGCCGATGTGTTCCGGGTGAACTTCAGCCACGGCACCCAGGATGGCCATGCCGAGGTGATCGACAATATCCGCCGCGTGGAGAAGAAGGTCGGCCGCCCCATTGGCGTGCTGGCAGACTTGCAGGGCCCCAAGCTTCGCGTGGGCCGCTTCGCATCCGGCCATGTGGTGCTGCAGTGGGGCCGCAGCCTGCGCCTCGATCTCAAGGCCACACCGGGAGACGGCGCGCGCGTGCAACTCCCGCACCCGGAGATCATGGCCGCCGCAAGTGTGGGATCGGTCCTCCTGCTGGATGACGGACGCATCCGCCTGGAGGTGACCCGCCAAACGGCCGAGTACCTCGATACGCGCGTCACGGTGGGTGGACGCCTTTCGGATCACAAGGGGGTCAACCTGCCGGGTCTCACCCTGCCGATCCCCGCTCTGACCGTGAAAGACCGCTCTGACCTGGCCTTCGCGCTCGATCACGGGGCCGACTACATCGGCCTTTCCTTCGTGCAGCGTCCGGAAGATGTGGTTGAGGCGCGTGAGTTGATCGGAGATCGGGCGTTCATTCTCTCCAAGATCGAGAAGCCAGGGGCCCTGCAGTCCATCGAGGAGGTGCTGCGGCTTTCCGACGCGATCATGGTAGCGCGTGGCGACCTGGGCGTGGAGATGCCGGCAGAGGATGTGCCGTTGATCCAGAAGCGCCTGATCCGTGCCTGCCACCGTTTCGGCAAGCCCGTGGTGGTCGCCACCCAGATGATGGAAAGCATGATCGAGAACCCGACGCCTACCCGGGCCGAGGCTTCTGACGTCGCCACCGCCGTGTTCGACGGCGCTGATGCCGTTATGCTTTCAGCCGAGAGCGCCACCGGCAAGTATCCCGTTGAAACCGTGCGGATGATGGACAGGATCATCGCGCGCACCGAGGATGATGATGAGTTGCGCGCGGCCCGAGCCGCGCTCCGGCCAAAGCCCGAGAAATCCTCGCCGGATGCCATCTCTGCGGCAGCGCGCCAGGTGGCTGACACCATCGACGCCAAGGCCATCGTGGCCTTCACCCTCTCCGGAAGTACGGCCTTACGTATCTCCAGGGAGCGGCCGGATTGTCCAATCCTGGGTTTGACTCCGAGCCTCGAGATCGCGCGGCGGATGTCCCTCGTCTGGGGCGTCCACGGTGTAACCTCCGAGCCCAATCACACAATGACGGAGACCGTCGCCCAGGCCGCCACGCTGGCGCTCAAGGGCGGCTTCGCCAAGCGTCGGGAAGAGATCGTCGTGATCGCCGGCGTACCATTCGGCAGGTCGGGAGGGACTAATTCACTACGCGTGGCCCAGGTCACTTAAAGTAATCGTCGACGCAATACAGTTGTCGTAACCGCCCATCCGCGCGTTGAATCGAAAACGGCCCCGCAGAGATGCGGGGCCGCTTGGAAACTTGGGTGCGGGGACAGGATTTGAACCTGTGACCTTCAGGTTATGAGCCTGACGAGCTACCGGGCTGCTCCACCCCGCGGCAAAGCTGTGGAATGGCATCGTAAATTGAAGGGTTCTGGATATTGATCTGCTTGGTAGACCTGGCGGCGACCTACTCTCCCGCGCCTTAAGACGAAGTACCATCGGCCCAGAGGAGCTTAACGACCGAGTTCGGAATGGGATCGGGTGGGGACTCCTCGGCAAAACCACCAGGTCAACCAAAAAGATCAAGTTCGAGAAGACATCATTGTCTGACACATCAAAGCGTTCATGAGTTTTACTAAGAACGATCAAGCCTATCGAGCGATTAGTACCAGTAAGCTCCATGCCTCGCGGCACTTCCACACCTGGCCTATCAACGTGGTGGTCTACCACGGCTCTCAGCGAAGCCTTGTTTTGAGGTTAGTTTCCCGCTTAGATGCTTTCAGCGGTTATCTATTCCATACTTAGCTACCCTGCTGCGCGGCTGGCGCCACGACAGGTCCACCAGAGGTATGTCCATCCCGGTCCTCTCGTACTAGGGACAGATCCTCTCAAGCTTCGTACACCCACG
>NZ_JBILRO010000076.1:0-13282 GCF_044372605.1 Phenylobacterium sp.
TACCTATAGGCGCATGCTTGCCGTCTGAGGTGTAACCCCTCCCCCCCCCCCCCCCTTGTTGTGTGTCATTTTGTATAACGGACAAATACGGGATCCGGATTGTGAGGAAAGCCATGAAGAAGATTCTGATTGCTGCCGCGGCGGCTGCCGCGTTCACGACGTCGGCCCAAGCGGCGGTTGTCGTCTCTGGAGATGCCGCGCCGTTGTCCTACGAGATGCGCGGTGAGGCCCGCAACGGCCGGAGCGGGTTCGAAGGCAAGCTCAACACGCAAACCATCGACCCCACCATGAACCCGGGGGGCGCGCCGGTCTGGGCGTACGGCTCCGACTACAACTTCGCGCTGACCTACGACAGCGCCACGGGTACGACGACCTGGGGCATCGACTTCAGCCGGGATAGTGATTTCGCCGACGACCAGGAACTGGTGTCGGTGGTCGACGCGGCGCTCGTGGGCTTCGGGTTCAACTACGTGAACCTCTTCATCCAGGGTAATGCGCAGAGCTTGGTGAATGTCAGCAATTTCACGCTGAACGGGACCAGCTTCGGTCCCTTCAGCGCCGGTGGCTCGGATACGGCCCTGAACACGCTGTTCAAAGACACCGGTGGCACGTTCGCTAACATCAACGCGACCGGGAGTTTCAGCTTCAGCGCCAACGGCGCTTCGGATGAGCGCCCGAGGCTTTGGGTCCAAGTCGGCGACAAAAGTGCAGTCGGCGCGATCCCCGAGCCCGCGACCTGGGCCATGATGATCATGGGCTTCGGCGCTGCCGGCGCGGCAATCCGCCGTCGGCGGCTCATCCCGACGGCTGCCTAATCGACGCAGTCAAGATGAAGGCGGGTCCTCGCGGCCCGCCTTTTTCATGAGGCTCTGCAATAGCGAACGCATCAGCGCGCCTGAGCGTCGATTGCGGCCCAACCTACACGCTCATTGAGCGGCTCCTGAACGGCGAATTGCTAAGGGAACAATTCCCGGCGCATGACGACGACGACGCCATTGATCGCGTCGCGGGCGTACTCGACGGACGCGGCGCTGAGCTTTGTCGAGGGCCCTTTCTGGTCAGGGCCTGGGAGCCTGCGTTGAAAGCTCCGGACGGTTGCTGTCCTACGGAACGCGAAACGTCGCATTTGTTCTGCTGGTGCGGCGATGTCTCCAATGGCCTGGTGAAGCGACATTGAGTCGGCTGGTCCCGGCTTTCCAAAATGGGGCGCTTCTCACCTTTGGATCAGCGCCCGGAAGCAGACCTTCGGCTCACCGACCTTCAGGCTG
Organism: Phenylobacterium sp.; assembly: GCF_044372605.1. Classification (GTDB taxonomy): domain Bacteria; phylum Pseudomonadota; class Alphaproteobacteria; order Caulobacterales; family Caulobacteraceae; genus Phenylobacterium. Next base: position 1,269 of record NZ_JBILRO010000076.1, read on the forward strand.
ACGCCACAAACATCTGTGCAGGAGGGAAGCGGACATCGTCGGGAACGATCGAACGACCAGTGGCTGGCGACCTGCCAGACAGCGGACCCTCCGCAATTTCGGTGACAGCGCACTCAATTCGCCAACGGCCCGGGCCAAACGCATGCCAGCAGACGAATTGACCTCACTGCCAGCGAAACAGCTGTCACCGATGAGCCGGATTACAAAGGTTTAATCGGGCGCCCCGCACCCGTCGGGATGGCCCCTCGCCTCTCGGGAACGCGCGCTCTGCGGGGGTTCCCGGTGGCTCCCGGTTACGCTGCGTTACAGCGATTTAACTGGCGGCGCGCGCACCTCGCGATGACACCGGGCGCAGGGTTATTCAGGGCGTTCCGGTCTCCATGTCACTGGCTTTGGCCACACTGCTGTACGAATGGCGGCGCTACACGGCGGCGGTCGTGGCGCTGGCGTTTTCGGGGCTGCTGATCCTGGCGCAGATCGGGATGTTCACCGGTATCGTGAAGGGCGCGACGGCCACCATCGACCGGTCCAGCGCCGACATCATGATCCTGCCGCCCAAGATGGAGAGCCTGATCAACTCGGGCGGCGGCTCGCTTCCGGCCCGGCTCCTGCCGAAGATGTACATGAACCCCGAGGTCGTCGAGGTGGCGGCGTGGGACGCCGATGGCGGGCGATGGGTAAACCGGCCCAAGGACGGCAAGAAGGCCGTCACCACCTTCATCAACGTCAACATGGTGGATACGCGGCCCGGGTCGGTGAACCTGCCGCACGACTTTCCCGAGGCTACCCGCGTGGCCCTGCTGGAACCCTATGCGATCGCCATCGACGAAACCCAGTTGAAGCGGCTGGGGGTAAAGCTGGGAGACGAGGCCTCGCTCAACGGCAAGACCGTGCGGGTGCGTGCCATTTTGCAGGGCTATCCCGACGTGAACAACGCCTCCGTGACCATGTCGCGCGACACCATGCGGCTGATGGGCATGCTGGTGAAGGGCGGCAAGACCGGGCCTCTGATGGTGCGGGTGGCCGACAGCCGGCGCGCCGAGATCGTCCGCGATCAACTGAACGCCGTCTCGGGCGGCGCCTATCGGGCCTGGACGCGGCCGGAACTGGCCAAGGCCAATGAGAACGCGCTGATGTCGGAGCAGATCATCGGCATCTTCCTGAGCTTCTCGGTGTTCCTGGGCTTCCTGATTGGCGTGGGCATTACGTCGCAGACCCTGCGGGGCGCGATCCTTTCAAGCATCAAGGAATACGCCTCGCTGCGCGCGCTGGGGGTCTCGATGGGCTCGCTCAGGCTGATCGTGATGGAGCTGTCGGTGTGGGTGGGTATCGCGGGCCTGGGCGCCACGGCCCTGTTCACCGGCGGGGTCTATCTGCTCGCCACCAACTCGGGCCTGCCGATGGGCTTTCCGATGCAGTGGATCATCGGCGTGTCGGTGCTGTTGATCGTGATCTCATGCGCCTCGGGCCTGCTGGCTCTGGGCATCCTGAAGAAAAGCCAGCCTGCGGACCTCCTGCGATGAGCTCGAAGCACACAGCCATAGAGGCGCATGGCCTCTACAAGCGCTTCAAGACCGGCCGGGCGCATATCGAGGTGCTGAAGCGCGTCGACTTCGATGCCCAGCATGGCGAGGTGACCATGGTCATGGGGCCGTCGGGATCGGGCAAGTCGACCCTGGTGGCCGCGTTGTCGGGGCTGCTGAAGCCCGATGAGGGCCAGGTGACGGCGCTGGGCAGGGACATCTGGAGCCTCGGGTCCGGCAAGCTGGACCGGTTCCGCCTCGATACCTGCGGGTTTATCTTCCAGGGCTTCAACCTGTTTGCTGCGCTCAGCGCGCTGAAACAGGTGGAGATCATCCTGAAGTATCAGGGATGCAGCCCCTCCGAGGCCCGGACCCGGGCGGAACGCGCACTCTGCGAGGTGGGCCTGGAGAACCGCATGCATCAGCGCCCCTCCGAGCTTTCGGGGGGCGAGAAACAGCGGGTCGCCATCGCGCGTGCGCTGGCCAAGGACCCTCAGCTTCTGTTTGCCGACGAGCCGACCAGCGCGCTCGACGGGGAGAACGGACAGATCGTGATCCGGCTGATCCAGCGGGCCGCCAAGGAACATGGCGCGGCCGTGATCTGTGTGACGCACGACCCGCGCCTGGAAGCCTTTGCCGACCGCGTCATCCACCTGGAGGACGGCCAGATCCTCGACGACCGCCGGGCGAGCCCCGCTTCGCCGCACCACGCCGTCGTCGCACCACAACAACCCGAGCTCGTTGGAGCCTGATCACCATGCCTGCCATCTTGCGCAATCGTTTCGTCTGGATCGCTGTGATCATACTGGCCGTAGCCGGCGGCGGGAGCATGTTCCTGTCGAACCGGGCGACTGCCGAAAAGGCCAGGGCCGCCGCCGCCACCGCCCAGGTCAAACCCAGCCCCTACGCGGCCATCGCCAGCGGCAAGGCGGATGTGGAGGGCGGCATCATCCAGATTGCGGCCCGCCGCGCCGGGGTCATCCAGGACGTTCTCGTCCAGGAAGGCGACATGGTCCGACGTGGTCAGGTGCTGGCGCGGCTGGAGGACGATCAACCGCGGCTGGCGTCGGTGCGGGCTTCCGCCGAAGTGCGCCAGGCGCACGCGGCGCTGGCGCTGCTGGGCGTTCAGCTGGCAGCGGCGAAGCGCGAGTTCAACCGGCTCGAGGCGCTGGCGCCCTCCAACTTCGTGGCGGCCCAGAAGCTCGATCAGTCGCGAGACGCGGTGCGCGAGGCCGAGGCGCGGATCGCGGCCCAGCAGGCCAGCATCTCCACCGCCCAGGCCCGGTTCGGCGAGGCGCGGTATGATCAGGAAACCAGCATCATCCGGGCGCCTACGGACGGACGCATCGTGCGACGCTATGCCAATCCCGGCGCCGGCGCCTCAACCCTGAACGTTTCCAACATGTTCGATCTGGAACCTCAGACGGGCCGGATCGTCCGGGCCGAGATCGCGGAAGGCGCCCTCTCGTTCGTGGGCATCGGCCAGACGGTGCAGATGTCGCCGGAGAGCGATCCGACGAGGGTCTATCAGGGCAAGGTGCTGCGCCGCGCCGCCGTGTTCGGCGCCCGCAAGCTGCAGTCGGACGACGCCAGCGAGCGGACCGATGACCGCGTGGTCGAGGTGGTGGTGGACTCCACCGGTGCGCCATTCCTGATCGGCCAAAGGGTGCTGGTAAAGTTCCTGAAAGACCAGAAGCAGGCGGCGGTTTCGGTTCCGCCGAAGAGCTGAACCCCCTCGCCTCGCCTTGACGTCGCAGTCCCCACGCCGCAAAACCCGCGCCGATTTCGGACTTCAGATCCAGGGGTGATTGTAATGGCGGACATCCGCTTCGACGGCAAAGTGGCGATCGTAACGGGCGCTGGCGGCGGCTTGGGCCGGGCGCATGCGCTGGAACTGGCCCGGCGGGGCGCCAAGGTGGTGGTGAACGACCTGGGCGGTTCGGTGGACGGGTCCGGCGGCCACTCGGAAGCCTCCCTGAAGGTGGTCGAGGAGATCAAGGCGGCCGGCGGCGAGGCCATCGCCAACGGCTCCTCGGTGACCGATGACGCGGGCGTGGCGCGGATGGTCAAGGACACGATCGATCAGTGGGGTCGTATCGACATCCTGATCGCCAACGCCGGCATCCTGCGTGACAAGTCCTTCGCCAAGATGGACTTCGGCGACTTCCAGGTGGTGGTGGACGTGCACCTGTTCGGCACGGTGAAGCCGACCAAGGCGGTCTGGGACGTCATGCGCGAGCAGAACTACGGGCGCATCGTGGTGACGACCTCGTCATCGGGTCTCTACGGCAATTTCGGCCAGACCAACTATGGCGCGGCCAAGCTGGGCCTGATCGGCCTGATGAACACGCTGAAGCTGGAAGGCCAGAAGAACAACATCCACGTCAACGCCATCGCCCCGGTGGCCGCCACGCGGATGACCGAAAACCTGATGCCACCCGCCGTGCTGGAGCAACTCAAGCCGGAGTATGTGACGCCGGGCGTGGTGTTCCTCTGCTCGGAAGAGGCGCCCACCGGCGCGATCCTGACCGCCGGCGCCGGCGCCTTCGCCCTCGCCCGCATTGTGGAGACCGAGGGCGTCTATCTCGGCCACGAGGCCAGCGTCGAGACCGTCCGCGACAACTGGGCGAAGATCACCGACGAGGTCGGCCAGAAGGCCTATGTCAACGGCGGCGAGCAGTCGGCGAAGTTCTTCCGCAAGATGCAGGGCGGGTAGGGTTTCGTACGGCGTCCGACGCATTGGGGCGGCCGCAAGGCCGCCCTTTTCCGTTTTGTAATCGAAATCCGCTTGCGCGTTTGCGGAGGCCTGCGCCTAACTCCCTCCCAGCGCTCGGTAGAGGCGCAGGCGTAGGAGCAGGTCACGGTGTCAAAGGGTAACAAGGTCGCCGCGAACAACGCGCTTTCGATACCTGCGGTCATGGCCTTCGCCAGCGCCAGCATTCCGATTGCGGCGCTGGTTCTGGCGATAAGTGTCCACCTGCCTCGATACTTCGCCAGTCATCTCGGCCTTTCGCTGGCGGTTGTGGGCGGTGCTTTTGCGCTGGTGCGGTTTGTCGATATCCCGATCGACGCCGGCCTGGGTCTGGCGATGGACCGAACCAACACACGCTTTGGCCGGTATCGGATATGGATGGCGCTGGGCGCGCCGATCCTCATGTTCGCCCTCTACATGCTGATGATATCGCAGGAAGGCGTGGGGGTCGGATACCTCTTCGGATGGCTGCTGGTGATGTACATCGGCTATTCCTGCGTGTTCCTGTCGCACCTCGCCTGGGCCGGGCGGCTGGCGCAGAACTATTCCGAACGGAACCGCATCTTTGGCGCCATCACGGGCCTTGGCGTCGTGGGCGCCATGGCGATCCTGTTGATCCCGGTTGTCGTGGAGAGGCAGGGCGGAACCGACGTCGAGGGCATCCACGCGATGATCTGGTTCATCATTGCGGCAACGGGGTTGACGTCGCTGCTGGTGGTTATGACCTCGCGAGAGAACATCGTGAAGGATCGGCCTGCGGCCTTCACCCTGGGCGACTACTGGGCGTTGCTGACCCGGCCCAACATTCTGCGCCTGCTGGCCGCAGACCTGTTTGTCACCCTGGGTCCCGGCTGGATGGCGGCGCTCTATCTTTTCTACTTCACGGACAGTCTCAAGTTCACGATGGCCCAGGCCAACCTGCTGCTGATGATCTACGTCGCCGCAGGGTTTGCAGGCGCGCCGTTGGCGGCGTGGCTGGCCAACCGGATCAGCAAGCACCGCGCCCTGATGGTCAACACCACGATCTACTCGCTGGGCCTGATCCTGCTGCCGATCATGCCCAAGGGCGACTTCCTGGTTTTCGGACTGGCCATGTTCCTGGTGGGCGCCATGGCGGCGGGCTTTACCGTGATGATCCGGGCGATCACCGCCGATATCGCCGACGAAATCCGGTTGGAAAGCGGGCGCGAGTGGATGGGCCTGATGTACGCCATGATCACCGCGACCTCGAAGCTGGCCTCGGCGTTCTCGATCTTCCTGACCTTCAACGTGCTGGCCTACATCGGCTACCAGGCAAAGGTGGGCACGGTGAATACGCCAGACGCCATCCGCGGTCTGGAACTGGCCTACATCGTTGGGCCGATCATCTTCGTGATGATCGCGGGAGCCTGCTTCTTCGGCTACAATCTGACGGCCGAAAAACATGCTGAAATCCGTCGCCAACTTGATGAGCAGGACGCCTTGGTCGATCCCGGTGCGGCCATGGAATCGCTGACAGGCGAGGATATCGCGCCGGCGAACCGGCCAGCCTGACCCAAGTCGCCAGAAAACGCCCCGGGAGAACGGATTGACCAAACACGCCAATTCCTCGTCGAGCCTTCCGTTGGGACTGGCTATATCGTTCGCCGCCACCAGCCTGCCGCTGAGCGCGCTCGGGATCGCCGTTTCGGTGCACCTCCCGGCCTATTTCGCCGCAAACATCGGCGTGGAACTGGCGGTGGTGGGCGCGGCGTTCGCGATCGTCCGCTTCATCGATATCCCGATCGAGCCCGCGCTGGGCATCCTCATGGACCGTACCAAGTCGCCGATCGGCCGCTACCGGCTATGGACCCTGCTCGGCGCGCCGCTCCTGATGCTGGGCCTCTACATGCTGATGACGGCCGGGAGGGGTGTCGGCCAGAGCTACCTGATCACCTGGCTGCTGGTGATGTACCTGGGCGTTTCGATCCTGTTCCTGTCGCACTCGGCGTGGGCAGCGACCCTTGCACGAAGCTATGATGATCGCGCGCGGCTGTTCGGCGTAATGGCGGCGGTCGGCGTCGGCGGCGCGGTGAGCGTGCTGATGATCCCCATCGTCATGGAGCAGATGGGCTACTCGGAGCCGCAGGGCATACAGGCGATGATCTGGTACATCATTGTGCTGGCGCCGATCGCGGTCGGGCTTGTGGTCTGGCGCACACCCGAGACACTGGCCACCGAGGTCACAGGCCAACGCTTCCAGCTGCGAGACTACTGGGAGCTGATCACCGACCACAGTATGAGGCGGATCCTGCTGGCGGATCTGGCGCTCTCGCTGGGCCCGGGCTGGATGGCGGCGCTCTACATCTTCTACAGCCGCGACAGCCTGCAACTGAGCGGCGGCGCGACGAACATCCTGCTGGCGATCTACATCGTCGCCGGCGTGGCGGGCGCGCCGATGCTGGCCTGGGTCGCCACCCGCATCAGCAAGCACCGGACCGTGATGGTATGTTGCGTGAGCTACTCGCTCCTCCTGGTGACCCTGCCTTTCTTGCCAAAGGGCAGTTTGCTGGCGGCGGCCCCGATCCTGTTCCTCACCGGGTTCTTCGCCGCCGGTTTCAGCGTCCTGACACGGGCCATGACCGCCGACGTGGCCGATGAGGTGCGCCTGCGGCAGGGCAAGGAACGCAGCGGTCTGCTGTATGCCCTGACCACGCTCACCAGCAAGATCGCCGCTGGCGCCTCGATTTTCCTGACGTTCAATGTGCTGAGCCAGGTCGGCTACGACCCCAAGCTGGGACAGGCCAATTCGCCCGAGGCGATCCAGGCGCTGATGCTTTGCTTCCTGGTCGGGCCTGTCGTCTTCGTCATGCTGGGCGCATTGACCATGATCGGCTATCGCCTCGACGCAGAGCGGGCCGCCGACGTCCGTCGCCAGCTGGACGCCCGCGACGCCGGGTTAGCCAACTAGCTGCTTCGCAAGTTCCAGGAAGGCCCTGGCTGCGGGGCTGTCGGGGTTGGTCGTCACCAGCGGGCGACCTGCATCGCAGGCCTCGCGCAACGCCACCTCGATCGGGATCTCCGCCAGCAGTGGCACGCCCAGCTTTTCGGCCTCGGCCCTGGCGCCGCCGGTCCCGAAGATCGGGATGCGGGCGCCGGAGCTGTCGGCGAAATAAGCCATGTTCTCGACCACGCCCAGGATCGGCGCGCCGGTCTTCTCGAACATCTGGGCGGCGCGGCGCGCGTCGATCAGGGCGATTTCCTGTGGCGTGGAGACGATCACCACGCCATCCATCTTGAGCTTCTGCACCAGCGTCAGCTGGATATCCCCGGTGCCGGGCGGCAGGTCGATGACCAGCACATCCAGGGGTTCCGAGGGCGTGCCCCAGTTGGAGTTCATCAGGCTGCGCAGGGCCGACGAGGCCATCGGGCCGCGCCAGATGTTGGCCGTACCCGGCTCGACGATAAAGCCGATGGACATCACCTTGACGCCCCAGGCCTCCATCGGGTTCAGGCGCTTTTCCGCATCGAAGGTCGGGTCGCCGTCGACGCCCAGCATGGTGGGCGCGGAGGGGCCGTAGATGTCGGCGTCCAGCAGGCCGACGCGGTAGCCGAGCACCGCCAGCGCGGCCGCCAGATTGACCGAGACAGTGGACTTGCCCACCCCGCCCTTACCGCTGGCGATGGCGATGACCTTTTTCACGTTCGGCGGATGTTCGGCGTCGACCATGGGGCCAAGACGCGCGCCCGGGTCCTCCGCGATTCGCGCGCGGCGCGTGGGCGGCGTTTCACCCGGTTGCGGGCGACGGGGGCTGACCTTGAAGCCCGGCCCGGCCGGCGGGGGCGCCGAACTGGGCGCCTGGACCTCGGTGGTCAGGACGACCTGGGCCGTCTCGACCCCCTCGACGTCGGCGATGGCCGCCTCGGCCCTGTCGCGAACGGGCCGGTAGAGCTCGATGTCCGCCGGGGCGACCTCCAGCATGAAGGCCACGCGACCCGAGCGCAGTACGAGGCCGCGGACCAGTCCAGCCGTGGTCAGTCCGGTTCCGGACCTGGGATCAATGACCAGATCCAGGGCCTTCAAAATGGCCGTTCTGTCCGGTCCTGGGTAATCACTCATGCGCTTTGTCTTGCCTTCGGGGAGGTGGCATCTCATATCCGGGTCACTGCGCCGGTTTACAAGCCCACGGTGGGTATAATGGACCTTGGCCCACGGATGACACGTACCGGCTGATGCCTTGGAACGATAATGCAAACCCCGGCCCATGGGGCGCCCCTTCCGGCGGTGACGGAGATCGCAAGGATCCCGCGCCGAAACGCCCTCAAGGCGGCGGCCCTCGCGGCCCGCGTGGGCCCGGCGGTCCCGATATCAACGAGGTCTTCGAGCGCCTGCAACGTCGCTTGAGCGATATGTTCGGCGGCCCTGGCGGCCAGATGAACCCGCGTGCGCTGGGCGCCATCGGGGCCGGGATTGTCGGCCTTTGGGGTCTTTCGGGGTTCTACATTGTTCAGCCGAGCGAGCAGGCGGTTGTCCTGCGGTTCGGCGCGTTTGACGGCCACACCGAGACGTCCGGCCTTCGCTACCACCTGCCCTTCCCCATCGAGCGGGTGGAGAAGGTGTCTGTCACCTCCCTGAACCGGACGGATGTGGGCGAAACCCCGGCGGAAAGCCTGATGCTGACGGGGGATGAGCAGATCATCGACCTGGACTTCAGCGTCACCTGGCGGGTGGCCAACCCGGCCGCCTACCTGTTCGCCACCCGCGCGCCGGACGAGGCCGTGAAGGCCGTGGCTGAAAGCGCCATACGCGAAGTGGTCGGCAAGACTCAGCTTCAGCCGATCTTCTCCACCGGACGCGGGCAGGTGCAGCTTCAGACCGCAGAGCTGATGCAGAAAACGCTGGATAACTGGGGCGCCGGCATCAGCATTGTCGAAGTCCAGATCCGTTCGGCAAACCCGCCGCCCGAGGTCGTCGCCGCGTTCCGTGAAGTGAACAACGCCGAACAGGACGCTGCCTCAGCGACCAACGAGGCCAACACCTACCGCAACCGGGTGATCAACGAAGCCAAGGGTGATGCGTCGAAGGTGCTGCAGGCCTCCGAAGGCTATCGCGAACAGACAGTTCGCGACGCCCAGGGTGAGACCGCGCGCTTCAACCAGATCTACGCGGAATACCGTCGTGCGCCGGGCGTGACCCGCGACCGCCTCTATATCGAGGCCATGGAGCGCATCCTGGCGCGGTCCAACAAGGTGGTGATCGACGCCAAGGGCGCCAGCGCGCCCATCATCCTGCCGCCGGATGTGTTCCGTTCGCGGACCCCGCAGGCCGCAGCGCCGCAGCCCCAGGTCGAGGCCGCGCCTCAGGTTCAAGGAAAGGCCCAGTGATGAGCAGTCGCCTCGTGGCCTGGGTCGGCATGGCGGTGCTCGCCGCCGTTCTGCTGGCCAATACCTTCTTCATCGTCGACCAGCGCGAGCAGGTCGTGGTCGTACGCTTCGGTGATCCCGTGCGTGTGATCAATTTCAGCGGCAAGGCCGCCGGCCTGAACGTCAAGGCACCGTTCCTGGAGCAGGTGATCCGGTTTGATCGCCGCAACATCTCGCTGGAAGCCGCCCAGGAAGAAATCATCACCGCCCAGCAGGACCGGTTGGTGGTCGACGCCTTCATCCGCTACCGCGTTGCTGATCCCAAGCAGTTCTACACCACCCTGCGCGACGAGCGGATCGCCGCTGACCGCATCGAACGCCTGGTCAACTCGTCGCTCCGTCAGGTGCTGGGTTCGGCCACCACCAGTGACATCATCTCCGGCCGCCGCGCCCAGTTGATGCAACTGGCCAAGGTGGACGTGGAACGCCGTGCGCGGGCTTCGGGCATGGGTATCCAGGTGATTGACCTGAGGATCCGCCGTGCTGACCTGCCGACCCAGAACCGGGAAGCCGTGTTCCGCCGGATGTCGACGTCGCGCCAGCAGGAAGCCGCCCGCGTCCGCGCCGTCGGCGAACAGCAGAAGCGCGAGATCATCGCCAGCGCCGACAAGGAAGTGGCCATCACGCTCTCCACTGCCCGTCAGCAGGCCGGCCAGATCACCGGTGAGGGCGACGCCACCCGCACGCGCCTCTATGCCCAGAGCTATGGTCGCGACCCGTCGTTCGCCGCCTTCTTCCGCTCGATGCAGGCCTATGAGCAGAGCTTCGCAGATGGCCAGACGACCATGGTGCTCTCGCCCGACAGCGCGTTCTTCAAGTACTTCCAGCGGGGACCGAGCGGGCGCTAAGCGCTTTGCCTTCCCCGATTGGGAACCGTTGCGAAAGTCCAGACCAGGGCGCGGTGTCGCCGCTGAACCCCTTCGCCCCTTGTGGGAGAAGGTGTCAGGCGAAGCCTGACGGATGAGGGGTCGCGCAAGTCTATCCGAAAGGATTTCAAGGGCTTGCCTGAGAGGATTGTCGACCCCTCATCCGAGCCGCTTGCGCGGCCCACCTTCTCCCACAAGGGGCGAAGGAACATGGGGGCACGGCCGTTCACGACCAATCTGGAGCGGCCCCGCTAGGCCTGCGCCGCCAGTAGCGCCCTGACCTCATGCAGGTCGGCGGCGATGCGGATGCACAGGCTGTGCATCTCCTCGGTCGGGTCCAGCATGTCCGGCACCATCACTGTCATCATCCCGGCCGAGGAGGCCGAGCGGACGCCGTTGTGGCTGTCTTCCAGCGCCAGGCAGTCGGCAGGATCAACGCCCAGCGCCGCTGCGGCCTTCAGGAACGGCTCCGGATGAGGCTTGTGATTATTCTGGACGTCACGGGTGATCAGAGCGTGGAAGCGATCCACGATGCTGTGCGGCCCCAGACTGGCCCTCACGCTTTCCAGGCTGGATGAGGTGGCGATGGCACGGGGCATGCCGATCTCGTCGAGGTGATCGAGGATCTCGAAGACGCCGGCTTTCAGCGCGATGCCGGCGGCCAGCTCTTCGCGGAAGTGCCTGCTGACGGCGGCATTCCAGGTCGTCAGGTCAAAGCCGACGCCGAAGTGATTACGAACGATTTCGTCACCGGCCTGGTTCGGCAGCCCGACCATCTGGAGAAATGTCGACATCGGGAATTCGTCGGCAATGCCGACGGTGGCCTGCTGCATCGCGCGATAGACCACAGCCTCCGTATCGACCAGCAGGCCATCCATGTCGAAAACCACAGCGCGGATGGGGCGGGGAAAGGGCATGTCCCGGCTTTAGCGGCGTTTGCGCGGCGACGGAACTCAAACGGTGCTTCCGATTGTGACGCCGCACGCCCTTCAGTCGATCACGAACGCGTCGGCCCGATAGCCCTGGAAGTAGAGCAGCGAGGTCAGGTCGGTATGGTCCACCTTGGCGTGGGCCTGCGCCGCGACGATGGGCTTGGCCCGATAGGCGATGCCGAGGCCCGAAGCCTCGATCATGGCCAGGTCGTTGGCGCCGTCGCCGACCGCCAGCGTGGCCGACAGGGGAATGCCGAGATTGGTCGCCTCCTCCCGCAGCGCCGCCAGTTTGGCCTCGCGCCCGAGGATGGGCTCACCGACCGTGCCGGCCAGCAGGTCGCCGTCCTCGATCAGGGTGTTGGCGCGGCTGGCGTTGAAACCGGCGGCTTCTGCGACGCGGCGGGTGAAGAAGCTGAAACCACCGGACACCAGGAACGCCTTGGCGCCGTGGGCGGTCATGGTTCTGACCAGCGTCCGGGCGCCCGGGTTGAGCCGCACCCGTTCGTCATAGGCCCGCTGCAGATCGGCCAGCGGCAAGCCTTTCAGCATGGCCACGCGT
>NZ_JBILRO010000077.1:0-13209 GCF_044372605.1 Phenylobacterium sp.
GAAGGGTGACCCCGTCAAGTCTCCTATGGTGGGCACTGTCTATCTGCAGCCAAACCCGGGCTCTCCGTCCTTCGTGAAGGTTGGCGACACCGTGGAAGCCGGCCAGACCCTGTTCATCATCGAGGCGATGAAGACCATGAATCCCGTGCCCGCACCCCGGGCCGGCAAGATCGTGCAGGTGCTGATCGACGACGCCCAGCCGGTGGAATTCGGTGAACCGCTCGCGATCATCGAATAGCGCCATGTTTGACAAGATCCTCATCGCCAATCGGGGCGAGATCGCCTTGCGTGTCCATAGGGCCTGCAAGGAAATGGGCATCGCCACGGTGGCCGTGCATTCCGAAGCTGACGACAGCGCCATGTGGGTGAGGCTGGCCGACGAGAGCGTGTGCATTGGCCCGGCCCCCGCGTCCAAAAGCTACCTGCATATCCCGGCGATCATCGCGGCCTGCGAAATCACCGGCGCCCAGGCTGTGCATCCGGGATATGGGTTTCTGTCCGAGAACGCCCGCTTCGCCGAGATCGTGAACGCCCACGGCTTCACCTTCATCGGCCCCAAGCCGGAGCATATCCGGATGATGGGTGACAAGATCACCGCCAAACAGGCCGTCAAGGCCGTGGGAATTCCCGTGGTTCCCGGCTCGGATGGCGCCGTCACGACCGAGGAGGAGGCGCTTGCTGCCGCCAAAGAAATCGGCTTTCCCGTCCTGATCAAGGCCGCTGCCGGCGGCGGCGGGCGTGGGATGAAGGTGGCCAAATCGGAGGAGGATCTGGTCGAGGCCGTCCAGACCGCGCGATCCGAGGCCAAGGCCGCCTTTGGTGACGACGCGGTCTATATGGAGCGCTACCTCCAGACGCCACGCCACATCGAACTGCAGGTGATCGCCGACAGTTTCGGCAACGTCTGCCACCTAGGCGAGCGCGACTGCTCGCTGCAGCGCCGCCACCAGAAGGTGCTGGAAGAAGCGCCCTCCCCGGCCCTCGACGCCGCCGCCCGCGCGAAGATCGGCAAGGTCGTGGTCGATGCAGTCAAGGCGATCGGCTACCTGGGCGTCGGCACCATCGAGTTCCTGTACGAGGATGGCGAGTTCTTCTTCATCGAGATGAACACCCGCCTGCAGGTGGAACACCCGGTCACCGAGGCCATCACCGGCATCGACCTGGTGCGGGAGCAGATCCGCATTGCCGCCGGCCTGCCGTTGTCCTTCAAGCAATCGGACATCGTCTTCGAAGGCCACGCCATCGAGTGCCGGATCAACGCCGAAAACCCGAAGACATTCGCCCCCTCGCCAGGTCTTGTCACCGACTACCACGCCCCGGGCGGTCTCGGCGTTCGCATGGATAGTGCGCTCTATGCCGGCTACTCGATCCCGCCGTTCTACGACAGCCTGATCGGCAAGCTGATCGTCCACGGACGCGACCGGGAGGAATGCATCGCGCGCCTCAATCGCTGCCTGGGCGAGATCGTGGTGGGCGGCATCGACACCAACATCACCCTGTTTCAGGAACTCCTGAATCAGCCCGACATTCTGAGCGGCGACTACAACATCCACTGGCTGGAGCGCTGGATGGCGGCCAACGCCGGCTGAGTGGTTTCCAGCCCCGGTGATGGCGCGTAGACCACGCTCATGCCGCCCTTCGACGTTCATGATCTGCTCGACTGCTACGCGCGCGGCGTCTTTCCGATGGCGGACGCGCGCGAAGACCCCGGCGTCTTCCTCGTAGACCCGGAGCGCCGCGGTGTAATCCCGCTGAATGCGTTCCATGTCTCACGCCGTCTCGCACGAACCGTGCGCGCCGAGCCCTTTGTCGTCCGCCTCAACACCGCCTTCCATGATGTCGTGCTGGCGTGCGCGGCCTCCGGCCCGGGGCGCACCCAGACCTGGATCAACCGGCCGATCGAGCGCCTGTATCTTGAACTGCATGCGCTGGGTCACGCCCATAGCGTGGAGTGCTGGCAGGGCGGCGAACTGGTAGGCGGTCTCTACGGCGTATCCCTGGGCGGCGCGTTCTTCGGGGAGAGCATGTTCTCTCGCCGCCGCGACGCCTCAAAGGTCGCGTTGGTGCATCTGGTCGGCCACCTGATCTCCCGGGGCTTTCGCCTCCTGGACACCCAGTTCCTCACCGACCATCTCGCCAGTTTCGGCGCCCGGGAGATCGACCGCGCCGACTATCGTCAGCGCCTGGCCGAGGCTCTCGGGGGCAAGGCGGATTTCTACGGCGTGGGAGGTGACGGCTCCGGCGCCGTTGTCACGGGATCCGGCGCAGCGGTCGGCGCCGGAGAAATGGCCGGGGCGGTCACAACAGACGGAGCAGCCAGGGTCGTTGCGGGAGCCCGGGAGGCTGGCGGGCGGACGGCCGTGGAAGCCACCGGAATGGGCGGCGCATTTGTCCTGCAACTGATCGCCCAGGCGTCATAAGAGGCGTGCTGCAACGGGTTAAGGCCCGGAGACGCGGCAAACATCCAGCCCTTGAAGGCTTCACGCGAGGGCGGGCTTGGCCGTCCCGGCTGGGGCCGCGGCTGCGAGTCTATCTTCAGATACACGATCGAATCGGCGATCGGCTCATTTGGCGCCGACCGTTCGCAGGCGCTGACGGTGAAGATGAGGCCCTTCCAACGTACCGGCTGACCGACCCGTGCTTCGAACCGCAGTGTTTCGGCCGTCACCTTGTCCAGCGCCTGCAACACCGCGATGTTGTAGCGCTCGCGCCGGACGATGGTTTCTACCGGCTTCTCAGCCACCCGGGCTTTGGGCGGCAGGGCCGGCGCAACCTCCTGTTCGGTCAGCGGCGTCGCCGCGTCTGTGGACGGCGTGGTGACAGTGGCAGGCGGCGCTTCTTCAGAGGCCGGCGCGGTGGGTGCCGGTGGCGCGGGTGGCGTCTGGGCCACTGGGGGCGCCGGCTGGGCCGAAACCATGGTCGCGAGCGCCGCCCCGGCCAAAAGGCCAAGGCCAAGTCGGCGCGCGGGCCCTGATCTCGTGTATCGGGAGGTCACAGCTAGTCCGGCTTCCAGGCCTCGTAGTCGCCCGTCGCCCGTTGGCGCTCCCCACCCCGGGAGATAGCCCCCAGAGGCTTACGGGCGTGGATCGTTCCGGTCAGATTGGGCAGATGCGCCTTTTCCCAGGACTTGACCACGAAGGGCTCGATCGTCGGCGGCTCGTCAAAGGTGTATCGCAGCCAGCCGTGCCAGTCCGGCGTCACCTTGGACGCGTCGGCATACCCCTTGTAGACCACCCACCGGCGCTTGCGCCCGCGATCGTAGCTATCGTGGGTGTCGCGGGCCTCATAGTACCGGTTTCCCAACTCATCCTGGCCGACAAACCGGCCGCGTTTGGCAATGGTGAAATAGATGCCGGTGGTCGCACCGTTCCACCAGGTAAAAATCGTCTTCAGGACGGACAAGGTCAGGGCTCTTCGGGGCTGGGTTCGGCGGGACTATAGGGGCGAGTTCCCGGACCGTCCAGCACTGCGGGTTCAACGGTTTTTCTCCAATATGTTGGGGATGACAGCCGCAGCAGCTACAACATCTGTTGCCGGACTATCCCGGAGCCGCCTAGGCTGAACCCCTCACGGAGTCGGCCATGAGCAGCGAACCACCAGCCGCGGGAATCGAGGGGCGAACCCTGGAGCTTCGCGATCGCGTCGTGCAGGTCGAGGCGCCCGCGCACTTCACCAACGCCAGAACCGAAGCGTGGATCGACTGGGCCGGTGGCCGGACAGATCTTGCGACGGCCATCCAGGAACGGGCCTATGATTTGGCGGG
Organism: Phenylobacterium sp.; assembly: GCF_044372605.1. Classification (GTDB taxonomy): domain Bacteria; phylum Pseudomonadota; class Alphaproteobacteria; order Caulobacterales; family Caulobacteraceae; genus Phenylobacterium. Next base: position 3,764 of record NZ_JBILRO010000077.1, read on the forward strand.
CAAGGCGCAGGCCAAGGGTCTGACCGGAGACCTCCGGGCGCGCACCCGTTTCCGCGACGCGCTGAGCGAAGCTATGACCCTTGGGACTGTCGCACTGGCCCCGCCCGCCCCTGCTCTTAAGATCCTTGATCCGGGCGACGAGCCACTTGAACGCATGGAGGCCGTACACCGGGGTCGCGAGGCGGCCCGCGCGTCGGCGCGCCTGATGCGCGAACGGCTGGAGGCGGTGATGCTGGCGGTCCTGCGTTGTGACGGCGACCCGGAAGCCTGCGCTGACATTTCGCGCAATACCAGCCTGGCCCGCGCCTCGGAGGCCGCCCGCGCGATTGGCGCCGAGGATGCGACAATCCTCGAGGCCATCGCCCTCGCAAGAACCGGCGTCAGCGACTGGCCGTGCGCCGCACCGTCCGCCGCGCCGTTGGCTCCGGTCGTAACGGCCTCTCCTGTTTCGCCGGTGCTGGCACGGGCGGCCTGGACCACAGGTCGCGTGATCGCCGCCACAAACGCCCGGGACGCTGCCGCCATAGCGGAAGCAGCAGGGTTCCCCACGGCCGGACTCGAGCTCATGAGCTTCTGGCGTGACCAGGCGTTCGACGAGGTCGGGTTCTCGGCGCACGTCAAACTCGCCGTAACGGCGCTGGCGGCTGAAACCGATGGCCCCCTTCTGCTGGCCCTGGCGGGTCTGGCCGACTGGCTGGTGGCGCAAGGGTTTGATTACGACAGCCCCCAGGCGCGCGACGCCGCCCGCAATCTCTTCCTGCAGGCCCGGGCGGCCACCGAGGACCTTGCCCTGGACATTCGCCTGGGTCTGGTCAGCGCTCCGGAACTGGCGCTGAGGCTCGGCGCACGACTGGACGCCGCACCCTGGTCCGGCCCGGTGACATTGGCCGAAACGGCGGATGGCGAGTTGGTCAGGGTCCTGTCCGAAGCGGCTATTCTGGGCTTTTGCGCTCTGGACGTCGATCTTGACGCGGCGCGGATTGCCTTGCTGGGCCGCAGAAGTCTCGACGATACACCCGGGGTCAACGCACAATCGCTGGCGGCGCGAGGCTTTTCAGCCCTCGAGATCGAGGCCGCACAGGCAGAACTCCCGTTCGTCTCGCGACTCTCGCAGGCCTTCGCACCGCCAATAGTCGGGGAAGGCTTCCTGCGCGATGTCATGGGCGCGTCCCCCGATCAACTCGCCGATCCACTGCTGGATGTGCTGGCGCTATCCGGCTTCTCTCCTGAGGAAATCCTGACCGCAGAAGCCTGCATTCTGGGGGACGACTCCTTAAAGGGTCTCGCTGTGCTCGGCGCGGATGTGCAGCGCGTGGTCCGCGCCGGCGCGGCCATCGAACCGCGCGCTCATGCCGAGCTTCTGCGCGCGCTCGCGCCGGTCCTCGATGTGCCGCCAGTCCTCGAAGTCGAATTGCCCTGGGAGGCCAGTGTCGCTGACGTGGCCGCCGCATTCGTCGGTCACGGCGTTGCAACACGGGTCACGCGCGCGTTGCCGCCCGCATCTCTCAACCTCGACATCCCCTCAGTGCCCGATCTACCCGTCCGGGCGCCTCTCGTTGAGGCTGAGCCCCGGATCGTGGAGCGGATCATCGAACGGGATCGCACCCGCCGAAAACTTCCGGATCGCCGCAAGGGCTACATCCAGAAGGCCTCGGTAGGCGGTCACAAGGTCTATCTCCATACCGGTGAATATGACGACGGCGAGCTCGGTGAAATCTTCATCGACATGCACAAGGAGGGTGCGGCCTTCCGGTCCTTGATGAACAACTTCGCCGTCTCGATCTCGATCGGCCTGCAGCACGGCGTGCCGTTGGACGAATTTGTGGACGCCTTTGTCTTCACCCGGTTCGAGCCCGCAGGCCCGGTCACCGGCAACGATACGGTGAAGTCAGCGACCTCGATCCTGGACTATATCTTCCGGGAACTCGGGATCAGCTATCTGGGACGCGACGAACTGGGCAATGCTGATCCCGGTGAGCTGAACGCCGACGGCCTTGGGCATGGCAAGGCCGATGGGGTTGCGGCGGAGGAGCCCCAGCCAGCGTCCCGCTACATTTCCAAGGGGTTTGCGCGCGGTACTGCGCCTGACAACCTGGTCTTCCTGCCCGGTGCGGGCCGTGGCGGTGGTCCCTTCGGTCTGCGGGAGGCAGAGGTTTGCGCCGCCTGTGGCGACACGGCCGTCGTGCGCAAGGGCCAGGCCATGATCTGCGATACTTGTGGGACCCGATCAGGTCGGGTGCCGGAAGGCCAGGCAGGCTAACCCACCGGAAGTTACCACGAATTAAGTGGCGTCCACCGCAAGCGGCAGGCACAGGTGACCCTGGGAGTTCCCGGACAATCCTCAGAATGCAGCTCGCCACACCCTTCACTGTTATCGCCGTAAGCGTTTTGGTCGCCCTGATTTCGGATGGCGCGGCCTCGGCGCGCGATCGCGAAGTGGCGCGCCAGACCTCCTTCGGCGGCTCCTGCATAAGTTGCGAGCTAGCCGGTCGTAACCTGTCGGGTGCCCGGATCGCCGGCGCCAACTTCTCCGGTGCGGACCTCACAGGCGCCAACCTGCGTGGAGCCCGGCTGCACGCCTCCAACTTTACCGGCGCAGACCTCACCAAGGCCGATCTCAGCGACGCCGCCATGAGCGGGGCCAACTTTACGGGCGCCAACCTTACCGGTGCGAAGTTGCGTTCCACCGAAGTGATGGGCGTTTCCTTCACCGGCGCCACGCTCTCGATGGCTGATCTGTCCGAAGCCGAGACCTCCGGTGCGGCTTTCCGGAAATCCGTCATGATCGATGCAGATCTGCGGTCCGCCACCCTGAAGGGCGCCAACTTCGAGCAGGCGGATCTCTCCAGCGCCGACCTTAGCGATGCAAAGGCGTCAGGCGCCAACTTTTCGCGGGCTCGCCTGACCGGCGCCAACTTCCAGTCCGCAGGCCTCCGCGGCGCCAGTTTCGTGCGCGTCGAGGCCAGCGGCGTCAGCTTCCGCGACGCACAGATGAATGGCGCGAGCCTGTCCTTCGGCGAATTCGCCAGCGCTTCGTTCCGGTCCGCAGACCTGACCGGAGCCAACCTTTCGAACGCGCGATTCTATCGCGCCGACTTTCGCGGCGCCGATCTCTCCAGGGCGGGCCTGACCGGCGCTGATCTATCCAACGCCACCGGCCTCACCCAGAGCCAGATCGATGACGCCTGCGCCGGTCCCGCCACACGGCTGCCGCGCGGTCTGGTCGGGCGGACTTGTACAGGTTTTCGCTACTCGTCGCGCTGACCTGGTCAGACCTTGATCGGCGGCGCCAGCCGGATATGCAATTCTTTCAGCTGCTTCTCGGCGACTTCTGATGGCGCATTCATCATCAGGTCCTGGCCCTGCTGGTTGAGCGGGAAGGCGATGACCTCGCGGATCGCCGTCTCGCCGGCCAGCAGCATCACGATCCGGTCAATGCCGGGCGCAAGGCCCCCGTGCGGCGGCGCGCCGTGGCGGAACGCGTTCAGCATGCCGCCGAATTGCTCTTCCACAACGCTCTCGTTGTAGCCCGCGATCTCGAACGCCCGGACCATGATCTCCGGCAGATGGTTCCGCACCGCGCCGGAGCACAGCTCATAGCCATTGCACACGATGTCATACTGATAGGCCAGTATATCCAGCGGATCCCGGGTGTTCAGCGCCTCGAGTTCGCCCTGCGGCATCGAGAAGGGATTATGAGAAAAATCAACGTGGTTGCTTTCTTCGTTCATCTCGAACATCGGGAAATCGACGATCCAGACAAACTCGAAGCGATCCTCGTCCACCAGCTTGAGGTCGGTCCCGACCTTGGTGCGGGCCGCGCCGGCAAACTTCACAAAGGTCTTGGGATCGCCGGCCACAAAGAAGGCGGCGTCGCCCTGCCCCATACCGATCTGGGTCATGACCGCATCGGTCTTTTCGGGGCCGAGGTTCTTGGCGATCGGGCCACCCCAGCCGCCCTGATCCTCACTCCAGAAGATGTAGCCCAGGCCCGGCTGCCCCTCGCCCTGGGCCCAGCTGTTCATCCGGTCGCAGAAGGCCCGGCTTCCGCCCTTCGGCGCCGGGATCGCCCAGACGGCGTTCTTCTTGTCTTCCAGGATGCGCGCAAACAGGCCAAATCCACCGCCCCGGAACGGGTCGGAGACATCCTGCATGATGATCGGGTTCCGCAAATCCGGCTTGTCCGTGCCGTACATGCTCATGCAGGCCCGGTAGGGTATGCGCGGGAACGGATAGGGCGTCACCGGCTTGCCGTTCGCAAACTCTTCGAACACGCCGTGCATCACCGGCTCGATCGCGGCGAACACGTCCTCTTGCGTTACAAAGCTCATCTCGACGTCGAGCTGGTAGAATTCCAGGCTGCGATCGGCCCTGAGGTCCTCGTCGCGGAAGCAGGGCGCGATCTGGAAGTAGCGGTCGAAGCCGGAGACCATCAACAGCTGCTTGAACTGCTGGGGCGCCTGCGGCAGCGCGTAGAACTTCGACGGGTGCAGGCGCGACGGCACCAGGAAGTCCCGCGCGCCTTCCGGCGAAGACGCCGTCAGGATCGGGGTCTGGTACTCCAGAAACCCCTGCCCGATCATCCGGTTGCGGATCGAGTGTATCACCTTGGACCGCAGCACAATGTTCCGGTGCAGCGTTTCGCGGCGCAGATCCAGGTGACGGTTCTTCAGCCGGATTTCCTCCGGATAGTCCGGCTCGCCGAACACCGGCAACGGAAGTTCGGAGGCCTCGGACAGCACCGTAATCTCGCGTACCCGGATCTCGACCTCGCCGGTGGGCAGGTTGGCGTTCTTCGTCTCCGACGAGCGCGCCACCACATCGCCATCCACCCGGATCACACTTTCAGCGCGCAGCCGCTCCATGACATTGAAGCCGGGCGTCTCCGGGCTGATCACCAGCTGTGTCAGGCCATAGTGATCGCGCAGATCGACGAACATCAGTCCGCCGTGATCGCGCTTGCGATGGATCCAGCCCGAGAGACGGACCGTCTTGCCGGTGTCATCGGCGCGCAGCGCGCCGCAGGTATGAGAGCGATAAGCGTGCATTTTCCGGGGGAAATCAGCTGTTTTAGGAGGCGCGGAAGGGCGCACGCGGGGCCCGGAAAGTCAAGGCGCGGTGACGCCTTCCCTCCCTGGCGCAAGGGAGGGAAGGCGACTGCTACTTCTCCGGATGCAACAGGGCCTGATAGGTCAGGGCCCTGGCCATTCCGCCAAGGTCATCGCCGCCGGTCCCGCCCATCCGCTGGATCATTCCGACGAAGATCAGGTCATTGCTCGGATCCACCCAGAACCAGGTGCCCGCCGCACCGCCCCAGCTCAGCGTGCCATTGCCCTGGTTAGTGCCGGCCGCCCGGGCGTCCTTGACGATCATGAAGTCGAGGCCGAAACCCACTGCCTCGTTGAACCACGAGCCGGCGGTCCCGTTGGAGTTCACCAACACGTCCTTGGGAATCACATTCGTTCCCATCAGCTCTACCGACGAGGGCGCCAGGATCCGCGCGCCGTCCAGTTCACCCTTATTCGCGATCATCTGGGCGAAACGGGCGTAGTCCATCGTGGTGCCGACCAGACCGCCGCCGCCGGATTCCATGGCCGGCGGCTGCAGGTAGCTCGGCATGCTGTTGCCAAAGACCGTCCGAGCCGGCTCAATCTTTCCTGTTTCACGGTTGCCGACATAGACCTCGGCAAGGCGACTGGCTTTCGCCGCCGGCACGTAGAAGGCAGTGTCGACCATCTTCAAGGGCTTGAAGATACGGCTCTCCATAAAGGCACCCAGGGTTTGGCCGCTCAGCTTCTCGACGATGTAACCCTGGATATCCACCGAGGACGAGTAGCGCCACGATGTACCCGGCTGATAGATCAGCGGGATAGTTGCCGTACGATCAATCATCTCCTTGAGACCCGAGGATCCCAGAACCCGTACCTCCCGGTACATCTTGTCGACCGGATGCTCGTCCTGCAGGCCATAGCCGAACCCAGCGGTGTGGCTCATAATCTCGCGCATGGTCGGCGGACGCTTCATGTCCTCGAGAACCATGGTCCCGTCGGGATTGACCGTCTTGACCACCTTCAGCGTCTTGAACTCGGGAATGTAACGGGTGACCGGGTCGTCGAGCCGCCACTTGCCTTCCTCGAACAGGATCATGAGGGCCACGCCCGTAATCGGCTTGGTCATCGAGTAGATCCGGAAGATCGCATCCCTGGTCATCGGCTGACCGGTTTCGAGGCTCATCTTGCCGTAGGTCTTGAAGGATACGACCTTGCCATGGCGCGCCAGGAGTGTGGTTGCGCCAGCCACCCGGCCGCCGGAGACAGCGTCCGCCATGTAGGCGTCCAATCGCGCCAGCCGGGCGCTGTCGAAGCCCAACGACTCGGGGCTGGCCGCCTGCGAAAGCGCGCCGGCCGGGGAAGCCGCAGCGACCTTCTTCGCCGTCTGGGCGTAGCCGACCGACATCGGCACCAGCGCCAGTGATACGGCGGTGAGCGCCGTTGCGAAGCGTTTTTGCAGATCCATGGTTCAGTCCCCTCCCGAACGATTGTTGCGACAAGCTTAGGCGTCGGACGGGTTGGCGCAAGCTGATGTAGGTTTCAGCTTTGCAACCCGTCGCTAAACTGGCGAATATGAAACGCATCCTGATCATCTGGCATTCGCGAACCGGAACGGCCCGGGCCATGGCCGAGGCCGCGGCCGAAGGCGCGCGTCAGGAGCCGGATATCGAGGTGCGCCTTGTCACCTCGGAGGCGGCGACGTCCGCCGACCTACTGGCGGCCCAGGCCTATCTCTTCGCCGGGCCTGAGAACCTGGCCGCCCTCTCCGGTGAGATGAAGGCCATGTTTGATCGCACCTACTACGACGTTCTCGATCATCTAAACGCCCGCCCCTACGGTCACCTGATCGCAGCCGGTAGCGACGGAACCGGGGCTGCGCGCCAATTGGCCCGGATCGTCATGGGATGGCGGCTCAAGCCGATAGCCGAGCCCGTCATTCACTGCACACATGCCCAGACAGCCGAGGCCATCATGGCGTCAAAGCATATGACTTCGAAGTCACTGAAACCCTGCCACGACCTTGGCGCGGCCATGGCGGCGGGGTTGGCCCTCGGAATTTTCTAGGGTCCAATCCCGGCCGCAAGGTTTCGACCACCGCTGGTTTTTGCTGTGGCTCAGCTTAAGGTCGCCGCGGCCCTGGACAGAGCCGGCCAGCCACCTGGGTCCGCAAACAGAAACCTCGAGGAAACGCCATGCAAAACCCCATCGCCCGCCGCTCGCTGGCCCTGCTCGCGGGCCTGGCCCTTGCGCCCGCCGCCTTCGCAGCACCTGGGCGCAAACCGAAGGGTCCGGCGCTCCCGATGCCGGACTTCACCATCTATCACCTCGAAGGACGCCGCTCGGAACGGGTCGTCTGGCTGATGGAAGAACTGGAGATGCCCTACAAGCTGGTGTTCACACGCGGCAATCTGGGCGCCTCCATGGCCGCAATCCGCGCGCTCAGCCCTGTGGTGCCGATGGCGCCGACCGTGCGTTATGGCGATCAGATCCTGGTCGAAAGCGGCGCCATCATCGAGATGGTGCTGAACCGTCACGCCGGGGGCCGGCTGCAGCCTGCGCTGGAAAGCCGTGACTACCCCAACCATCTGATGTGGATGCACTACGCCGAGGGGTCTCTGGCCGCACGGCTGTTTTCGGACTACCGCGCCTGGCGCACCAACCCGCCGACCACCCGATCCCCAGCAGTCGACTCCGAGGCGGTGATGCAGTTCGCCGAGGACTTCCTGCGCGCCAATCCCTGGTTCGGCGGCGCGGAATTCTCGGGCGCAGACATCATGATGATGTTCCCGCTGAACGTCGGTACTGCGCTCAACATCGTGGACGGTGCCCTGTTCCCGAAAATTGCGGCCTGGAAGGCAAAGATCGAGGCGCGACCCGCCTACAAGCGCATGCTGGCCAAGGCGCGTCCCGACGGCATGATTGGCAATCTACCTGTCCTGCCAAAGCACGCACCCTCAGGCCCGCGCACGCCGCCGGCGCCGCGTCCGGCGACCTGACCGGCCCTATCCGCCGACGACGTCCAGTCTCTGAAGGCCTCTGAAAAACGGAAGCGTGCGCCACTCCGGCGCAGCTTCCGGATAGGCCAGGCGCAAATTCGGGAACCGATCGAACAGCCGCACCAGCGCCACCTGGGCCTCGAGCCGGGCCAAGGGCGCACCGATACAGATGTGCGCGCCGCCGCCGAACGACATGTGCGAACGGTGCTTGCGGCTGACGTCGAACCGCTCCGGGTCGGGCCAGGCCTCGGCGTCACGATTGGCCGAACGCAGCAGCACACTGATCGCCTGTCCCGGTTTCATCGGACAGCCCCCCACCTCCATCTCGCGCGATGCCAGTCGACCGGTGATCTCCACCGGCGGCTCGTAGCGGAGGATCTCCTCGACGACCGCGTTTACGGCCTTCGGATCGGCCCGGAGCTTCGCCAGTTCCTCCGGATGCTTCAGGAGCAATCGCACGCCGTTGCCGATCAGGTCGGTCGTCGTGAGGTTGCCGGCCACCAACAGGGCCGACAGGTTGATCCGCAGTTCCGCCTCCGACAGATCAGCGCCCGCCGCCTGAAGCTGGACCATATCGGTGATCAGATCATCTCGCGGTTCAAGCCGACGGGCCGCCAGCGTCTCGGTGAAGTATGCTTCCAGGCCAACAGCTGCCACCTCCATCGCCGTCGTCTGCTCTGGCGTGCGAAATGGATTCAGGCTCTGGATGATCCCCTCGGACCAGTGGCGGAACTCCACGAGGCGCTCCGGGTCCACGCCCAGGATAGCGGCGATGACGTCGATGGGGATCGGCACGCAGAACTGATCCATCAGATCAAAGGGCGCATCGCTCGGCAGGCGATCCAGCGCCGCATCAACCAAAGCCTCGACCTGCGGACGGCACCGGGCGACCCGAGCGTAAAGCGCCTGGGCCAGGGGTTGCCGCACGCGGGCATGATCCGGGTCGTCGAGCAACAGGATGCTGGTGGTGGAGGTTCGAGGCAGATTGCGGTCGACCCCGGCGATCTGGCGTTGCTGAAGGATGGCCCCCTCTTCCGCCCTGAAAGGATCGCGCCACATCTCCCGGTCATTGACCACGCCGCGCACGTCGGCATAGCGACTTAGCACAAGACTGCCGGAAGAAGGGTCACGGTGCGCGGGGCAGCGCTCGCGAAGATCATCCAGCAACACCTGCGGATCGTCCCGGTAGGCCGGGTTGAGCGACGTCAGTTCGAACAGCGAAGGCAAGGGCCGGTCGGTCATGGGGCGATCCGTCAGCTACGTTGCAGGTGTTCAGCCAGTGCTTCATAGGCTGGCAGCGACACCCGATCCAGCGGACCATTTCCGTTGGCCGCTGTCGGATGAGACGCGTAGCGAGCGATCACCATTTCGGCGCCCGGGGCAACATAGCAGGCCTGTC
>NZ_JBILRO010000078.1:0-13187 GCF_044372605.1 Phenylobacterium sp.
GTCTTTGACCTCATCCCACAAGGCAGCACGCGTGAGAGCCTCTTCGACGAGGTCGTCCATGTTGGACGGCTTCATCCCGATGACGCGGGGGCCGTACGCGATGTTGTCGTAAATCGACTTGGGGAACGGGTTGGGCTTCTGGAACACCATGCCCACCATAAGTCGCACCAGGATCGGATCGACCGTGCGGCTAACCAGGTTCAGTCCATCCGGCATCAGATTGATAGCGCCTTCATAGCGGACGCCGGCGTAGAGGTCGTGAATCCGGTTGAAGCAGCGCAGCAGCGTGCTCTTGCCGCAACCTGATGGGCCGATGATTGCCGTCACACGACGATCCTCGATCGGCATGCTGACACCGTGAAGAGCCTGGAACTTGCCGTACCAGAAGCTGAGATCTGCGACCTGGGCGCGAACCGGAATTTCGGGGCTAAGGGGCGACGCGATCGTCACAGCAGGGCTCCTGGAATTGGTGAGGTCATTCATCGTCAAGTCCGGACCAATCGACGAAGCCGATAGCGAAGGTAGATTGCAAAGCCATTCATCAGCAGGGTCATACCCAGCAGCAAGACGCCGGTGGCCGCTGCATTGACGTGGAACTCCGCCTGGGGCCGCGAGATCCAGTTGAACATCTGTATCGGCATGACTGTAAAGGGCGAGTTCAGCCAGTCGAAGTTAATCCACGGCGGCGTGGTGCTGATCGGAGCGGGCGGAAGAAAAGCGATATAGGTAAGGGCGCCAATAGTAATGATTGGCGCTGTCTCACCGATCGCCCGCGACAGGCCCACGATGGCCCCGGTGAGGATCCCGGGGCGAGCACTGGGCAGGATGTAGCTCCACATCACCTGCCAGCGATTGGCCCCAATCCCATAGGCGCTTTCGCGCAGGCCAGAGGGCACGGCGCGGAGAGCTTCACGGGTCGCAACGATGACGATCGGCAGGATCAAAAGCGCCAGAACCATACCGCCCACCAGCACGGTCTGGCCCAGATTGAGGCCGTAGACGAAGAAGCCCAACGCCAGCAAGCCGTAGATGATCGACGGAACCCCGGCCAGATTACTGACATTGATCTCGATGGCGTCGGTCAGCATGTTCTTGGAGGCATATTCCTCAAGATAGAGGCCAGCACCCACACCCAGCGGTATCGCGATGGCGGCGGTGACAAACATCACCAGAGTGGTTCCGATCCAGGCCGAGAGCACGCCGGCCCCCGCCGCGCGACGTGAAGGAAAACTGGTCAGAAATTCGGGACTGATACGACCGACCCCGTCGATCAAGAGGTCAGCCACCAGGGTCACCAACAGGCCCATGACCACGATCAGGACCAGGATCCCGACGACTCCGAAGACCAGGTCCTGCAGCCGTTTGGCGCGCACCAGGCGCTGGGTGACGGCATGTTCGAGATCTGTTTCCCCGCTCATCAGTAGACCTCCCGGAAGCGGCGACGCAGGAAAAAGCCCAAGAGATTGAAGATCAGGGTGATGACGAACAGCACCAGACCCACGGCGAAGATCGTGGAGTACACCAGTGAACCATGTGGCAGATCACCCAGGCTCATCTGCACGATATAGGCGGTGATGGTCGCAGCGCCCTCCCGCGGGTCTCCGGTAAGGTTGGGATTCTGGCCGGCCGCGATCGCGACCACCATGGTCTCGCCGACCGCGCGGGAGAAGCCCAGCAGGTAGGCCGCTGTGACGCCCGAGAAAGCCCCGGGAATGATCACCGAGAAGGCCATCTGCACCCGGCTCATACCCAGACCGAACGCGGCTTCGCGCAAGGCCATTGGCACTGCGCGCATCGCATCCTCGCTGATCGAGACTACATAGGGCAGGATCATGATGCCCAGCACGATGCCCGGTATCAACAGGTTGAACCCCTCAAGTCCCGGAATGAACCGCTTCGCCAGTGGGGTCAGAAAGAGGAGTGCGAAGTAACCGAACACAACGGTCGGAACGGCGGCCAACATCTCGAGGATTGGCTTGAGAACTTCGCGCACCGAGGGCCGCGCGAACTCACTGAGATAGATGGACAAGATCAGGCCAAGTGGCGTGGCGACCAGCATGGCGATGCCGGCTGCCCAGAATGTCGCCGACAGCAATGGCAGGATACCATAGTGGGCGTCGGTGAAAACGGGGGTCCACTGCAGGTCCGTCAGGAAGTCCAGAATCGGGACCTGCGCGAAGAACGGCATTGACTCGGTCACCAGCACCCACACGATTGCGGCCGTGATCAACACGGACAGCGCTGCGCTGGCGAACAACACAGCCTGCATCACCGTAGCGAGCGCCCGGCCTCTACGCAAAAAAGCGCTGGCTTGCAGGGCCTGGTACTCTGAAAGTTTCGGTTCCGGTAGCATCCCGTCGTTCGCGACATGGCGACGGCGAGACGCGAAATGCGCCACGCCCTGCGCCGGTTTCTAGGGCTTGGGGGCCGTCGGGGTCCCCGGCTTGGCCGCCACGTCGGCAAGAAGTTCTTCCATGGTCACGCCAACCTTGGAGCCACCATTGAAGTAGCTGCCCGACAGACCGGCTGTGAACTTGGCCAACGCCAACGTGTAGGCCTGTTCCGGCAGCGGCACATAGCCGACTTCCGCCACCAGTTCTTCACTGTGTTTGGCGGTGAAGGCATAGGTCATGAAGGCCTTCAGGTGCGGGCGCTCGGCGGCGTACTTCTTGTTCACATAGTAGAACAGCGGGCGAGACAGCGGCTGATATGACGCATCCCGCGCTGTCTCAGACGAGGGGCTTACACACTTGCCGTCTACCTGGCGGATCGGCGCCGCACGCACCTTGGTCTTGTTTTCCGAGTAGTAGGCCAGGCCCAGATACCCCAGGGCATTTGCGTCGCCAGACACGCCGCTGATTGTAACGTTGTCGTCCTCGGTAGCGGTATAGTCGCCTCGCGAGGCGCCCTCCTCACCGTTCACAGCCTTGGTGAAATAGTCGAAGGTTCCGGAGTCAGTCCCCGCGCCGAACAGCTTGATGGGCTGATCGGGGAAAGAGGCCCGAACCTGTTTCCAGTTCGTGATCTTGGTTTGAGCCGCAGGCTCCCACAGCTTCTTCAGTTCGGCCACAGTCAGGCAATCGACGAACTTGTTGGACTGGTTGACCACGATAGCCAGCGCATCCAGCGCAATGGGCAGTTCGATGAATTCAATTCCCGCGTCAACGCAGGCCTTCGCCTCTTCCGCCTTGATCGGGCGGGAGGCTCCCGCGATGTCGATCTCGCCGCGACAAAGCTTCTTGAAACCGCCGCCCGTGCCCGAAAGGCCCACGGTAACTCGGGTTCCCGACTCTTTCTGAAACTCTTCTCCCAGGGCTTCGGAGATCGGATAAACTGTACTGGAACCATCGATTAGCAGCACAGCAGTGCCTGAAGCGCCCTTCGACGCTGCGGCCTTGCCGTCGACCTTGGGCGAGCAGGCGGCGAGCGCCAAGGCGACCCCTGCCACACCATAGATCATGCCAATCTTCATCGTCGTACCGCTTTCCAGGACCGAACTACAGGGTTTCAGCTTGACCCGCTGATAACCACTAGGGCGGCCTCGCTACCGTTTCATGACAGGCTAGAGCAAGCCATCTACGTCAGGCACAAGAAAGTTACACGTCGGTTTTGCTACATAATTATGACAGTCACTGCATCCCCAGGATCAGAACTCTCGGCGCAGCCGAACTTGCGGGATGCCAACCGGGTTACAGACCTGAACCATGATGCAGGAAAGCTCTTCAGTCCGGCGACCCCTGGCGCAGCGCTGGACGAGGCGCAGAAAATTCTCTCGCATCGTTTGAACTGGCGCCTGAACCCGGCCGTGCGCATGGTTCTGAGCGACCAGAGTGTCGACATTGATAGCCCCAGCGAGAGCGGCGCGCGTATTGATCAGATCCCATCATGTAGTTGCCGCGCACGCGCAGCTCATTTTCCGAGACGGGTCTGCCGGCGTCACAACCCTGACATCACCTGCGGCTAAAGTTTCCTGGGAGATCAGTGGCTCTCCCCTCTCGTCCGACCTTCCCGAGGCCGGACCGGCCGCGACCATCCCCCCGGTCGCGGCCCTTTTTCGTTTCGACATCAAGCCGCAAGCGGAGTTGCCGCGACAGAACTCCCTCTGCGGAGGGCTTTCCGGGCTTCCAGCCAGTGAACGATCTCCAGGCGGCCATCAAAGCCCTCGACGACGGCTGTGCAGCTCTCCACCCAGTCACCGTCGTTCAGGTAGTCGATCCCGTCGAAGTCGCGCCGTTCGGCCTTGTGTATATGACCGCAGATGACACCGTGAACCCCACGACGTCTCGCCTCGTCCGCCATCGCTGTCTCGAACTGATCTATGAACGCCACGGCGTCCTTCACCCGATGCTTCAGAAAGGCCGAGAGGCTCCAGTAGCCTAGTCCCAGCATTTTGCGCGCACGGTTGAAATGGGTGTTGAGCGCCAGCAGGGCCCGGTAGCTCCAGTCTCCCAGAAACGCCAACCATTTGGCGTTCTGGACCACACCGTCGAACTCATCGCCATGGGTCACGAGGTAGCGGCGACCATCTACGGTCTCGTGGATGGCGTCACGCGCAACCACCACGCCGCCGAAATGCACCCCGCAGAAATCGCGAATGCGATCATCGTGGTTGCCAGGAATGTAGACGACCTGCACGCCTTTGCGCGCCAGCCGCAGGATCTTCTGGACCACGTCATTGTGCCCCTGCGGCCAGAACCAGCCGGACCTCAGCTTCCAGCCGTCAACGATGTCACCGACCAGATAGAGGGTCTCGCAGTCGAGTTCGCGGATGAACTCCAGCAACAGCTCCGCCTGACACCCGCGGGTGCCGAGGTGAATGTCCGATATGAAGGCAGCGCGGCACCGAACAGCCGCAGTGTTATCCGTCATGTCGATCCCCCAGGTCCTCTCAGGGGGTATGCAGAGTCTATGACACCGCTGTGACGAGGCTCAGACGTCAGCGTCGAGGGCGTATCCTGCCGAGCGCACCGTCCGGATCAGATCCGGAGCGTCAGGCTTGCGCAGGGCCTTGCGCAGCCGCCCCACGTGGACATCCACAGTGCGGAGCTCAACGTAGGTGTTAGCCCCCCAAACCGCATCGAGCAGGCGCTCGCGGCTGAACACCCGCCCGGGCCGCTGCATCAGGAAGTCGAGCAATCGATATTCCGTGGGGCCAAGGTGAACGTCCTGACCACTGCGGGTCACCCGATGCCGAGCGCGATCCAGCAGCAGGTCGCCATATTCCAGGCGCTCGTCGAGCAGTTCGGGCCGGGTGCGCCGCAGCAGGGCGCGGATGCGGGCGACCAGTTCGCTCATGGCGAAGGGCTTGACCACATAGTCGTCGGCGCCAGTCTCAAGACCACGGATCTTGTCCGCCTCTTCGCTGCGGGCGGTCAACATGATGACCGGTGTGCGGCGTGTCTCGGTCCCGGCACGGATCTGGCGGCAGACTTCCACACCGGAGACTTTCGGGAGCATCCAGTCCAGAACAACGAGGTCCGGCGCTTCCTCGGAAATCTTCAGCAGCGCCTCCTCGCCATCGGCGGCGCGCTCGATACGGAAGCCTTCCTTCATGAGATTGTAGTCGAGGAGGGTCGCAAGCGCGTCCTCGTCCTCGACGACCAGAATATAGGGGGTCACGATCGTGTGGTCTCCGCTTCAAGCGTCGGCAGGCTGATTTTTGGTCGCTCTCCGACCAGCTCAACACCTGTCATCTGGAAATGCACAATCTCGGCGATATTGGTGGCGTGATCGCCGATACGTTCGAGGTTCTTGGCGACGAAGAGAAGGTGGGCGCCCGAGGCCACTGAGCCGGGATGGGCAGCCATCATGTTAAGGAGTTCGTGGAACAGGCTCTCGTAGTGCTCGTCAACCTCGCCGTCGCGCCGCCATACATCCAGTGCAGGCTCCACGTCGCCGCCAGCATAGGCATCCAGCACCTCACGAAGACGTCCAGCCACCAGTCGTCCCATGCGCTCGATCGCGCCGGTCACCGGCAGCAGCGGTTCGCCTGCTGAAAGCACCAGACTACGCTTGGCAATATTACGCGCCAGATCTCCGCAGCGTTCCAGGTTCATGGCCAGCTTCAGGGTCGATATGGCGCGTCGAAGCTCTCCCTCGTCAGGATGATACTTCCCGATCAGGGCGAGAGCCCGTCGTTCTACCTCACTCTGGAGACTATCGAGCCGCAGATCACGAATGATCAGAGCCTGAGCCAAGGGCACATCGCGACGCACCACCGCGTCTACGGCATCCACTACCTGTGCTTCCGCCAGGCCGCCCATGCGGATGACCTCGGCGGTCAACTGTCTCAACTGTGCGGCTAGTGCACCCGTCACTGAAAGGTCTCCCGTGGCGGCGCAAACTAATGCAGTCTGACTACAGTTTTGCGACAAGCCAGTTCTATTGCGCCGCGACGGGAAGATATACGCTGAAGGTGCTGCCTTCGCCTTCGGCGCTTTCCACTGTAAGCCCGCCCCGGTGTCGATTGATCACGTGCTTGGCGATCGCCAATCCAAGACCAGTGCCACCGCTGCGCTGGCCTTCCACGCGATAGAAACGCTCTGACAATCGAGGAAGGACCTGGCGCGGTATGCCCGGCCCATCGTCGGAGACCCGAAGCACGACGTAAGACTGGCCTTCGTTGACATCCGGCGACAACAACGAAAGCCCCGCGCCTCTTCGGCTGGACCCGCGCGCAGCCTCCAGGTTGGCCGCGGTTTCCAGCGTAACGCGCACCGCACCGCCGCGCGGCGTGTAGCGAACGGCATTGTCCACGAGGTTCTGGATCACCTGAACCAGTTGGTCGCGGTCGCCGATCACGGGTCTGGCCACACCTTCGACGTTCATCGCGATCATCACCCCGCGTTCGGCTGTAAGCGGCCGGATTGCGTCAGTCACGTCCTGGACAGCACCTGACAAGTCCACGCGTCCTGATGGGGCGATGTGTTCGTTGAGTTCGATCCGGCTAAGCGAAAGAAGGTCGTCCACCAGCCGCGCCATGCGGGTGGTCTGCTGGGCCATGATACCCAGGAACTTTTCACGGGCTTCAGGGTCTTCCTTGGCGTGGGTTCGCAAGGTTTCCACAAACCCGGCCAGCGACGCCAGCGGCGTGCGAAGCTCGTGGCTGGCGTTGGCCAGAAAATCCGCACGCATGCGCTCGGTACGACGCGCATCGGTTTCGTCACGGAGAACCACCACAAGCAGGCGGTCGCCGCCGGCTTCCACCTCAAGCGTACGTGCAAAGGCTCGCCAGAAACGCGGCTGCACGCCGATTGTTTCAAACGTCACCTCGGCGTTCGAAGAGGCCTCGAGAGCTTCTTCGATGGCCTCCAGAACTTCCGGGCGGCGCAACGCCGCGCCAAGGGGAGCTCCCTCCAGCTCGATCCGGAAAACCTCCCGGGCGGCCTGGTTGCCATAGGTGATCTCCGGAGCTTCACCGTCGCCCCCACGTACCAGGATGACCGGTTCGGGCAGCAACTCCAGGATCAACTGGGCGGCCGGTCCTGCTCCGGCTCTGATGAGGGTGTCCGGCATCTATCCGACCGGCAGGCCAAGTTGGATCGCGGTCTGCTGCAGCGCCTGTTGGTCGGCGGGCAACCCGTTGAATGCCCGGCGGGCCTCGCGATAGTCCGCCGCCGCGCGGTCGTTCTGGCCCAACACCATCCGCGCCCGAAGAAGCTGTTCCCAGCCCTCTCGATCCCGGGGATTCTGCTTCAGACGCGCCGCGAGACGCTCGACCATCCCGGCCACCATCGCGTCGCGGTCGCCGGGCTTCATGTTCTGCGCCGCCGCAATCTGTTCCGAAGTCGGACCACGGGGTACGATCGGCCCTGCTGCACCCGCCGACTCGAGAGGCGGTAGTCGGCCCGCGATGTCCATCTTTCGATCCGCTGCAACTTTCTCGACGAACGTCCGCACCTCAGAGGCCCAGGGCGCACCCGGTGGCGCCGATTTAAGCAGAGCGATCCAGTCGTTCATGGCCGCCTCGTGCTCCCCACGCTGGTCCTTGGCCACCCCAAGATAGTAACGCGCCCGGGGATCATCAGGCGCCACGGCGACCGCGCGGCGGAACAAGGCCTCGGCGGCAGGAGTCACCTGTCCATCCGCCGCCAGCACTGTCGATTCTCCCTGGGCCGAGATGTACTCGTTGTTGGTGGGGTCCAGCGCCACCGCGCGACCATAGGCCGTGGCGGCTTCAGCATTGCGACCGGTCTGGAGATAGGACCAACCCAGCATTCGCCAACCCTCGGCATTGTCCGGACGTTGCTGCATCTGCGCTTCAAGTTGAGCGATCATGGCCCCGGTTTCGCCCTGGGGGTGACCTTCTACGGCGTCTTTCGAGGCCGACACACCGGGTTGCGCCTTCACCTCCGGTTTGCCGATCGCAAGATAAAGACCTGTTCCGGCCAGGGTGACGACGGCGACGATGCTGACCGCCAGAATGAGGAGTGTTCGCTCGGAAAGCGGCCTGGCCGTGGCTTCGGGATTGCGGGCTTCAGCAAGGACCCGTCTCTTCAGATCGCTCTTCAAGGCTTCGGCTTCCGGTCCAGCCATCGCACCGGAGGCCGCCTGGGCTTCAAGTTCCGCCATTTGCGCCTTGAGCACGCCGACGGCATCGGCACGCTCCGCCTGCGCCGCGTCTCGCCGGCGAATGAGCGGAAAGGCGAGGCCCACTGCCGCCAGCACCGTCATCAGTGTGAGGATCATCCAGAGCATTCAGCCCGCCTTGTCGGTTTTGAGCAGGATTTCAACCTCGGCCTCTTCGTCCGCGCTGAGGGGCTCGGCACGGGACGGCGCTCTACTGCGAACGTAGATCAACGCCCCCAGCCCGCCCGCGAGGAGGACCGCCAGCGGCCCGAACCATAGCGCGAGCGTATCGAAACGCATGGGAGGCTGGAGCTGGACGAAACTGCCATACCGCGCCACCAGGTAGGCGACCGCCTGTTCATCGGTGTCCCCGGCCGAGATTCTCTCGCGCAGGATGATGCGCAAATCGCGGGCGAGAGCGGCGTCGGAATCGTCGATCGACTGGTTCTGACAGACCACGCACCGCAGATCCTTGGAAAGACTGTGGGCGCGAGCCTCAAGTCCGGGGTCGGCCAACTGCTCGTCGGGGTTCACCGCCCAGGCAGATCCGGCGACCGCCAGGACAGCGCAGGTTAAAATTAGAAAGCGCCTCACGACTCTGACCTCAGCTTGTCCATCAGCGGCCGCAGAGTTTCATCCCAGAGCTGCGGCGTCACCGCGCCCACGTGCCGATAGCGCACGCGGCCTTGCTTATCGATCACGAAGGTCTCCGGCACGGCGGAAACACCCATATCAATACCCATACGACCGGTGACGTCGCTACCGATCCGCACGTAGGGGTCGCCGCGATCCTGAAGCCACTGATAGCCCGCCTGAGGCTGATCCTTCCAGTCGACGCCCTGCAGCAGTACGCCCTCAGCGCGCAAACGCATCAACAGAGGGTGTTCGATCCGGCACGCCGCACACCACGAGGCGTAGAAATTGATCAGCATGGGCTCGCCACCCAGATCAGCCCTCGCAAAGCCCTGATCACCAGGCCGGACGGCAGGCAGGCTGAATTCCGGCACGGGCTTGCCGATCATCGTCGACGGCAGCCGCGACGGATCACGACCAAGTCCCGCGAAAAAGCCAACCAGCACCGCTGCAAACAGCACCACGGGCAGAATGAAAATGAGGCGTCTCATTCTGCCGCCACCGGTTGCGCGGCCGCCGGCGCACCCTTGACCGCCGCGCCCAGCCGCAAGCGCCTGTCACTGAGTGATACCGCGCCCCCAAGAGCCATCACAAAGCCGCCGATCCAGATCCAGACAATCAATGGATGATCCCAGAGCCGCACCACCACCCCTTCGGGCGACTCCTCGCCGACAGACACATAGAGGTTACCCCACGGCGTAACCCGAATTCCGGCCTCGGTGGTCTGGGTCTGCGCGGAAGCATAGAAGCGCTTCTCGCTGGATAGCATGTAGGGCTTGCCCTGCCCTGTAACCGTGAAGCGGGCCTGGCGGGCTTCATAGTTGGGACCGGTCACTGTCTCAAAGGCCGAGAGTGTAAGGGTGCGCCCCGCGAACGCCACCGTGTCGCCCAGACGCATGTTCAGGACCTTGTCGCTTTCCCAGGCTGTCACCCCTGTGATCCCCAGCGCCAGAAGACCCAGACCGGCATGGGCGAATGTCAGGCCATAAAGGGCGCGCGGCGTGGTCCGGATCGCCCGGCCCAGATAGGCACGCCCCGCCCACCAGCGCCGCGCCAGCACCAGCACCGATCCCGCAAGCAACCAAGCGGCCAGCCCCAACCCCCCGGCAGTGATGACGCCGGCAAGGCCGTTGGCGATCAGGCCCAGGAGCAGCACCACTGCGGCGAGGGCCGCCGGAACCCGGATCCTCGCCAGGGTCGCCCGCCAGTCATCGCGCTTCCAGTTGAGCATAGGCCCGAACACGACAAGCAGAAGGAGCACGAAGGCCAATGGCACGAACGTGCGGGCGTAATAGGGCGGGCCTACCGAGATCTTGTCGTTGTTCAGCATCTCGATGAACACCGGACTGAACGTGCCCAGGAAAACGGTCGCCGTAAGCGCCGTCAGGAACAGATTGTTGAGGGTGATCCCGCCCTCTCGCGAAAGGGGCTGGAAAAGCGCGCCCGAGCGAATTGCAGGCGCCCGCCAGGCATAAAGAGCCAGCGAAAGGCCCGTAGTCAGGGCGATGATCCCCAGAACATAGACCCCGCGCTCGGGATCGACCGCAAAGGCATGGACACTGGTGAGGATGCCCGAGCGGACCAGGAAGGTTCCCACAAGGCTCAAAGAGAAAGTCAGAATGCACAGCAGCACCGTCCAGCTGACCAGCGCGCCGCGGCGTTCCAGCACCAGCGCCGAGTGCAGGAGCGCGGTCCCCAGCAACCAGGGCATCAGCGAAGCATTCTCCACCGGATCCCAGAACCACCAACCGCCCCAACCCAGCTCGTAGTAGGCCCAGGCACTGCCAAGGGTGATACCCAGAGTGAGCGGGATCCAGGCCGCGAGCACCCAGGGACGCACCCAACGCGCCCAGGCGGCGTCAACCCGACCTTCGATCAGAGCCGCCACGGCAAAGCAGAACGCCACCGAAAACCCGACGTAACCCGCGTAAAGGACAGGCGGATGCAGCACCAGACCCGGATCCTGCAGCAGTGGATTGAGCTCCATGCCCTCTGACGGTGCCGGGTCGAGGCGCAGGAACGGGTTCGATGTAAACAGCAGGAACCCATGAAATGAAGCGGCGATCAGGCCCTGAATGCCCAGCACGCGCGCCTGCAGGGTCTCGCGCAGAGTTCCGCCGAACGCCGCCAGTGCGCCGCCGCACAGCGCCAGAATCAGCACCCACAACAACATGGAGCCTTCGTGATTTCCCCAGGTGGCGGCAAACCGGTAGGCCGTCGGTTGGGCGGTGTTGCTGTGTTGCGCCGCCAACGCCACCGAGAAATCACAGGTGACGAAGATGTAGCCAAGACATCCAAAAGCCAAAGAGACAAGAAGGGCCTGCAGTATGGCCGCCTGTCGGCCAACCGCCATAAGGATGCGATCTCCCCGATGTGCCCCCCACAGCGGTGTCAGCGATTGAACGACCGCCAGCAGCAGAGCAAGAATCAAGGCGAACTGACCGACTTCCGCCGCCATGGACTTTGTGCTCCTCTAATGTCTGACTTGCGTGGTAGCGGGTTCAGTGAAGATCGGAAATGGATGAAGTACCAAAGGTGGCCGGGGGCGTAAGGTAAGAGTTGGCGCGGCCTAGAGCCGCGACGCGGGGGCGCGGGGGTATGGCAGAAGTCTATAAGGTCGCGATCATCGGGTCCGGTCCTGCGGGATTGAGCGCGGCTGCGCACGCCGCGCGCCTGGGGCTGTCGCACATCCTGATCGAGAAGACCGACCACCTCTCCGACACGATCTACCGCTATCAGAAAGGCAAGCACGTGATGGCGACGCCGTCGGTGCTGGTGCTCCGCTCAGACTGCGACTTCGATGCGGGAAAACGCGAGAAAATCCTGGATCAATGGAACCAGGACGTCGCCGCCGCAGGCGTCAATGTGAAGTTCAATGCCGACGTCAAGGCCATCACCGGGGACAAGGGCGCCTTTGTGATTGAGCTGAAGAAGGGTGATCCGGTTCAGGCCGAGAACATCATTCTGGCCGTCGGTACCCAGGGCAATCCGAACCTGATGCGCTGCGAAGGCGGCAACCTGCCTCATGTGCAGTATCAGTTGGACGATCCTGGCGAGTACACCGACGAGCACATCTTCGTTATCGGCGGCGGTGACGCCGGTATCGAAAACGCAATGGGCCTGATCGCTGACTCCGGCCAGAACAACACCGTCACCCTGCTGAACCGCGGCGCGGACTTCCCAACGGCCAAGAAGCCCAACGTGGACGGCTTGCTGGCGGCCCGCGATGCAGGCCGTATCGGCGTCCTGACCGAGTCCAACACTGCCCTGGTTGAGCCAGGCTGGATTACGGTGGAGACCCCCCAGGGCTCTACCCGCTACAAGTGCGACCGCATCATCGCCCGCATGGGCGCCGCACCTCCCCGGGCATTTGTCGAGGCCGCTGGAGTCGCCTTCGCCAGTCCGGATCGGACCGCCTTCCCTACCCTCACCCCAACCTTCGAGAGCACTACCAAGCCCGGCGTCTATGTAATTGGCGCCCTGGCCGGCTATCCGCTGATCAAGCACTGCATGAACCAGGGCTATGACGTCGTCGAATACATCAACGGCAACACCAGCCTTGAAGCCGCAGATGAGCCCCTTCTGAAAGACAAACTCAAAGGCCTGCCGGGAAACAAAAGCGTCGCCGAGTGGCTGGAATTCCTGCGAAGCCACGTGGAAATCCTCAACGGTCTTTCCCCCTTGCAGATGCGCGAGTTCCTGCTGGACAGCGAGGTTCGCGCCTACAAGGCGGGTGATCCGATATTCATTCGCAACGAACAGGGATCATCCCTTTTCGGCATCGCATCCGGCTCGGTGAAGGTCGAGGTGGATCCCTCCAACCCCAGCATCACAGTACCGATCGGCGAGAGTTCGATCTTCGGTGAGGTCGGCCTGATTTCGGGCCGTCGGCGCGGGGCGACCATAAGGGCGTCGGAGGCCTGCATCTGCGTTGAAATACCGCGCATGGCGGCCCTCAAGCTGATGTCGCAGGTGCCCGAGGCGCG
>NZ_JBILRO010000079.1:0-13173 GCF_044372605.1 Phenylobacterium sp.
CGCCCGCACGGGCCTGCCTGTCAAGGCTGATGGGCAACGGCGCAACTTCATCGAGCTTCTGGCCTATCCCACCATCAGCTTCGAGGATCTGGCGGCGGTCTGGCCGGAGGTGTCGGGTTGGCGGGCCGACGTGCGCGAACAGGTGGAGATCGACGCGGCCTATGCCGGCTATCTCGACCGCCAGGTCGCCGACGCCGACGCCTTTCGACGCGACGAGAACCTGCGGCTTCCCGCTGAGCTGGACTACGCCGGCATCGGCGGCCTCTCCAACGAGGTTCGCGAGAAGCTGATCGCGGTTCGCCCCGCCACCCTTGGCCAGGCCGGCCGCATCGAAGGCGTCACCCCTGGAGCCCTGACAGCCCTGCTGGCGCACGTGCGACGTCGGGCGGCCTGACGTGGTGACCCGTGCGAAGCCAAGCCAGACAGTTCCTTCGGCCCCCCCGTTGGCGGAAGAGCGTCGCCGTGTCACGGACGCCGAAAGCTTCGCCCGCGTAGCAAAGGCCACCCCCGCCCAGGTCGCTGATCTCACCCGGTTCCTCGAGCTCCTCACGGCCTGGAACGAGAATATGAACCTGGTTGGCCCCGCGACCCTGCCGGACTTCTGGAACCGCCACGCCTGGGACTCGGCCCAGCTGATCCGTCTGGCCCCGGACGCCCTCACCTGGGCCGACCTCGGCGCCGGCGCGGGCTTCCCGGGCCTGGTGCTGGCGATCCTCGGCAAGGACCGCCCCGGGTTTCACGTGCACCTGGTGGAAAGCATGACCAAGCGGTGCCGGTTTCTCTCGGAACTCGTCGCCGATCTGGGCCTTGCCGCGACCGTGCACAACGCCCGCGCCGAGAGCCTGACCCTCGCCGTCGACGTTGTTACGGCGCGCGCCTGTGCTCCACTCCATCGCTTGTTCGGTTATGCTCGGTCATACTTGGCCATGGATGCGCAGGGGCTGTTCCTGAAGGGACAAGATGTGGTGGCAGATATGACCGAGGCCGCAAGATATTGGGAGTATGAGGCCGATGTGGTCCCCTCCCTCAGTGACTCAGGGGGCCGCATCGTGCGCGTGAAGAGGCTCGGCCGTGCCCGCAAAGTCTGACCCGGCCCTACGTGTTCTGGTCGTCGCCAACCAGAAGGGCGGCGTCGGCAAGACGACAACCGCGATCAATCTCGGCACAGCTCTGGCTGCCGTTGGCGAGAAAGTGCTGCTGATTGACTCCGATCCACAGGGCAACGCCTCCACTGGCCTCGGCGTAGGCCGGGCCCAGCGCCGGTACACGCTGTATGACGTCCTGATGGGCGAGAAACGCCTCACCGAGGCGGTGGTGACCACCACGGTCCCGGGTCTGGACCTGATCCCATCCGACCCTGACCTATCTGGGGTTGAGCTGGAATTGGGCCAAAATGCGCGCCGGTCATTCAAGCTGCGTGATGCGCTTGAGCCCCTGCGCGATGGTCGCCGCTACACCTACGTGCTGATTGACTGCCCGCCGTCGCTTAACTTGTTGACGGTCAACGCCATGGCGGCGGCTGACGCGGTTCTCGTCCCCTTGCAGTGCGAGTTCTTTGCACTGGAAGGCCTCAGCCAGCTGATGCGCACCATCGATCTGGTGCGGGGAAGCCTCAATCCACGGTTGGAGATCCAGGGCATCGTGCTGACCATGTACGATCGCCGGAACTCGCTATCGGACCAGGTCGCCGGCGATGTCCGCACCCACTTCGGCGAGACCGTCTACCAGACCGTGATCCCGCGGAATGTACGGGTGTCCGAGGCGCCGTCTTTCGGCAAGCCTGTGCTTGTCTATGATCTGAAGTGCGCGGGCAGCCAGGCCTACCTCCGGCTCGCCCGCGAGGTGGTGCTCCGAGAGCGGCGCCGTCGCAATACGCAACTGGAAGTCAGCTGATGGCGGAAAACCGCAGAGGATTGGGCCGGGGTCTGTCGGCCCTGCTCGGCGAGGCCGAGGAGATCGCCCACGCAGGCGAGCCTGCCGATGGCGTGCGCGAGATCCCCATCGAACTGGTCCATTCAAACCCGGATCAGCCACGCCAGAATTTCCGCGAGGAAGAGATCGCCACCCTGGCCGACTCCATCCGCGACAAGGGTATCCTGCAGCCGATCCTGGTGCGCCCTTCACCCCGAAGGCCGGGAGAATATGAAATCGTCGCCGGCGAGCGCCGCTGGCGCGCGGCCCAGCGGGTGGGCCTGGGGGTCATCCCTGCCCTCGTCCGCACCCTCGACGACGAACGCGCCCTGGAAATCTCGATCGTCGAGAACGTCCAGCGGGAAGATCTGAACGCCATGGAAGAGGCCCAGGCCTACCGCGCCCTGATGCAGCGCTTTGGTCACACCCAGGACCAGGCGGCCACCGCCGTGGGCAAGAGCCGCAGCCACGTCGCCAACACCATCCGCCTGCTTCAGCTCCCAGAGGCGGTGCAGCAGCATGTGATTCATGGCCGCCTGACCGCAGGCCACGCCCGGGCGCTTCTGACGGCGGACAACCCGGGTCAGGTCGCCGAACTCGTGGTTGAAAAACAGCTCTCCGTTCGCGAAGCCGAGGCGATGGTTCGCGGTAATGCGCCCAAGCCCCGCAAGGCCTCCGGCCCCCGAAAATCCCGTGATGCCGATACGGCCTCGCTCGAGTCAGACCTGGAAGATGCACTCGGTATGTACGTCACCGTCGATGACCGCGGTGGCACGGGCGAAGTTCGGGTCAAATATGCGTCGCTGGAACAACTCGACGAACTCTGCCGCCGCCTGATGCGACGGTAGGGCGGGAAGAGGTGGCGTGCCCGTTTCTCCCCCGCGGAGTCATGGGTTTCATGCATCGTCGTTTGTGCTCTCACGTACCTTCTCCCCCTGTGGGAGAAGGTGGCAGGCGAAGCCTGACGGATGAGGGGTCGAAAACCGGCTCAGGATAGATCACCCTATGACATCCTGCTCAGGGAATGGCAGGTCAGCGCGCGCATTCTCGAGGTGGTCGGGACGCCGCCACCCCTGTCATAGGTCGGTGCGACCCCTCATCCGACCGCCTGCGGCGGCCACCTTCTCCCACAAGGGGGGAAGGAAGTGGCAGCGAAGGAAAGTCGCAGCCCTGAGTAGCTTCTTGCCGATGCAATAGCCTGCCCGAGGCCGTGATGGCCCGCGACCAGCGTCTATCGCCGGCCCTCAGTTCTCCTCGCCGCCCTCTTCACCCTGCGGCGCCACCTGGTCGATGTTGGTAGGCGCGGTCTTGACCCCCGTCCGTTCCTCCTCGCGCGCGCCGGAGAGGATGTTGGCCAAACCATAGTTACCCTCGTGGCAGGCGTATTCGTAGATCATGCCGTTGAGCCGCGAGAACTCGTATTCCCCGCCCCAGGGCTGGCGAAACACAGTGGGGTCCTCCACCCAGAAGCCGTAGTGCATCCGGTCTGCAGACACCGGTGTGAATCGTTCGGTCACCTTCAGATGCTCCGAGGCGCCCCGAAAGACCTGCTGGGGGTGGAAACCCACCGTCTCGACCACCAGGGTATCGCCTTCCCACCGCCCGATGGAATCGCCCATCCAGGGCCGGATAGCGCCAGTCTGATGCTTGCCCCCGATGCGAATGATCCGCGCGTCATGGACCATCTCCACCACAATCGTCACGTGGTCGCGGGTCTGAACGATCTGGTAGGTGTTGTTGTAGAGGCCCGGCGTCATCACCGGTCCGGAGGACGTCCCGAACGACAGCAGGCAGCGCTCGCCCAGCGCCCGGCTCTCGGGGTGATCGCTGGGTCCGCCGTTGCGGGGCCGGGGCTTCAGGTCGGGGCGCATCGGTACGCGGCCGTCGGGCGTTGAGGTGATGAAACCGTTTCGTCCCTGACCCCCCACCCGCATCACCACGCTGCCAGGGTCGGTCCAGGCGGCGTTGTAGTTGCAATCGGTGCCGCGACCGTCGGAACAGTCCGCCGGGAGGTCCGTCACCGTGGCGTTGGGCGCTGTGGGGCGGTTGCCAAGGTCGATAAGCGCCTGATTACGAGCCTCGATCTTCCTGACCTCCGTCTCGGTCAAGGAAAGCGTGGCGCCGTGCCTGGAGTTTCGCTCAAGCCGGGTGATCGATGCATTGGTCCAGACACCCTCAAGACTGGGGTGCCCATCAGCCGCGCGCGGCGCCTTGTAGCTGGTCACCGGGCGCGGCGCCTGGTCCTGCGCATGTGTTGCCGTCGCCAGCGACAGGGCCGCAATGGCCGCAAGAACAGATTTGAACATCCCCGGCGCCTCCCCAGCGCAAGGCCCGCGCGCAACTTCCGTGCGTTTTCAAGGGGGCCTTGGGCAAGCTAGCGCCGCCGGAGCCCGGGCTCAACCGCTACAGGCCCAGACGCCGCGCCCGGCCTGCCACGGTCAACGCCAGCCGCTCGGCGATCAGCCGATCCGGCGAGCCCGCGGTCTTGCAGGCCCTGTCCGCCGCCAGCACCTCCGGCTGTATGCGATCAAGTTCGGCCAGCGTCCAGGAACGCGCCTGCCGCAGAAACTCCCGCTCCTGTTTCCAGAATACGCCCGACGCCTTGGCCGCCTCCTGCAGGCCGGCGCCGGCCTTGGCCAGCGTCAGCACGCGACGAAGCTTGGCCAGATGCATGCCCACGGCCCGCACTGCCGCAGGACCGCTCTCACCCTCCTGGGCGGCCCGCCTCAGGCCGGCCTGCGCCTCGCCCAGCCGACCGCCGAAGGCGTCAGACGCGGCGTCAAACAGGGAAGCCTCAGGTTCTACGCCCAGGAAGGGCTCAAGATCGGCCGGCCCCGCCGTGGCGCCCTGGCCCAGATAGAGCGCCAGCCGTTCGATCTCCTGGCGAGCCACGCCGCGCTCCTTGGGCATCCGCGCCACAAACAGCGAAAGAGCCTCCTGGCTCAGGCTCACATTGTCCTTGGCCAGGGTCTCGCGAACCAGCCTGGCCACGTCACCCGGTTCATCCTCGTAACAGGGGATGGTCGCCGCGGCCGGGACCTTTTCGGCCACCTTTCGAAGGGCCGAATCCCGTCCGAGGTTTCCGGCCTCGATCAGGAAAAAGGCGTCGGGGTTCAACTCTCCCGCCGCATGTCGCGTCAGGGCCTCGGCGGCCAGCTTGTCTGCGGCGGGCTTCTCGGCGGTGAGGCGAAGCCGGACCAGGCGCCGCCCCCCCATGAGGGACTGGGCCGCCAGCTCCCCTTCAAGCCGCCCGCCGTCGTCGGCCAGGTCAACCTCGGTCAGGATGGCCACATCAAAGGGATCGTCCGGATTGGCGACCAGCTTCGCCGCCAGTTGATGGCCCCGGTCGCGCACCACGCCCACGTCGCGACCATAGATCAGCGCCGCACGGATACCCGCGTCCGGCCGCGACAGGAACCGCTCGATGTCCGGTCGTTTGCCGAGGATCATGGATGCAACCCCAAAATGCCTCTCCTGCGAGGTGCGACGGGCGATGCCCTGTACCGACGCTTGTGCATGGCTCCTCGCCGGGATGCGCGCAAAAACCTACTTTGCGGCCACCTTTGCCGTGGTGCCAAGCCAGGCCGCGAGTTCCAGCTCGATCCGCCGCGCCGCCTCATCGGTAGCCCGATCCTGAGCATCCTGCTGCGCCGAGATCGAGGCATAGGGCTGGTCGGCACTGTCATAGGTCAGCTCGACCCGTACCCGGCCGCGCCTGGCCACCGCGCCCGACGGCAGATCCTTCAGCACATAGGTCACGGTCAGCACGTACTCATAGCGCGTCGCCACATTGTCGATCCGCACGCCGCGCGGATAGCGCGCCTCGGCCAGCGCCAGGTCCATGGTGTAGCGCGGCGCCACGGAGTGGTTCTTGGCGAACGCATCGTCCAGGTGCTGGCGCATCAGGTAGCCGATCCGGCCCGCCGGGGCCGTCACCTCGATCGCCCCGAGATCGCGGGTGACGCCTGGCTGGGCATAGAGCGGCTGGAAGCCGGCGCAGCCGCTGAGCAGCAGGCCGGCAACGAGCAATGCGGGGGCGAGGAGCTGTCTCATGCCGCGACGATATTCACGATGCGGTCCTTCACGACAATCACCTTCCGAATGGTCAGGCCCTCAAGGCGCCTTGCGATCTCCGGATCGTCAAGCACCATCTTCTCGACGTCCGCCGGCTCAGCCCCAGCAGGCGCCGAAATCTCGCCCCGACGCTTGCCGTTGACCTGCACCGGCAGGATCTTCATCGCGTCTTCCGTCAGGGCGGGATCAAACGTCGGCCAGGCGGCGGCGACCACCATGCCCACGCCGCCGATACGCTCCCAGCACGCTTCGGCCAGATGTGGGGTGAACGGGCCGATCAGGCGCGCAAATGCGCCCAGCGCCTCATGGCGGGCCGCCAGCACGCCGGCGGTTGCGCCCTGCGCGGGGTTCGCCTTCAGAAGGTTCAGGAACTCGTAAAGGCGGGCGATGCCGGAATTGAAGCGGAAGGTGTCGATGGCTTCCGTCACCTGCTTCACCAGCTTGTGCGTGGCGCGCTGCAGGTCCGGATCCAGAGCCACGCCGGGTGACGGCCCAGCCGGCTGGCTGTCAAATTCGTCCCAGACCCGGTTCACAAACCGCCAGGCGCCCTGGACACCCGCGCTGGACCATAGGCTGTCGCGCTCGGGTGGGCTATCGGACAGGACGAACAGGCGCGCGGCGTCCACACCGTAGGCCTCGAAGATGTCGCCGGGCGCCACCGTGTTGCGCTTGGACTTGGACATCTTCTCGCTGTCGCCGATCACCACCGGCTCGCCGGTCGCCAGCAGTTTTGCCCGGCGAGACGAGCCCTCGACAGTCACCTCGACCTCGCCCGGCTCCACCCAGTCGCCGTTCTGACGGCGATAGGTTTCGTGCGTGACCATGCCCTGGGTGAACAGACCGGCAAAGGGCTCGCGAACGCTCAGCATCCCCTGGTCGGCCAGCGCCTTGGTGACGAAGCGGGCATACAGCAGATGCAGTACGGCGTGCTCGATCCCGCCGATGTACTGATCCACTGGCAGCCAGTAGTCGGCGGCGGCCTTGTCGATAGGTTCGGCCGCATCCGGATTGGCAAATCGCGCGAAGTACCAGGACGAGTCCACGAAGGTGTCCAGGGTGTCGGTCTCGCGCGTGGCCGCACCACCGCAGGTCGGGCAGGGCGCATGCTTCCAGGTCGGGTGGCGGTCCAGGGCGTTGCCGGACTTGCCGAACTCGATATCCGCAGGGTGGGTGAGGGGCAGCTGGTCCTTGGGAACCGCCACCACGCCACAGGCGGCGCAGTGCACCACCGGAATGGGGCAGCCCCAGGCCCGTTGCCGCGAAACGCCCCAGTCGCGCAGGCGATAGACCGTGGCGCCGTCCCCGTCGCCCTGGGCTTCAATGCGGGCGATGGCGGCCGCCTTGGCGGCCTCGATGTCCAGACCGGTCAGAAAATCGGAATTGTAGATGGCGCCGGGCCCCACATAGGCCTCTTTGTCGATCCGATAGGCGGCCGCGTCCTCGCCGGGCGGCAGCACCACAGGCCTGACCGGCAGGCCGTACTTGCGCGCAAAATCCAGGTCCCGCTGATCATGGGCCGGGCAGGCGAAGATCGCGCCGGTTCCGTAATCCATCAGGATGAAGTTGGCGATCCAGACCGGCAGCTCCCAGCTCGGGTCAAACGGATGCTTCACCTTCAGGCCGGTGTCGTAGCCGGTCTTCTCGGCCGTATCGATCCCGGCCTGGGTGGCCGCGCCCTTGCGGCATTCCGCAATATAGGCAGCGGCCGCGGGGTCGCGCGCCGCCACGACTTCGGCCAGCGGGTGGTCGGGCGCTATGCCCACGAAACTGGCGCCGTACAGCGTGTCCGGCCGCGTTGTGTAGACTTCGAGGGTATCTCCCGCCGGGGCCTCACCGGCCAAGTGGAATCGGAACTTCAGGCCCTTCGAGCGCCCGATCCAGTTCTCCTGCATCACCCGCACCTTTTCGGGCCAGCGATCCAGGGTCTGCAGGTCATCAGTCAGTTGCCCGGCGTAGTCCGTGATCCGCATAGCCCATTGATTAAGCTTGCGTTTTTCCACAACAGCGCCCGAGCGCCAGCCCCTGCCATCGACCACCTGCTCATTGGCCAGCACCGTCTGGTCCACCGGATCCCAGTTGACCACGCTCTCCTTGCGATAGACCAGCCCTGCCGCAAACAGGTCCAGAAACCATGCCTGCTGCTTGCCGTAGTACTCCGGATCGCAGGTCGCGAATTCCCGCGACCAGTCGATGCTGAGGCCCAGCTCCTTCAGTTCATCACGCATCCGCGCAATGTTTTCATAGGTCCAGAGCTTCGGGTCGACGCCGCGCTCCATCGCCGCATTTTCAGCCGGCAGGCCAAACGCATCCCATCCCATCGGGTGCAGAACGGAGAAGCCCCGCGCCCGCTTGAACCGGGCAATGACGTCGCCCAGGGCATAGTTGCGCACATGGCCCATGTGCAGACGCCCGGAGGGGTAGGGAAACATCTCCAGCACATAGTACTTGGGCTTGTCGTGATCGATCACCGCACGGAAGGCGTCAGCCTCCGTCCAGGCCTTGCGCCAGCGCGGTTCGGTTTCCTTGGGATTATATCGGGCCATTGCCGTCGGCCTTTGGACTGGAGTTGGACATCCGGTCAACGGCCTGGTGGATCAGGCGCCAACCTTCGAACGGAGGGGTTATCAGCCCTTGATGTTCGAAAGTCGAAGCTGGCGCGCCCGGGTCAGGATGGAATTCTCGATGTCCGTCTCGGTCTGGCCGGAATGCGGGGCGTCAATCCAGGCGCCGCTGGCGTCGCGGTTCTGCTTGAAGACCGCCACGTTCAGGCCGTCGGCGCGCAGACGCGCGTCCAGAATATAGACGGTGCATTTGAACCGCTCGTCCGGCTTTTCCGGATTGATGTACCACTCGGTGACGATCACGCCGCCATAGGGGTCGGCCGAGGCCAGTGGCATGAAGGACAGCGTATCCAGCGACGCGCGCCACAGATAGCCGTTCACCCCGATCGCCGCGGCGTTGTCGCCAGACGCCTGGACCTTGGGGCTGCCGCCGATCAGGGGCACGCTACCGCACGCGCTCAGCCCCACAAGGCCGATCGCCGCCGCCGCGACTGCCAAACCGCGCATCCTGAATCCACGCTCAAACGGCATATGTATCGGTCTCCACCAGTTTCCGCAGTGTTTGCACAACACGGCGCCGCCCCGCGCCGGCGCCCTCTATATCAATGCGATCCGGCGGGCCAAACAGGAATCGCGTGGCGGAAGCGCCACAGACCCCAGGCATATCGACCGATCTTGGCGAGTCCAAGGCGACACATGTTGACCGCACTATCCGGGCGACCCTTAAACAGATTGCAATCGTAATGCTGTTGAGTATGGCGGTCTGCAATCGTTGGGACCATATAGACCTCAAGATGAACCGCTCTCGCATCAGCCTTGCGCTCGCCGCCGCCGCGCTTCTCAGCGTGTCGGGCGGGAGCGCGATGGCCGCTGATAAGGGCAAGGTCGTGGATTTCACGGTGAAGTCGGAACCGACCACCGCCGCGCCCAATGCCGGGCGAGCCCTGAAGTGGGACGCCAGCAGGGGCCGCTTCGGTGTCACCCTGGATATCCAGCAGCCGCGCGAGCGGCCTGCCGTGGCCAATGACGTTCAGGCCGGTGCCTATTTCCGTATCACCCCCTCGCTGCGGGTCGGCGGCTCTGTGGCGCTTGGCGAACAGGACCTGAAGGTGCGTCCGTATGCCGCGCGACCGGCAGACGCTCCAAAGGTGACACTGCAGACGGCTTTCCGGTTCTAACCGGCCAGGCCGTCTACCCCAGCAATGCCGATCGCACCCGTCGCCAGCAGGCGCGAGGCCGTGACGTCGTTGATCCCCCCAAGCGCATAAACAGCGCGACCCGAGCCCCGGATCAGGAGCGCTAGCCGGATCGGGCCCATGGCCGGACCGGCCGAGGCGCTGCGTGACGGAAAGGCCACTGACATCACCACGGCGTCGGCGCGGCTGAGACGGGCGGCGGCGAAAGAGTGTGCCGCGCTCGTCACGATCCAGCCAGGGTTCATCCGACGGACCGCCAGTGCGCGATGAGCGAGCGCTTCCGGTAGATGGACCCCGTCTGCGCCCACCCGCCGGGCCAGCGCCACATCCCGACCGATGATCAGTTTCAGACCGCGCCGCAGCGCCACTTGCTTGAGGCTCCTGGCCCGCTCCAGCGCGCCGGTCGCGCCGAAGGCCCGATAGACGATGGCGCTTCCGGGCGGCAGACGCTCGGCGATCGCCTCGGGATCCGGTGTCCGGACCGGGTCAGTAAAGAACAGAAGCGCGGGCAAGGCCTTTCGCAGGCCTCGCCGGGCGGGTAACAACCGCGCCGTCCTCTGCAAGGTCCAGAAACCGGAAATGGCCACGCCTCCACAAGCCTATACCGATGTCGTGGCCCGGATCGCCCGCGCCGCGCAAGCCGCCGGGCGCGATCCGTCGTCCGTCACCCTGGTTGCCGTGTCAAAAACCCAGGCCTGGGACGCCATCGAGCCCGTGCTCTCGGCAGGCCAGCGGGTCTTCGGCGAAAACCGCGTTCAGGAGGCCATGGCCCGCTGGGACGGCAAGGCGGACGACCTCACCCTGCATCTCATCGGCCCCTTGCAGACCAACAAGGCCCGGGAGGCGGTCCAGTTCTTTGATGCGATCGAGACCCTGGACCGTGAACGTCTGGCCCGGGCCCTGGCTGACGAGATGCTGAAGCAGGGCAGGGCGCCGCGCTTCTACATCCAGGTAAACACCGGCGAGGAGGACCAGAAGGCGGGCGTGGCCCCTGCCGCGGCCGACAGCTTCATCGCCGCCTGCAGAACGACCTATGGCCTGAAGATCGAAGGCCTCATGTGCATTCCGCCCGCTGACGAGCCGCCCGGCCCCCACTTTGCCCTGTTGGGCAAGATCGCCGCGCGAAACGGCCTGGAGCGTTTGTCCATGGGCATGAGCGGCGACTTCGAGACCGCCATCCGGTTTGGCGCCACCAGCGTGCGCGTTGGCTCGGCGGTATTCGGCGCCCGCAGCTAAGGGGCGATCTCCAGGGCGTCGCCCGGTTGCGCCGTCGTCAGCAACTCTTCCAGATCGGCGCGGGCCACCGCCACGCAACCCTCGGTCGGCGAATAGTCAGGCCGACAAATATGCAGGAAGATCGCCGAGCCCATGCCGGCGACCGGTGGGCTGTCATTGTGGCCCAGGATCACGATGATGTCGTAGACATGATCGTCCCGCCAGAGCGCCTCGGCGCTGGCGGGATAGGGAAATCGTACCGGCTGATTGTAGGCTGGATCCGCCGAATCATCGCACCAGCCATCATCCTGACCGATAGGGCGAACGGCGAGCCGCGTGCGGGGCGCCGCAACCCGGTCAGCGCGATAAAGCACCTCGCGAATCGGCCAGATGCCCGCCGGCGAGGCCCCGTCGCCCTCCCGTTTCATCGCCGCCGGGACCACGCCTGCAGGACCCAGCGCGCACCGAACCCGGCGCCCGCCCACATCCAGAAAGCCGTCTCCCGTCGCCCTGAAGATCACAAAACCCTCGAAACCCTTTGGCGCAAACCGCTGAGATAGTGTTTGTTGCGGCCCATGGCGCAACGCAAGACTCTGCTTATCGTCGACGACGATCTGGACCTCCGGGGCGCGATCGCTGAACAGCTCCACGCCGAACAGTTCGACATCGTCGAGGCGGCCACGGCGGGTGACGGCGTTCGACTGGCCCGCGAGGCGAAACCCGACCTGATCCTCCTGGATGTGGATCTTCCGGACATGGACGGCCGCGATGCCTGCGCGCGCATGCGTCAGGACGGCGTCTCGGCCCCGGTGATCATGCTCACGGCGGCGGCCACGGATGACGATGCGGTGCGCGGTCTGGATTCCGGCGCCAACGACTATGTGACCAAGCCCTACAAATTCGCCGTCCTGCTGGCGCGGATCCGGGCCCAGCTACGCGACTATGAGCATTCCGAAGGCGCGGTCTTCCGGCTCGGCGCCTATGAGTTCCGACCTGCCGCCAAGGTGCTGCTTGACGAAAAGGGCAAGAAGATCCGCCTGACGGAGAAAGAGACCAACATTCTGAAGTATCTCTACCGCGCCGGCGAAAAGGCCATCTCGCGCGAGGAGCTGCTGGCCGAGGTCTGGGGCTATAATGCCGGCGTCACCACGCACACGCTTGAAACCCACGTCTACCGGTTGCGCCAGAAGATCGAACCCGATCCCGCCAATGCGCGCCTGCTGTTGACCGAGGCGGGCGGGTACAAACTGTCGCCCTAAAGCACCAGATCCGCGCTCACCGGTGCATGATCGCTTGGCCGCTCCCACGCCCGCACATCTTCATGGATACGCACCGCCGGCGCGCCAAGCCGGAACGCCGCGTCGCGAAGGCCCGGCGTCACCAGGATATGATCCAGCCTCAGGCCACGCGCTGACTGTCGGAAATCCTGAGCACGATAACTCCACCATGAGGCCAGTTTCTCCGGCTCCGGCGTGGCCTCGCGCATCAGGTCGATGAAGCCCAGCGAGGCCTCCAGGGCGCGAAACGCCTCGATCTCGACCGGTGTGTGGCTGACCACCTTCGACATATGCTTGTGGTTCCAGACGTCGAATTCGCCCGGCGCCACGTTCAGGTCGCCGACAATGGCCAGGGGCGACCCGGGGTCCCGGCGGGCCATCTCGGCGGTGAGCTTTTCGTAGAAGTCCATCTTGTGGTCGAACTTGGCGTTCTCCACGCGGTCGGGGATGTCGCCCCCGGCCGGGATGTAGAAGTTCTGGATCTCCACGCCTGCCACCTTAACGCCCACGCAGCGGGCGTGGCCTTCACGGCAGACGTCCAGCGGCTCCGGATCCTCGATGGGCAGGCGTGAGGCGATCGCAACCCCGTGCCAGCCCTTCTGGCCTGCGATCTTCAGATATGGCAGGCCCATCTCACGAAAGGCGTTCACCGGAAACTCGCCCTCACGGCATTTGATTTCCTGCATGCAAAGCACATCCGGCGCCTGCTCGGCGACAAAACGGGCCGCCTGTTCGGCGCGGAGCCGTACGGAGTTGACGTTCCAGGTGCAGATTCGAAGGCGCATGGGGTCTTTTAGACAAAGAACGCGCGGACGCCATGGCGGGCGTCCGGCCAACCTTCCCCCGTGAAAGAAAGCGCGGGCGCCATGGCGGGCGTCCGGCCAACCATCTCCCAGAAAGTAAGCGCGGGCGCCATGGCGGGCGTCCGGCCAACCATTT
>NZ_JBILRO010000306.1:0-3436 GCF_044372605.1 Phenylobacterium sp.
CCAGAAATCTGGGAGGTGATCATCACCGGGGGCGACCCGCTGATCCTCTCACCCCGGCGGCTCCGCGATCTGGGGCAGCGGTTGGCCGCCATCGCGCACGTCAGGATCGTGCGGTTTCACACCCGCGTGCCGGCGGTCGACCCAGCGAGCATCACAGACGAACTGGTCGCCGCGCTGAAGTCTTCGGGCAAGACCACCTGGGTCGGGCTTCACGCCAATCATCCGGATGAGCTGACCCCCGCGGCGGCGGCGGCCTGCGCGCGCGTTGTCGATGCGGGAATCCCCATGGTCAGCCAGACCGTGTTGCTGAAGGGCGTGAACGACAATCCGGCAACGCTCGAGGCCCTGATGCGGCGGTTTGTCGAGCTACGGATCAAGCCCTACTACCTGCATCATCCCGACCTCGCGCCGGGCACCGGGCACTTCCGGACCACCTTCGAGGAGGGTCAGGCGTTGATGCGGGATCTGAACGGGCGGGTCTCGGGCCTGTGCCAGCCGACCTACATCCTGGACATCCCGGGAGGTCACGGAAAGGCGCCGGTCGGCCCCTGCTACCTGGGACCGGAAGGGGTGACAGATCCCAAGGGGCGGACCCACAGATATCCGCCTGCCTGACGGGCTCGCTGTGGCGGGAATGCTACGCTCCCGGGTCCATGGTGTGTGACCATATCGACACTGTCAGCGGGTAAGCTCAGATATATATGGATCCGCGAGTCGTGGGCGCGCGTAGAACCATATTGCCAGGCGCTGCGTCGCTGGGTTTTGTCGAGGAGGGCCGGGAAAGATCATGGGTGGGCGTGGGTTGGCAGGCGAACGCGTGGCGCGCGGTCTTGCCCTGGCCGCACTGGCGCATCTGGTGGTTTTCAGCTCTGCGATTGCGCAGCCCGTAACGCCGCCCGCAGCGGCTCCGGCCTTACAGGCGGTTGTCCCGCCGCCGCCGCCGCCGGTGGTCATCCCCGAGCTGACGCCAGCCCAGACGCAGACCGCGATCCGGGTGTTGCAGGCGGCTGATCTCCACGGGCTCCAGCCCAAGGCCTATTTGCCGGACGGGGTCTCCGGCGCACTCTCGCCAACCCAGCAAAGCGCGCTGACCGAAGGGTTGCTGGACTACGCGCGCGACGTCCGGATCGGACGTATGGCGCCGGAAGATTTCCCGGATGCCTGGGCCGTCCGCCCGGCCGCCTATGATCCCACCGCCGATCTGGCCCAGGCGCTGGGTGAGGATCGCCTGCAGGCCTGGCTCGACAGCCTGCCGCCGCGCTATTCGGGCTATGCGGCGCTGAAACGTGGCCTCGCGCGCTACCGCGACATTGCGGTCTCCGGGGGCTGGAAGACGCTGCCTGCCGGCAAGCCGATGGGCCTCGGATCCACCGATCCCAGGGTTGCAGCGTTGCGGGTGCGGCTGGCGGCCGAGGACCCGCAAGCGCTGGTCGTGGGCGCCGCCGTTCTCGACAAACCCCTGCAGGAAGCTGTGCAGCGGGCCCAGCGCCGGTTTGGCCTGAAGCCCGATGGGGTTGTCGGGCGCGACTTGCTGTCGCATCTGAACCAGCCGGTCGGCCAACGGGTGCTGCAGATCATCGCCAATATGGAGCGCTGGCGCTGGATGCCATCGACCATGCCCGCCACCCGGGTGCAGGTGAACGCGGGCGCCGCGGTGGTCACCCTGTTCCGCGATGACAAGCCGGTGATGTCCATGAAGGCGGTTTCGGGCCGCCCGGGTGATGAGACGCCGATGCTGGTCTCGTCGATCCACAGCGTGGTGATCAATCCGCCGTGGAACGTGCCCTACAGCATCGCGGATCGGGAGCTCTGGCCCAAGGAAAAGGCCAGTCCCGGCTATCTGGCGCGCAACGGCTACCGGATCATCGACGTACCCGGCGGCAAGCCGCGTCTGCAGCAGGCGTCCGGCGACGAGAGCGCGCTGGGACGGTTCAAGTTCGACTTCGACAACCCCTTCGCCGTCTATCTGCACGATACACCGGCCAAGGGCGGCTTTGATCTATTCGCACGTCAGGCCAGTCACGGCTGCGTGCGGCTTGAAAAGCCCCGGGCGCTGGCCGAGGCCCTGCTTGAGGGAAACTCGACCTGGACGCCGGACGCCATCGACACCCAGTTGCTGGGCGACAAGACGGTGCGCGCGCGCCTGACGGCGCAGGTACCGGTGTTCATCTTTTACTGGACCACCTTCGCGGGGGCCGACGGCCAGATGCACTTCCGGACCGATCCCTACAATTGGGACCGTGACCTGTTGCAGCGTGTGGGGGTGCTGTCGGCGCCGGCAAAGCCGCCCCCGGCCAAGGTGTAGGAGGCCGAGATGCTGAAAACTGTACTCTGGATCGCATCGGCCTGCGCGGCGGTGTTGCTGGCGCTGGCGGTTAGTCGCTGGTTGCAGTTCGATGCGCCCGCCGAACCCAGGCCCGCGCCCCAGATTATCGAGGAACCCGTCGCACCGCCGATGGTCGTGCCTCCGCCCCCGCCGCTTGAGGCTGCGCCGGTCAGGACGCCGGAAGAGGTCCAGATCGAGGAAGACGCCGCCGCCACGGGTATGACGACGGTGGAGCCGGAGCCTTCGCCGCCCGCAAACTGATCAGTGAGCTACGCCCCTCGCCACTGGCGAACCCGGCCTGTGTCCACGTGGACGAAGTTTGAGCGGGGATAGTAACCGACGCCGCCGGCGGCCAGATCGAGCGCGGCACTGCGCAGGTTTGACAGCTCCACGCCTTCAATCCGCACGTCGATCGCCTTACCCAGCACATGCTGGCTGTTTTCGGCTACGCCGCTGCTGCGGCGGTTCAGCGTGGCGTTGGTCTTTGGCGAGCGATATCCGGAGATCACCTGGAAGGGGCGGGGGCTTTCCAGCCTGTCCCGGATAGCGTGCAAGGCATCGAACAGCGTGGGGTCGATGAAGCGCTCCTCTCCGGTACGCCAGTCGCGCATGACCCGGGTCGCCTCTGCCAGGGCGTCGGGCAGATAGCTGCCGTTGGCGTAGTAGACCTCGTTGAAGGCTTCGCCGGTATGCAGATTGTCCAGGATCGCGCGGCGCGGTTCCCAGATGTCCAGTTGCCGGGCCCAGGCTGGCGCGGCGATAGCAGTGAGGCCGACCGCGGCCCCGAACGTCATAACGTCTCTTCGGCGGACGAGGTTGGGCATTGAGCCTCCGGGCCGTCTTCGGGAGCCCGCAAAATGGCGTCGCAATCCTAGACGTCAACCCCACAAGTCCGTGAGTGCGACATCGCGCCGCTGTTGCTTCTTTTCGCGCCTTGCGTTGCACCGGCGGCCTCGCGCCGCTATCTCCTCGGCCGAACTCAAGCACATTCGAGAGCGAGCCGGACGCCCCATGGCGCAGCAATACATTTACCAGATGCAGGGCCTGACCAAGGCCTACCCGGGCGGCAAGAAGGTGTTCGAGAACATCTGGCTGTCCTTCTATTCCGAC
>NZ_JBILRO010000082.1:0-12852 GCF_044372605.1 Phenylobacterium sp.
AGCTGAACAAGAAGGTCCCGCCCGAGGCGTTGGCCGCGATCCCGCAGATCGACAATCCCAGCGAACTCGCCGACCGCATCGCGGGGCACCTCTCGGTTAAGATCGCCGAGAAGCAACAACTGCTGGAAGTCTTCAATGTCGTGAAGCGGCTGGAGAAGGTCTACGCCCTCATGGAAGGCGAGATCTCGGTCATGCAGACCGAAAAGAAGATCCGTAACCGCGTGAAGCGCCAGATGGAGAAGACCCAGCGCGAGTACTACCTCAATGAGCAGATGAAGGCGATTCAGCGCGAACTGGGTGAGCCTGACGACACGCGCGACGAGCTGATGGAGCTCGAGAAGCGCATCAAGAAGACCAAGCTATCCAAGGAAGCCAAGACCAAGGCCGAGAGCGAGCTCAAGAAGCTGCGCAACATGAGCCCGATGTCGGCGGAATCGACCGTGGTCCGCAACTATCTTGACTGGCTGCTGTCGATCCCGTGGGGCAAGGCCAAGCAGAAGCCGATCGACCTGCAGAAGGCCGAGGACACCCTCAACGACGACCACTATGGCCTGGAGAAGGTCAAGGAACGGATCCTAGAGTACCTGGCGGTCCAGAGCCGCACTGGCTCGCTGAAGGGCCCGATCCTTTGCCTGGTCGGACCTCCGGGGGTTGGCAAGACGTCACTCGGTCGCTCCATCGCCCAGGCAACGGGCCGAGAGTTCGTGCGGGTGTCGCTGGGCGGCGTGCGCGACGAGGCCGAGATCCGTGGCCACCGCCGCACCTACATCGGCTCGATGCCCGGCAAGATCATCCAGTCGATGAAGAAGGCCAAATCCACCAACGCCTTCTTCCTGCTGGATGAGATCGACAAGATGGGCTCCGACTATCGCGGCGACCCCTCGTCGGCGCTGCTGGAGGTGCTGGATCCGGCGCAGAACTCCACGTTCGGGGACCACTACCTCGAGGTGGACTATGATCTGTCGCCGGTGATGTTCGTCACCACGGCCAACTCGCTCAACATGCCCCAGCCCCTGCTGGACCGTATGGAGATCATCCGTATCCCCGGCTACACCGAGGACGAGAAGGTCGAAATCGCCAAGCGGCATATCCTGCCCAAGCTGACCAAGGACCACGGCCTGAAGCCGGAAGAGTTTGTGGTGCCGGAAGAGGCCATCCGTGGCCTGATCCGCTACTACACCCGCGAAGCCGGCGTCCGGAGCCTTGAGCGAGAACTGGGCAATCTGGCGCGCAAGGTCGTGCGGGATCTGGGCCGCGAAACCCTGACCTCGATCACCATCGATGACGAGCGACTGGCCAAATACGCCGGCGTGCAGAAGTATCGCTATGGCGAGACGGACGCCGAGGACGCGGTGGGCATCATCACCGGCCTGGCGTGGACCGAGTTCGGCGGCGACATCCTCACGATCGAGGCGGTCAAGATGCCGGGCAAGGGCCGGATGTCCATCACCGGTAACCTGAAGGACGTGATGAAGGAGTCGATTTCGGCGGCGAACAGCTATGTCCGCAGCCGGGCCACGAAGTTTGGCCTTGAGCCGCCCTCCTTCGAGCGGACCGACGTCCACATCCACGTGCCGGACGGCGCTACGCCCAAGGACGGCCCTTCCGCCGGCGCGGCCATGGCCACAGCCATTGTCTCTGTGCTGACCGGGATACCGATACGGGCCGACATCGCGATGACCGGTGAAGTCACGCTGCGAGGCCGCGTCACGGCCATCGGCGGGCTGAAGGAGAAGCTGCTCGCGGCGCTACGCTCAGGCGTCAAGACCGTGCTGATCCCTCAGGAAAATGAAAAGGACCTCGCCGAAATCCCCGACAACGTGAAGTCGGCGCTGCAGATCATTCCGGTCAGCACCATGGATGAGGTTCTGGCCAAGGCCTTGGTACGTCAGCCGGTCGCTATCGAGTGGACTGAGGTATTGCCGGTGGCGTCGGTGGCTGACGATGCGGACACAGCCGAGGGTCTGCGGGCTCACTGAGAAAGACCAGCGTTCACCGTCCGCCCGCGCGAGGACGGGCGGTGAGCGGTTTTTCAACCAAGTTGTGTCACAAGGCCCCGCTCTGGGCGTTTTTCCCCGGATACGGCATTTGACCTCGGCGCGCTCCCGGCCTTAACTCGACAAAGGCGTAGGGGGCGGGGGGCCCAATACCCTCCACGCCAGAAAAGAAAAAGCTGGGCTGGGAGCAAACTCATATGACCAAGGCCGAACTCGTATCGGCGATGGCCGTCAAAACCGGCCTGAACAAGGCCCAGGCCAAGGAGGCGCTGGACGCCTTCATCGCCTCGGTCTCGACATCCCTGAAGGCCGGCGACGAGGTCCGGTTGGTGGGCTTTGGAAGCTTCGTGCCTGTCAAACGGGCCGCAGGAATCGCGCGAAATCCCCGAACCGGCGAGAAGGTGCGGCGGCCAGCCTTGCAGACCTGCCGGTTTCGGGTCGGGGACTCGCTCAAGAACACGCTCAACAGCTGAGACGGTTCCGGCGGATTGCCTGCAGACCGGGGGGCGGCTAAGTACTCGCTGCAAGGGCGGCTAGCTCAGCTGGTCAGAGCATCTCGTTTACACCGAGAGGGTCGGCGGTTCGAACCCGTCGCCGCCCACCACGCGCAGGCGGCCACAGACAAGCGCGGTTCGGCCTCTTGCTGGATGTGGCCGCCGTTCGGCTCGCGCCGGTAACTGGAGCCTGGACGCCCTTCGTGCCAGAGGTGCAATCTGTGTCTCACCTGATCGCCCACATCCGACGACGGGTTGTCCTGGCTCTGGCCGGGGCGCCCGGATCCATGACGACCCGGGCCGCGCCGAAAACAGTAGGTGACCAGCCCCTGGTCGTCGCCGGCCGCTTCGACGTGGACATGCTCACGGCTCCGGCCTGGAAGGTGGTGGATGCCAACGCCGCGGCCGAATTCGCACGAATGCGCTGAGCGACATGCGTGCGCGAAAACTGGGTCAGACGGATCTGTGGGTCTCCGAACTGGGGCTAGGCTGCGCCAGTTGGTGGGGCCGGCCTGCATTTGACGAAGCGACAGCACTCCGCGTCGTACACGAAGCACTGGATCTGGGGGTTACCCTGTTTGACACGGGATCCAGCTATTCCGCCGGCGAGGCGGAGCCGCGTCTGGGGCGTGCGCTCAGAGGTCGCGATACGACGGGGCTGGTGATCGCCAGCAAGGCCGGCACCTATCACGCCGGTGGCGGCAGGATCGCGCGCGATATGTCGCCCGCCGCCGTCGTCGCCAGCGCCGAGCAAAGTCTGCGGCGACTGGGATTGGAGCATCTGGGGCTGCTGCAACTGCACGGCCCTTCAATTTCCGAACTGGAAGCCCTGGCTGAGACCTTGACGGCCTTGAAGGCGCGCGGTCTGACGCGGGCCGTGGGCCTTAACAGTTTTGACCCGGCGGTGATCGAATTCGCCCTGGGTCTCGCGGGCATCGACACTGTGATGATTGACTACAACGTCCTTCGGCCAGAGCGTGAGCCGTTGATCGGGCGCGCCGTGGCGGCAGGAAAGGGCGTATTGGCCGGCATGCCGCTGGCGATGGCAAACACCGTGCCGCTGTTCAGCCGGATTCGAGCGCCGCGTGACCTCTGGTATCTCGCACGAGCCATGGCGCACCATCGCCGCGACCTCGCCAACGGGCGACGCTTCCGCTTCCTCCACGAACAGCCGGAGATGACGGGGTCACAGGCGGCTTTGACCTACGTGCTGGCCAATTCAGGCGTCAGCGCGGCGATCTTCGGGGCTACCCGTATCGAGCATCTGCGTGAGAATCTGGCCGCGACCGACCTTGTCATGAGCGACGAACTGATGCGGCGCGTTCGACGCGCTCAGGGCGCGCTCAGCATGCCGTGACGGAACGCCTTTCGCTCGCGTCCCGGCGGGGGCATGATCTGTCGAACCGAACAACGATAGCAATGGGCAGGATGAGCATGGTCGATATTCCGGCGGATCTCGAGACGGTTCTGAAGGACGCCCACCTGCCGGCGCTGATGACGGCGCTGGTGCACATGACGGGTGATCCTCAGTGGCTGCGTGAGGCCTGGAAGCCCACTTACAATCCGGCTATGCGAACGGACACCGGGATCCCCGCCGAGACCCAGGCGGAAATCCGCAGGCAGGCCGCCCTGGTGATCCGGGCGCACCTGGAGGGCAAGCCCCTGGCGCTGCCCAATCCGGACACAGAACTGCTGCGCCGACAAATGAACTTCGTTGCGGGCGCCGAGATACCGGAGACCTATGTCGACTTCCTGCTCGACGAACTGGCGCTGGCTGGAAAGAGCAGCAAGGATCCCCAGTTTGAACAGCCAAAGCTCCAGGCCGCCGCGCGCAAACTGAAGGTGCTGGTGATCGGCGCCGGAATGTCCGGCCTGCTGACCGGCATCCGCCTCACCCAGGCCGGTGTCCCGTTCGAGATCGTCGAGAAGAACGCCGATGTGGGCGGGACCTGGTTCGAGAACACCTACCCGGGGTGCCGGGTGGACAACTCGAACCACATGTACAGCTATTCCTTCGAGCCGAACCACGCCTGGCCGCAGCACTTCTCGCCGCAGCCTGAATTGCTGAAATACTTCCGTGGGATCGCGGAAAAATATGATCTGCGGAAGGCGATCCGTTTCGGCACGCGCGTGGATACCCTCGCCTGGGACGAGGCGCGGGCCGTCTGGCGGGCTGTGCTGACAACCTCCACCGGGGCGACCGAGGTCATCGAGGCCAATGTCGTCGTCACCGCCGTCGGCCAGTTGAACCGCCCCCGGTTCCCGGACATCGAAGGTTTTGGCGACTTTGCGGGGCCAGCCTTCCACTCCGCAGAATGGCGCCACGACGTGGACCTCAAGGGTAAGCGGGTCGCCGTGATCGGAACGGGCGCCTCGGCCTACCAGTTCGTGCCGGAGATCGCGCCCGATGTGGCGAAACTCACGGTGTTCCAGCGCACGCCGCCCTGGGGGATGCCCGTGCCGCACTATCACGACGACGTGCCCGACGGCATGAAGTGGGCGCTGGAACACGTGCCCTTCTTCGACAAAT
The DNA here is from genome assembly GCF_044372605.1 of Phenylobacterium sp. Lineage (GTDB taxonomy): Bacteria > Pseudomonadota > Alphaproteobacteria > Caulobacterales > Caulobacteraceae > Phenylobacterium. The sequence goes on from NZ_JBILRO010000082.1 coordinate 5,022, forward strand.
GGTATCGCTTCTGGCTGTTCTGGATGACCACCGAGGGCATGCTGCCGATGGTGAAGTCCGATCCGGCCTGGAATGGCTCGCCGGACGCCGTCAGCGCCGCGAACGCCATGATGCGCGAGATGGCCACGGCCTCATTGATGGCCCAGGTCACGGATCGTCCGGACCTGGCCGCCAAGGTGATCCCGCGCTATCCGATCGGCGGCAAGCGTTCGGTGCTGGACAACGGCGTCTGGCTGGCCGCGCTCAAGCGCGACAACGTGGATCTGGTCACAGACAAGGTGGTCCGTATCACGCCAAAGGGCGTCGTCACGGCCGACGGCGTCGAGCATGAGGTCGATGTGCTGATCTATGGTACGGGCTTCCAGGCCTCGAATTTCCTGTCGTTCCTGAAGATCAAGGGCCGCAATGGTCGTGATCTGCACGAGACCTGGGGCGGCGACGCGCGGGCCTATCTGGGCATGACCAATCCTGGTTTCCCCAACCTCTTCACGATCTACGGCCCCAACACCAACATCGTGGTCAATGGCTCGATCATCTTCTTCTCGGAGTGCGCCGTGCGCTACATCGTCGGCGCCCTGAAGCTGCTGGCCGACACGGGCGCCCGCGCCATGGAGCCGAAGCAGGGGGTGTTCGACAAGTTCAACAAGGACGTCGATGAGGCCAACGCCGGCTGGGCCTGGGGATCTCCTAATGTGTCCAGCTGGTACAAGAACGAATTCGGCCGGGTCAGCCAGAACTGGCCATATGGCCTGATCGACTACTGGCGGGCCACGTTGGCGCCCAAGCCTGATGACTTCGTGCTGGAGAAGGCGTCGGAGCCGGTGGCATAGCGCGGGTCGAGCCCAGACGTCGCGAATAACCCACTGCCCGGACCCTACCTCGCGGTAAGGGCCAGCAGGGCGAACGACGCCAGCCAGTGTTCGCCCATATAGTCACCGGACACATGGGGAAGGCTTGCCGAGAGGTGACGATTAGCGGCGGCATGCGCGACTTCCCGTCGAGGCTCGCCTTCGGGCAGTGCGGCGGCAATCTCGCGCCAGCACCAGGCCCGCGAAAGGTTCAGGCCATCCAGGTGCACGATCTTGCCATCGGTGCGGTCTGACACCGTGGCCGGCGTGAACAGGGTGGCAGGCCGCTGATCGGCCATGCCCGGCAAGTAGTCTGCCAGCCAGGTCTGGAATTCGTCCGGGGGAAGCAATCGCCGCAGGCATTCCGCCGTCATGAGGGTGGAGGAGAGAAACTCATCACCATTGGGTTCCCACGCCTGTGCGTCTCGATCCGCCAGGTACCAGGCCCGCGCCTTGTCGCGGAACAGGGTCAGGAGTGCGGCGTCTCCGGTCGCCCTGGCATAGTCCGACGCCAGGGCCAGCGCAAAGGCGGTGGATGAATGGACGCCCGTCCTGACCGGATACGTCGCCTTGGGAAGGTACTCGCGGAATCGATCCGCGAACGCATCGGCCAGGGGCTTGTGGGTCGTGGCCCATGGGGCGTCGTGGGACAGCAGTTCCGCCTGAAGCTTCAGCAGCCAGCCCCAGCCATAGGGCCGCTCAAATCCTCGCGCTGAGGGGCGATGCAGATAGTCGACCTCCGCCTCCACCTTCCCGGGCGTGAAAGCATCATCGAACAGCGCCCGGATCGCTGCGGCCTCCGGGATACCCGGCTCCAGGCGCAGCACGCTGGCCAGCATCCAGTACCCATGGACGCAGGAGTGCCAGTCGAAGCTGCCGAAATAGATGGGGTGCAGGTCGCGCGGGCCGCGCAGATCCTCTGGCCCGTTCAGAACGTGGTCCAGCTTGTTGGGGTACTCGCGCCCCACATGGCCCAGCGCGATGCGGGCGAACGACGAGGCCAGCGCAGGTGTCAGGCGTTCAGCGGAAGGCGAGGACATACATCAGGCCTGTATTGACGAGGAGAAGCGGGAGCGCGGTCGGGATCTGGGCGTAGATGACGGCGTAGCGATTTGGCAGTTCCAGCAGGGCGGCCGGCACCAGATTGAAGTTGGCCGCCAGCGGGGTCATGAGGGTCCCGCAAAAGCCGGACAGCATGCCTATGGAGGCGACGATGGCGGGGTCGCCGTCGAACCGTCCGATCAGGATCGGCAAGGCCACGCCGGCGGTCATCACCGGAAAGGCCGCGAAGGCGTTGCCCATGATCATGGTGAACCCGGCCATGCCCAGGCAGTAGACCGCCACCGCCGTCAGGCGCGAATCCATAGGGATCCAGGCGGTGACCAGTTGCCCTATGGTTTCGCCCACCCCGGCCAGGGCGAATACGGCACCAAGCGCCGCCAGCATCTGGGGCAGGAGTGCGGCCCAACCCACCGTGTCCATCAGCCTGCGCCCTTCCTGCAAGGGGCTGATCAAGGGTTGCCGAAGCAGGATCAGGCCGACAGCCGTCGCCACGATGGCAGCCAGTGCCAGGGAGATCAGCGTCGCCTGCTTCGGGTCCAGCAGCGGCTGCCCGCCGAACGATAGCGGCTTCAGGACCAGCACGCCGAAGATGACGACCAGCGGCAGGGTCAAGGCTGGAACAAAGAGTCTCGCGCCGAACCGTTCGGCCAGCGCCTTGCGCTCGACAGGTGAGGTGGTGGCCGGTTGCCCTCTGCCCAGCCATCCGAACCCTGCGATCAGGGCCAGTGCCAGCACAAGGACGCCGTTGCCGCGGTCTCCCAGCTGGTCTCCGGCCAGAAAGCTTGTGGCGACCAGGCCCCAGAAGGTGGCGTTTCCCATGCGCTTCGGATTGCTGCGATCCATCGCGCTCAGCACCGCGAAAGCGCCAAACACGATCCCGGCCAGGACATAGACGACGGACAGACCGATCATCGGCTCAGCCTCCGCCGGACCATTCGGTCAAACATCAGCAACCGGGCCGCATGGATCAGAAAGGCGGCAATGGCGGTGGGGATCGCCCAGATTGACAGATGGATCGGGTCCACCGTGATCCCGGCGGTGGCGAGGAAGCCCACCATCAGCAGGATGGAGCCGATAGCGATGAAGATGTCCTCGCCGAAGAAGAGCCCGATGTTGTCGGTCGCCGCTGCGGCGGCGCGGACGTCCTGTTGGGTAACGCGGTCGATGGGCCCCGAGTGGGTTTCAACCGCGCCCTCGGCCATCGGTGCGATGATCGGTCGGATGGTCTGGGTGTGGCCGGCGATCGAGGTCAGGCCCAGCGCCGAGGTAATCTGACGAAAGGCGAGATACACGATCAGCAACCGACCGACGGATATCCCCCGGAGCCGCGACATGAGGGATCGTGCCTGTTCCTGAATACCCGCCCGTTCCACAACGCCGATCATCGGCAGGACCAGAAAGGCCACGCTGATGAACCGGCTGTCGTTGAAGGACTTTCCGAAAGCGTCCAGTACCTCAAGCGGGCCGAGACCCGCGGCCAGTCCGGTGATGAAGGCCGCGCCGACCACCACCAGAAGCGGGTTAAGGCGAACGGCAAAGCCAACCACCACGGCGGCCACGCCCAACAGGCTCAGCATCTGATTTCCCCCTGGATGTCCGGTCTATTGGAGCCTGTGGCGCGGTGTTCGGCAACGATGGATCAGCGCGTGGCGATCCAGGCATCGGCCAGAGCCAGGAAGCCCTCCACCGGCACGGTTTCGGCCCGGACCTGGGGATCGATCCCGGCGGCCTCGATCAGGGCGTCGCCCCCCAGCACCTTCAGACTGGAGCGTAGCATCTTGCGGCGCTGGCCGAAGGCGGCGGCGGTGATCTTCTGAAGGGCGTCCAGACGAGCGGGGGAGGGGCGCTCCGGTAGAGGCTCAAGCCGAACGACGGCGGATTCAACCCGGGGCGGCGGGCTGAACGCGCGGGCCGGAACGTCCATGACCCGACGGGCCCGGCAGGTGGCCTGAACGATCACGGCCAGTCGACCGTAGGCCTCCTCGCCCGGCCCCTCGGTGATCCGGTCGGCGACCTCGCGCTGGAACATCAGGGTCAGGGAGGCCGGGGTCCACGGGCCGGTGAGCCACTTGATCAGCAGGGGGGTGCCGACATTGTAGGGCAGGTTGGACACAATATGAACGTGTGGATTGTCCACCAGGTCGGCCTCGACGACCTTCAGCGCATCGGCAAGCATGACGTGAAGATGGTCCGATACCTTTATGATTTCATAGAGGATTGGCTGAAATCGTGGGTCCTTCTCGATGGCTGTGACCTGGGCGCCGGTTTCGAGAAGAGCGCGGGTCAGGCCGCCGGGGCCGGGGCCGACCTCGATGACATGATCCCCGGGGCCGACCTGCGCCAGACGTGCAATCTTGCGGGTGATGTTGAGGTCGAGCAGGAAGTGCTGGCCGAACGCCTTGTTGGCCCAGAGGCCGTGGGCTTCCAGGACATCGCGAAGCGGCGGCAGAGTCTCGAGCGTCATGCGCCGCGCCGTAGCGCGATCTCGTCGGCGGCGCGCAAGGCGGCGATCAGGCTGTCGGGTCTGGCGATGCCCTGACCAGCGATATCGAAAGCGGTCCCGTGATCGGGTGACGTCCGCACAATAGGCAGGCCCAGCGTGATGTTCACCCCGCCCCAGAAATCCAGCATCTTCACCGGGATCAGGGCCTGATCATGATAGAGGCAGATGACGCCGTCGTAGCGGGCCCGCGCCTCGGCGTGAAAGAGGCTGTCGGACGGGAAGGGGCCCCGAGCGTCGATGCCCAGGTTCCGCAACACGGCGACGGCGGGCGCGACGATCTCGATCTCCTCGCCACCGATCCCGCCACTCTCTCCCGCGTGAGGATTAAGGCCGGCAACCGCCAAACGTGGCGCGGCAATCCCGAAATCCCGCCGGAGAGCCTGCGCTGTAACCTGGGCGGCGTGCACAATGCCATCAATGCTCAGTTGCCCAGCCACCCGGGCGAGGGGTGTGTGAACGGTCACCAGGGTCACCCGCAGGTCGGCGGCCGTCAGCATCATGATCGGGCCGCGGACGCCTTCAAAAGGCGTTGAGGCCGTCAGCTCACCCAGGAACTCGGTGTGGCCGGGGAATTTGAACCCGGCTTCATAGAGTGGCGCCTTGGCGATGGGCGCGGTCACGACGCCCCGAACCTTGCCCGTCAGCGTCAGGTCGACAGCGGTTTCGATCCAGCGGATCACCGACGCCGCCGATGCCGGGTCCGGTCGGCCGAGCACCGCCGCCGCGGGGAGTGGGATGTCCAGCACAGGCAGCGAGGTAGGGAACGCGCCCAGAGCTTCATCCGGGGTCGATATGGTCCGGACAATACCGGGCTCGCCCGACGTCGCGGCGGCGACAGACTTTGCGTCGCCCACGACAAGGAATTTCGGCCCGCAATCCCGCAGCGCCAGCCAGGCCTTGGCGACAATTTCCGGCCCTATTCCTGCCGGATCGCCGAGGGTGACGGCAAGGGGAGCTGTGTTCACCCCGGCCCCCGGATTCAGCGCGTCTCGATGGTGGCGGAGTTACGCAGGTCGCGCATGTATCGTCGGGCGATCATGCTCAGTTGCTGGCCAAACAGCCGCTGTTCGATCTGCTGCTTGTCGACCTGTGCGGCTGAAGCGTCGCGGCGACCGCAGACCGCGACAAGGTGAAGTCCGGCCTGGGTCCGGATCGGATCCGAGATCTCGCCGATGGCCAGTTTCTCGGCCGCTTCCCGGAACTGTGGGGCGAGATCTGCGACTTCCGCCTCGCCCAGGTCGCCGGCGATAACGCCCTGAACCTTGCCGGCTGTGGCCTCAAGGGTGGCGCAGCTCTTGATATCGGGCTTCAGCGCGGCAAGCTTGGCCCGTGCTGCGGCTTCATCGGCCGGCGTAGCTGTCTGCGGGAGCCCCACAGCCGCCTGCTTCAGATTGACCAGCATGGCGGTTCCACCGGCCCGCTTTTCCTTCAGATAGAGAATGTAGACCCCGTCTTTCACCGGGATAGGCTGGGAAAGCTGGCCAGGTCGCATCTGGGCGACCACGGCTTCAACCTCGGGAGGCATCTCGCCGGCGCCGACCCATCCGGCATCGCCCCCGGCCGCCGAGGTCGGCAGCGCGGAGAATTGCCTGGCCACAGCGGGGAAGGGGGCACCTTGCTGCAACTGCGCGACCAGTTGCTGCGCGCCCTGCATGGCCTGCGGCATACCGCCTACCCGTGCTGCGTCGATCAGGACCTCGCCGATGTTGTACTGGGGTTTGGCCGCCTCCGCGGACAGACGGGCCTGGGCGGCTGCGATCTGATCATCACCAACCCGGAGCCGGGAGCCATAACGCCCCCGGATCCAGCGCGCCCAGCTGATCTGGGCGCGAAGCTGATCTCGAAGGGTTTCCGGTCCGATCCCGCGCTGCGCCAGGAAGGTCAGAAACTGATCCCCGCTCATGTTGTTCTGTTGCGCCATGCCGGCGATCTCTTCGGTCACCTCGGTCTCGTCGGCGAGGATATCGATCTTCTGCTCCCTCTCGACCCGGCGAAGTTCCTGGAACTGAAGGTGCTCGTCGACCAGGGAAACCAGCGCTTCCCGCTGAAATTGCTGAAGATTTTCGTCGGTGGGCTGCACGCCGGAGGTGGCGATCAGCAGGCGCATGCGTTGAGCAAGGTCGTAGGTCGAAACGATGTCGTCGTTGACCACAGCCGCTACGGATTCCGAAATGCCCAGCAGCGCCGGTCGCGCGGGAGCGGCCGGCGCCTCCATTGGCGCTGTGCCGACCGGTGCTTCTGGAGGCTGGGCGGCAATGGACGAGGCGGTCAGGAGGCCGGCAAGCAGCGCACCCAGCGCTGCAGAACCCGACAGATAACGCTTCATGGACGGGAGTCTTCCTTCGTGCGACCGAACTGCGGTCCTTAGTCTATCTACCATTGAATGAGCCGCCCAATGTGGCGAGCGTTAGGCGTACCGATACTGACTCACTGGGCTGCAGGCGGCCGATGATCGTGTCTTCGCGTCGATATATCACGTCAACGCGCAGACAATCGTCGCGATAGAAGACACCGACGTCCCGGATCACCCAGGCATCCCGCTTCAGATCCCGGTTGCCGTACAGGCTGACGCCATAGTTCTTGCCGACGTAAACCTCGCCGCCCAGGTCCAGGTTTTCCCGCTTGACGCCATTGATGTCGAAATCGTCGGTGAGATAGCGAACAAAGCCGTTGCCATACTTCAGCGACGCATTGGCCCCCGCCTCCAGACGCTTGATGTCGAGAGAGTCGCTGCCGAGCCTGGCGCGGCTGAACACCGAAAGGCCGGGAAGCGGCTGGGCGTCGGCTGCGACGATCCAGTCGGAGCTCTGGTTGCGAAGGCCCGAGCGATCCGAGAAGACGGTGTTCTGTTTGGTGCGGAAGCTGCGCCCCAGCATGAAGTTGGCGCGGCGACCATCATCCCAGAGGACGCCCGCCCTACCGGCGACATTCACACGCAATCCGTCTTCATAGAGGTCGTAGCCGGGGAACTTGTTGGGGCGGAAGAGCGTGGTCTCGTCGAACTCGAAGGCGACGCTGTCCTCGTTCAGATAGATCGGTTCGCCCTCGGCGGTTCGGCCGATGACCACCTGCTTGGAATCCGGGGACGCCACCACCTGCAGCAGCGGCTCGAGGATCAGCGTGGAGTCCTTGGTGCGCTTGAAGAGCGGATAGGTGATGTCAGCGCCGCCCGTGGCCAGCGCACGGCCCATGCTCTCGCTACGGGTGGTCGAGCCGACGCCGGTCAGGATATCGCGGATCTGGTAGGCGTCGGTGCGAACGCTCAGGAACGGCTCGAACCGCAGACCGGCGGCGGAGGTGAAAGCTCGTCGCCAGTCGAGTTCGCCGGTCAGGCGGGCGCTGTCGAGACCCGGAAGGCGCATCGCCAGATTGGTCTGCGAGTGCTCCCGCGCCAGCACCACGGCGCTGGTGTGGACGC
>NZ_JBILRO010000083.1:0-12776 GCF_044372605.1 Phenylobacterium sp.
GTCTCCGCGGCCGTCGACCAGGAAAACGCCGCGCGGTCCACCCGCCAAGGCCAGATCAGCGCCGACATCAAGCTGATCGGTGATCGCCCCACCGGCACGACACGCGACGATGCGGAGATCGTGCAGGTCACGGCAGCGTCCGTTCGCGCGGCAGGATTTCAGCCGCTGCTGAACGCCGGTTCAACAGACTCCAACGTCCCCATCAGCCTGGGCATACCCGCCGTCACGATCGGCTCGGGCGCGGCGGGCGGCGGTCGGGCCCATGCGCTTGACGAGTGGATTGATCTTTCCAAGCCGGAAACCCTCAGGGGCATGACGGTTGGATTGGCGGCTCTGCTGGCGATGGCTGGCGCGCCTTAGGGAAGCCTACTCCGCCGCCACGCGCGCCCGGCCGGCCATGGCCGGCCAGGGATCGACCGTAACGCGGCGCATGTGCCGCCGCTGGCCGGGATAGTCGTTGAGCGCAAAATGCCAGACCGACCGGTTGTCCCAGAAGGCCACCGAACCCCTCGCCCATGCGAACCGGCAGGTGAAGCCCTCATAGCGACAGTGCTGATAGAGGTACTCCAGCAAAGCCTTTGATTCTGTGGACTTCCAGCCCTCGATCCTGATTGTGAAGGCCGGATTGACGTAGAGCGCCTTGCGGCCGGTCTCCGGGTGGGTGAGCACCATTGGGTGGACGTACTCGCCCACATAGCCATCAGCTTCGGCCACCTGCATACCACCGCGCTTCTGGGCCGAGTGACCGCTGGACGAGTATTCCCGCGCCGCAGAGTGCACGGCGTTCAGGCCTTCCAGCGTACGTTTCAGGCCCTCGGACAGCGCGTCGTAGGCAGCCGCCTGGCTGGCGAACAGGGTGTCGCCGCCATACTCCGGCAACTCCAGCGCATAAAGGATCGATCCGATCGCCGGCGTCTCGAGAAAGCTCATGTCGGAGTGCCAGCCGCCGCCGAAATTGATCTTGTCGGTGGGCTCCTTAATGATCTCCATGACCTCAGGCTGACCGGCCATTCCGGTGACGTAGGGATGGATGTTCAACGGCCCGAACCGGGCGCCAAAGGCCACCTGCTGGGCCGGGGTCAGGTCCTGATCGCGGAAGAAGATCACCTGATGCTCCACCAGCGCCTGGCGGATGGCGGCGATGGTCTCATCGGGCAGGTGTTGCGAAAGGTCGACGCCCGAAAGCTCGGCGCCCAAGGCGCCGGCCACGCGGCGGATTGTCAGGGTCTGGCTCATCAGTGATCCTCCGGAGGGTCATGCTACAGTTTCCCGGAGAGTGGCGCGAGATGGATATGCTGATCGCAGGCTTTGACCCCGACGCCCACGCGGCCCGGATCCGGGCACAGGGCTTCACGGTGATCGAGGACTTCATGAGTCCGGAGGTAATCGCCGCCGTGCGGGCGGCTCTGGCGCCCTTCCAGAACACACACTACGGTCGCAACGACTTCGAGGGCTTCAGGACGGAGCGCGTTTACACCCTTGTTGCGCGCGCCAGGGTGTTCGAGGATCTGGTGGAAGAGCCGCGGGTCCTGGCCATTCTCGACCGGTTCCTGCAACCGGGCTACCTGCTGACCGCCACCCAATCGATCCAGATCAATCCCGGCGAGACGGCGCAGGGTATGCACTCGGACGACGGATTCTACCGCATCCCCCGCCCCCGCCCGGCCATCAGCTACACCCTGATCGCCGCCGTCGATGCCTTCACCCAGGCCAACGGTTGCACCGAAGTGGTTCCCGGCAGCCACCTGTGGGGCAACCAGGGCGACGCGGGACGCCCGAACGATCTGGCCGAGATCGAGCGGATGCTGGTCCCGATGGAGGTTCCGGCCGGCGCCTGTTTCATCATGGCCGGAACTCTTATCCATCGCGGCGGCGCCAACCGTTCGGACAGGCCCCGCCTGGGCTTCACAAACCAGTCTTGCGAGCCCTGGGCGCGCCCGCAGGAAAATTTCTTCCTGGGCATCCCGCGCGAACAGGCCGCCGGGATGTCACCGCGTGTGCAGAAACTGCTGGGCTACGAGATCTGGCCATCGTTCATGGGCATGGTGACGGGGTCCCATCCGGGCAAGGCGCTGGAACCCGGATGGATACCGCCAGTGATGACCCAGCGGCCTAGCTGAGGTTCCGCGCAAACAAGGCGAACAGCCGCTCCCAGTGCCGTTCCGCCGCCGGCTTGTCGTAAACAGCGCCCCGTTGGGGGAACGCAAAGCCGTGGTGGACGCCCATGTAGAGCTCGACCTCGGCGTTGACGCCTTCGGCCTTGAGCGAGGCGTCGAGGGCCTCCACCATTTCCAGAGGCGCCCAGTTGTCGTGCTCCGCGCAGGCGAAGTAGAGCTCGGCCTTCGTCCGCTGCGCCGCCAGATGCGGACTGTCCTGGGCGTCGGTGACCAGCTGAACCCCGTAGAGCGACGCGGCGCACGCGATCCGTTCTGGATGCCGGGCGGCGGCGTTGATCGCATACTGGCCGCTCATGCAGTAGCCGATGGCGCCAGCGGGTCCGGGGCTCGCAGCCTTGTCCATGGCCGCGAAGGCCAGAAGGGCATCGGTGTCGTCCATGATCAGCGGGATGGTGATCGAGCCCATGAAGTCGAACATCCGTGCCCGCGCCTCGGCCTCGGGCAGGGGCGGCAGATCCTTCATCTCCATGACGCCGCGCCGGTAGTAGAGGTTGGGCAGCATCACATAGTAGCCGACGCTGGCGATCCGCCGGGCCATGTCGCGCAGTTCCTCGCGGATCGCCGGCGCATCCATGAAGAACAGGATGATCGGATGCGGCCCGCCTCGTTCGGGATGGACAATGAAGGTGGTGGTCGCGCCGTCCTTGGTGGCGAGTTCGACGGTCTGTTCAATCATGTCACACCAATTCCGACGGTTTCAGACCCAGTTCCTTGAGCAGCGGTTCCGCGTAGTCGATGCGGCCGGTCATGGTCTTCGGATCGCCGATGCACAGCTGATAGACGCCCTCGGCGATGAATTCGATGGGCTGGACCCGGTCCTTGGTCTGCTCGTTGATGAGGCCATGCACCGCCACGCCAGGGGTGTCGACCAGACCCGGCGAGATCACGTTGACCGCCACGCCATCGTCATAGACCTCGGACGCCAGGCCGGTGGTCAGGCGCTCCAGAGCCGCCTTGCACATGCCGTAGACCGTACCGCCGCTGCGACGGACATAGGGCTGTTTCGGATGGATGCCGGCACCGGAGGAGATATTGACGATCCAGCCAGCCTTCTTCTCACGCATGGCCGGCAGCACCAGCTGTGACAGGTGCATCGGCGCCCAGACCTGGACTTCCATCATCAGATCAAAGCGCTTCTTCGGAAAGGTCTCGACCGGGATGAAGAAGGTGACCGCCGCATCGTTCACGAGAATGTCGATGTCGCCGTAGGCCGCGACCGATTCAGCCACGAGGCGCGCCCGATCCGCTTCGCTGGAAAGGTCGGCCTTGATGGCCATGGCCTCACCCCCCGCGTTCCGGATCCGCGCGACCGTGGCCGCCAGTGTGCCGGGGAGTTTGCTCTCGCCATCCTCCGCCGTCCGGGCTGACACCACGACCCTGGCGCCCTCCATGGCCAGGCGGACGGCGATGGCCTCGCCGATGCCTCGGCTAGCGCCGGTTACGAGCGCAGTCTTGCCCCGCAGCGTCCCGTTCGGATTGATGGCCACCATGTTCCGCTCCCATACCGTGTTTTCTGGTTGGGCCTTAAGCTGAAGGCTCAGGGCGTTCAGCGCAAGGGCTCAGGCGGCGTTCTGCAACTCCAGCTTCACGCGCTCGGCCAAAGTCTTGATGTCGATGGGTTTGGGCAGGAAAGACACATTGGTCTCGCCTTCCAGCAGGTCCGAGAACTCGCTCTCGGCATAGCCCGAGATGAACATCACCGGCGCGCCGCCCAGATAGATGCGGGCCTGCTTCAGAAGTTCCGGACCCTGCATGCCCGGCATCACCACGTCGGAGATCATCAGGTCGATCTTGCCCGCGTTCTGTTCGGCGATTTCCAGAGCCTCCTCGCCACTGGCCGCCTCGATCACCTCATAGCCGCGCGCGCGCAACAGCTTGGCGGCCACGCCGCGGACGGCGTCCTCGTCCTCGACAAACAGGATGCGCCCGGCGCCAGAGAGGTCGCGGGCGGCGGGCCGCTTGGGCGCGACCTTTGCCGGCACGGGCTCGGCCGATGCTGTCGGGATATGGACGGGCAGGAAGATGCGGAATGCCGCCCCCTCCCCCGGCTTCGAGCTGACTGCGATCCAGCCGTCCGACTGCTTGACGATGCCATAGACGGTCGCAAGACCCAGTCCTGTTCCCTCACCCACCGCCTTGGTGGTGAAAAAGGGCTCGAAGATCTTCGCCATCACATCGGGCGCGATGCCGGGGCCATCATCGGCTACCTCGATCAGGGCCTGATCGCCCTGTGCGGTGGGATAGCCCAGACTGCGGGCGTCTTCCTGGGTGACGCGTGCGGTGCGGATCCGCACCGTACCGCCACCCTTGCCGCGCACGGCGTCGCGGGCGTTGACCACAAGGTTCATCACCGCCGTATCCAGCTGCCCCCGGTCGGCGCGGACATGAGGCAGGTTGCGGCCATAGTCGGTGACCAGTTTGACATCCTCATAGAGCAGGCGGCGCAGCAACACCTCTGACTCCGAGACCATCTCGCCCACATCAAGAATCTCGCGCTGCACGGTCTGTTTGCGTGAGAACGCCAGCAGCTTGCGAACCAGATCGGCCGCACGCATCGACGTCTGCTTGATCTCGTTCAGCCCCTCGTAGGACGGGTCGCCGACCGGATGGCGAGGCGCGAGCACGTCAAGCTGCATCAGGATCGCGGTCAGCAGGTTGTTGAAATCGTGGGCCACGCCACCCGCCAGCTGGCCAATGGCCTGCATCTTCTGGCTTTGCGAAAGTTGCAGCTCGATCTGTTTCTGCTCGGACACGTCGACCAGGTAGGCGACCCAGCGACCCGGACTCTGCGAAAGATAGAGATGGGCGATCCGGCTGGGATCATGCGCCAATCGCACCTCAAGCGGCGCGTGACCATGTCGCGCCTCGGCCACTCGTAAGGCCGCTTCCGTCCGGCTGAGGGGTTCGATCAGGTCGCCGAAGATCTGGCCTGGATTGCCGCCGTGCGCCACTGCAGCCAGGGCGGGGTTTGCCTCGATGATCCGGGCCTCAAAGGGGTCCTCGCCATCCAGCAACGCCGCGCCGAAGGGCGAGGCCGCGGCAAAGGCGTCCAGCACCTTGGGTGGCGGCGCCTTGGCGCCGATCGCGGCGTTCAGCACGTCCATGGCGGAGGCGGGCAGCGCCAACGCGCCCGACCCGCGCCCGATCAGGCGGACCAGAAACCGTCGAGGCACCAGGGGCGATATCATCGCTTCGCGTTCCTGCCCTCCGGCTTTGAGCGTGGCGCGTCCCATATCCCCGCGACGGGCGGTCGCCAGCGCCCCGAACAGGCTCGACGCTGCCGCACCGCTCTTGGGCAGTCGCGGTGCCGGACCCATCGCCTCACGCCAGGCCGGATTTACGGTCAGCAGCCGCCCATCCGGCGCCACAACCGCGGCGGGCTCATCCAGCGCCGCCAGGAGCGCGTCTGCGCCAGCCTCGGACTCCGCGGGCGCCTCCGCGGGCCCGCGCAGAACGAACAGGCCGATGCAGCAGACCCCCGCCATGCCCGTCAGCAGCATCATACTGGCCAGGCTCTCAAGTCCATGGCTGAAGGCCGGAACCATCGCAAACCCGACTGCCAGCAGGAAGAACAGCACCGCAAACGCGATGACAGGATCTACCTTGCGGGCACGGGCTGACGGCTCGGACATGTCGTACGAGGAGGCCTTCGGCGAATCACTGGTTGTCATACTGTCACAGAGCGCCGGCTGAGGCACGGCGGCGCCTGCCAGCGTTGAGGATGAACCCGATGATCTTGGCCACCGCCTCATAATGAGCGGGCGGGATCATCTCGTCGAGGTCGACGGCAGCGTATAGCGCCCGCGCCAGAGGCGGGTCCTCGATGACCGGAACCCCGGCCTCTTCCGCCACCGAGCGGATCTTCAAGGCGACACTGTCCAGCCCCTTGGCGACGCAGGTCGGGGCAGCGTCGGCGCCCTGCTCGTACTTGAGCGCTACCGCGTAGTGGGTCGGGTTCATGACCACCACCGTCGCGCCGGGCACAGCCTGCATCATCCGGCGGCGCGCGCGCTCATAGCGGATCTGTTTCTGGCGGGCCAGGATGTAGGGGTCGCCTTCGGTAGACTTGTAGTCTTCCTTGACCTCTTCCTTGGTCATGCGCATGCGCACCATGAATCGCTGGCGCTGCCACAGCCAGTCGAGCGCCGCCACGGCCAGGGCGAGGGCGATCACCGCCATCACCAGGCGTTTGGTAACGTCCATTACAAAGGGCAGGATAGCCGCAGGCCCCATTTCGGACAGCGCCGCCAGCTGCGGCAGTACGGGATTGAGGATCAACCAACCCAGCCAGGCGATCACGATCACCTTCACGATTGACTTGGCGAATTGCATCAACCCGTCCGGGCCAAACAGGCGCTCCAGCCCTTTCATGAGCGAAACCTTGGACCAGTCCGGTTTCAGCTTGTCGGGCGTAAATCGCAACCCGCCCTGGGCCAGCCCCGAGGCGGCGCCGGCGATGGCGGCAGCGAACATCACCAGCACCAGCGGTGGCGCACCTGCCATGATGGCGTACTTCAGGACTTCAGGCGCGCCGTGCTGTACCGAAAGGGAGCCGGCACGGCTGAGGAAGGGCGTTAACTGGTCGACCATATTGCTCGAAAGCCATCCGCCGGCCATCAGAACAACGCCCGACACCGCCGCCAGCGTTGCCGCCGAGCCCAGATCCATGGTCCGTGGCCCGTCCCCCTTCTCATAGGCCTGCTGCAGCTTGTGGGAGGTAGCCTCTTCTGTTTTTGAGTCCTTTTCCGGTGCTTCGCTCATGTTCGGGTGAACATCCCGACGAGCTCACGATAGCGATCAATCCAGACAATGCCGATGACACCCAGGCTGAGCGCGAAGATCGACAGCCCAAGCAACACGATCAGCGGCGTGGCGACGAAGAACACCTGAAACTGCGGCATCACCCGGCCGACCAGGCCGGTGGCGATGTTGAAGATCAGTGAGAACACCACCACCGGCGCCGCCAACTGCAGTCCGAGCGCAAAGGACCGCCCCATGGTCTGGATCGCCAATTGCCCGGCGTCGGCCACCGGAACGTCGCGCGTGAACGGGAAGATTTCGAAAGAGCCGACGATAGCGCTCACGAACAGATGGTGCAGGTCCGTCGCAAAAATCAGCACGATGCCGATTAACACCAGAAAGGTGCCGAGCGTGGTGGAGGGCTGCGCCTGCATCGGGTTGGCGGTCTGGGCAAAGGACAGGGTCGTTTGCAGCGACACGATTTCCCCCGCCGTCGCCAACGAGTTCATGAACAGGCGCAGAATTCCGCCGATCATCAATCCGATCAGCACCTCCTTGATGACGGCGCCGCCGAGACCGGCCCCATCAGCGGGAATTGGCGGCACGCCCGCCCCGATCAGCGGGAACATCATCAGGCTAAAGGCCAGAGCGAATGACAGCCGGATTCGTGGCGGAATGAAGGTCTCGCCCAGACCCGGCAAAAGCATGATGATCGTACCGAGCCTGGCGAACACCAGACCGGCGGCGTAAACCTGTTGAGCGGTTGCGTAGGATTCCATGGGCCCGCCTGGCCCTCACATCCCTGCGATGCGGGCAGCGATCGTCTTCATGAAACCGCTCATCAATGCGCCCATCATCGGCATGAAAACCAGCAGCGAGACGAAGATCGCCACGATCTTTGGCGCATAGATCAGGGTTTGTTCCTGGATCTGCGTCAGCGCCTGCAAGAGGCCGATCCCGACGCCCACGATCAGGCCGACGATCAGCACCGGGGCGCACATCTGGATGGTCAACCAGATGGCGTCACGCCCGACGTCCAGAACTTCGGCGCCGCTCATGGAGAACCTCTCGGATAGCCGTCGCGACCGCTCGTCGCCGACCCTTCGAGGTTTGGCTTGTTATGGTTAGCGAAAGCCTAATTCGCCGGTGAAATGAGGGTGCGCGCAGCGGCCACAGGGGTCACCTTGCCCGTGTCCCGGTCCACGCTGTAGTTGGCGGCCTGCATGGCGCCCACCGGAATCGCCCCTATCAATGGACGCAATGCTTCAATCAGCCGCCGGTCACCCGCCCGCTTCGGCGACACCAGGATCACGGCGTCGTAGGGCGGGATCGCACCCCTCGGATCGCTCAGCACGACCAATTGGTCGGCAGCGATTCTGCCGTCCGATGAAAACGCGCTGATCACATCAGCCTCTCCACCCGACAAGGCGCGGTACATGAATGTGGGCTGGAACGACCGTTTAGCCTTGAAGTTCAGCCGATAGGCAGCGTCGACAGCTTTCCATTCAGGTCGTGAGAGGAACTCGATGTCCGTTCCCAGGGTCAGGCGCGGCGCTACCCTGGCCAGATCGTCCAGAGACACCACCCCGAGCGCCCGGGCGCGATCAGCCCGCATGGCGAAGGCGTAGGCGTTCTCGAAACCCAGCGACCCCATCACCAACACGCCATCGCGTCGCTTCAGCTCGACGGTGAGCTGGTCCAGCAGGGCTTTGCGCCCGGGGTTGTCGACGCGGCCCAGTACGCTCGTCCAAAGCGTTCCGGTATAATCCACGTAGACGTCGATCTCCCCGGCCGCCAACGCGCGGTAGGCCACCGATGAGCCCAGATCCTCCTTGCGGGAGACTGCCGCCCCGGTCTGTTCCAGCCGCTCGGCCATCAACTCCGCCAATATGTACTGTTCGGAGAAATTCTTGGCGCCCACCACGTAGCTGTCCGGCTTTCCGAAGTGAGCGATGGGCGCGATGGCGGCCCCCGCTCCCAGCAGAAGCCCAGCCAGACCCAGCACCATCAGACCGCGCCGGCGCTTGCGCGCGCCCGTTTCTATCAGACCCAGCAGCTGGTCCGCCGTCATCGCCAGACCTGCAGAGGCGGCGCAACCGAACAATACGAAAACCCAGTTTTCCGTCTGCAGTCCGGCAAAGATGTAGTTTCCGAGGCTGGTCTGGCCGACCGGCGTTGACAGGGTGGCGGCCCCGATGGTCCAAACCGCCGCCGTCCGAACGCCCGCCATGATCACCGGCGCGGCCAATGGCAGTTCAACCTGCCAGAGCTTCTGCCAGCCGGTCATGCCCACGCCGTCCGCGGCTTCGGAGATCGCAGGATCAACGCCAGTGATGCCGGTCACACCATTCCGCAGGATCGGCAGGATCGAATAGAGAGTCAGCGCAAGCAGCGACGGCAGGAAACCCAGGGCCGAGAACCCCCGGCCAAACAGCGTCTCGCTCAAGGCCGAAAGCCCCAGCAACAGTGGATAAAACAGGGCCAACAGCGCCAGACTTGGGATCGTCTGGATCAGGCTGGCGAAGGCCAGCACCGGCCAACGCATGCGTGCATTTCGGCTGGCGGCCACAGCGAGCGGCAGGCTGATGGCCAGTCCCAGCATGAGCGCGCTGACACTCAAAAGCACATGCGAGCCCAGATACTCGGGTAGGAGCTTCAGGGCGGCCTCGATGCGGGCGTTCATGCGCCCAGTCTTTCGCGCAGACGCTCGGCTTGCCGTTTCGGTGCCTCCAGCAGCGCGCGCACGATAGGGTTCCTGCTGGACATCAGCAGGTCACGCGGCGCGCCGTCCGCCTGGACCACCCCCCGATCCAGCACCACAATTCGGTCGGCCAGTAGTACAGCCTCGGCGATGTCATGGGTGACCATAATCGTGGTCAGGCCCAGCCGCTGGTGGAGCGCGCGATAGTCGACGCCCAGCGCGTCACGCGTCACCGGATCAAGCGCACCGAATGGTTCGTCCATGAGCATGACCGCCGGCTCCGCGGCCAGGGCGCGGGCCACGCCCACCCGTTGCCGTTGGCCGCCGGACAGGGCCGACGGCGCACGCCCTGCCACGCCTTGCGGCAAAGCGACCAGCTTCAAAAGCGTCGTTACCCGGTCGCCGATACGGGCAGAATCCCAGCGAAGCAGCTTCGGCGTGATGGCGATGTTTTCGGCCACCGTCAGGTGCGGGAATAGCCCCACCTCCTGGAACACATACCCGATCCGACGGCGCAGCAGGTGGGCCTGAGTCGCCGCTACGTCCTCCCCGGTCACCCTGACCTCGCCCGCGTCCGGTCGGATCAGTCCATTGATCGTCTTGAGCAGTGTGGTCTTGCCCGAGCCCGAGCCACCAACCAGGGCCACGAACTCCCTCGCCGCTACCGACAGGTCGACGCGGTCCAGCGCAACCACCGCCCCATAGCGTTTTGTGACGGCGGAAAGCCGGATCGCCAGACTATCCATAGTCAAAACCTATCACGATCCTGTCGGTTGGGCGCGCTTCGCTCGCAGTCTATAGTCGCCCCCTGTTCAAGATGCTGGAGTTCTTTCGCATGCGCACCCTGCCAATTTTCCTAGCCGCCGTGCTTGTCGCCTCGTCCGCCCAGGCCCAGACCGCAACTGCCGATCTCAAGAACGGCGGAGGCGAGACGATCGGCAAGGTAAGCCTGACAGCTGCCCCAAAGGGCGTCCTGATGCGAATTGAATCCAGAGGTCTGACCCCGGGCTGGCACGGCCTCCACTTCCACGAGAAGGCCGACTGCTCCAAGGCGGACTTCACCTCCGCCGGCGGCCACACCCACGGCGCCGGCGATCGTATCCACGGCCTCCTGAACCCC
This sequence comes from Phenylobacterium sp., assembly GCF_044372605.1. Classification (GTDB taxonomy): domain Bacteria; phylum Pseudomonadota; class Alphaproteobacteria; order Caulobacterales; family Caulobacteraceae; genus Phenylobacterium. The sequence goes on from NZ_JBILRO010000083.1 coordinate 10,739, forward strand.
GCCGCCAACGAGACCGGCGACCTGCCCAACCTCTATGTCGACAGTCACGGCGTGGGCATGACCGAGGTGTTCTCCGGTCTGATCACCCTGGCCGCCCTCAAGGACGCCGACGGATCAGCCGTAGTGATCCACGCCAACCCCGATGACCACGCCACCCAGCCGATCGGCGGCGCGGGTCCACGCGTCGCCTGTGCCGAAGTTCGGTGACCCAATCGTCTGATCAGATCGGCATCCGCATGATTTCCTGGTAGGCGTTGATCACCTGATCGCGCACCGCCATCACGGTCTCGAGGCTGGCCTCGGCGGCGCTGATGGCGGTGACCACGTCGACGAGTTCGGCCTTGCCCGCCACCTGGGCGGCCATAGTGCGCTCCGCTGTCTTGGAAGCACTCACCGCATCCGTGATGGCCGACTTCAGAATATCTCCGAAGCCACCCTGCTGCGGCGGCTGGGATCCGACCATGCCGGGGCCGTCTTCAATTCCCAGGCTCTTCTGGGCGGCGGCGTAGGCCTGGCTGGCGGCAAGTGCGGTGATCATGGCTCAGTCTACTTCTTGATCAGGTCAAGGGTGCGCATCTGCATGCTGCGTGAGGTCTCGATCACATTGAGATTTGCCTCATAGGCCCTTTGGGCCTGGCGCATGTCCAACGCCTCAATAAGGGAATTCACGTTGGGCAATTTGACATAGCCTTTCGCGTCCGCGGAGGGATGGCCAGGCTCGTACTCCTGCCGGAATTCGGTCTGGTCGGGCATCACCTTGCTCATCTTGACGCCCTGAGCGCCGGCCACCTTGGCCGGAGTAAAGACCGGTGCCTGCCGACGGTAGGGATCGCCGCCGGCGGTTTTGGAGGTGGAATCGGCGTTGGCAAGGTTTTCGGCGATGATCCTCATGCGCCCCTGCTGAGCGCGAAGCGCGGAGACCGCCACCTGCTGGGTGACACTGGCCATGGACTTGATTTCGGGCATTCAGCGATCTCCGGTCTCAGCCACGGCCTGGCGGACGCGCCGCCATTCGCAGCATGTTCATCGACTTCTGGTAGAAGCTGATGGCGACGTCGTAATCCAGCCGCGCGTCGCTCATCTTGATCATCTCATCCTCCAGCACCACGGAATTACCGTTGAGTGTGGTCTCAGAGTCAGGCGATTTCAAAGGCCTGACCTGCCCGGGACGTTTCTCGTTCTTCGGCGACATATGCCCGGGCTGAGTAACCGCCATCACCCCGGCGCTCTGGCTCTGGGCCTGATGCATCTGCACCTTGACGTCGAAGCTGAAGGGCTTCAGGTCCTGACCAACGTAGCGAACCGTGTCGGAATTGGCGATATTCTGGGCGATGACCTTCTGGCGCTCGGTCAAATGACCAAGCCGACTCCGCAGCATCGAGAAGATCGGGATTTCGGCCAGGTTCATAAGAGCTAATCCTGAACAAACAGGGTTAATCCAGTCTTAAGAGACTCAAGCGCGAATAGGCCTTCATTCCGGATCACGCTGCAGAAACGCGCCCATGGACCTTACCGACCTCGTCAGAGCGATATTTGCACTGGCCCTAACCCTCGGCCTGATCGGGCTGGCAGCGGTGGCGCTGCGCAAGTATGGGCCCGACGCCATCTCACGCATCTCCGCGCAGAAGAAAAAGGAACGCCGGCTGAGGATCGTGGAGACCCTGACGCTGGATCCTGCACGTCGCATCCTGATCATCGAGTGTGACGGGCGCGAGCGGATGATCCTGCTCGGTGAAGGTCGACTTGTGGCCGACCTCCCGGCCCGGGCCGACGCCTGATGCGCGCCCTCTGGAAGGCATTCCGGACGCTGCCGGCCGAGGATTGGCGACGCGCTGCCCTGCTGGCCGCCATCACCACCTGCGCGGTGATGGTTTTCCCGGCCGCCGCCATGGCCCAGGCGCTGAACATCAACCTCGGCACCGGGGCGGGCCTGACCGAACGGGTGGTCCAGCTGGTCGGCCTGCTCACCGTCCTGTCGCTGGCCCCCTCTATCGTGATCATGACCACGTCTTTCGTGCGGATCGTTGTAGTGCTGTCG
>NZ_JBILRO010000308.1:0-3341 GCF_044372605.1 Phenylobacterium sp.
GCGCGGGGTTCTCTGGATCAATATCGTGGAGGAGTGCCTTCGCCATTACAAATCCGGGACAGTAAGCAGTGGTCAGGAAATATCGGTGGATCTATGAAGATTGGTAGAAACGCGCAAATTATGCTGTCTGTGGAGCATGTTGACAGAAACGCGGACGTTGGAATTTATGATTTCAAGTCCGATAGCGTGATGCTTGGCTTCACCACTCAATTCTAACGAGCAATGGTAATGAAGATGGTTCGAATCCAAGGCCGGTTGATCGCCGCTCTCGTTCTGGGCGCATCGACGATGACTGCGCCGGCATTTGCCCAGACGACCCCCGGCGCCTCTGCTTCCAAAGCGGTCCCGCCTTCCGGTTCGGCGGCGGCCTCCGGCTCCATCGCGCCGGCGCCGGTCGACAGCTCCTACGTGTTAGGGTTTGGCGATACCGTCGAGGTCAGTCTGGTTGGTCGCGCCGACTTCGGCTCTCGGGCTCGGGTAAGCACGGATGGTACGATCCTGCTGCCTTTGATCGGTAAGATGGTGGCGAGTGAGCGCACCGTCATCGAGCTTTCGGAGGACGTCAGGCAGGCTCTGATCAAGGGTGGCTTCTATGCAGACCCGATCGTACGGGCTGACGTCGTCAGCATCTCTAGCCGCTATGTAACTGTACTCGGCGCTGTGGGGTCGCCAGGCCTTTTGCCCTTGGACCGGAACTACAGGCTTTCCGAGATCCTGGCCCGGGTTGGGGGTGGTACGGGCGATGCTGCGGACTACATCCTGCTGACCAAGTCTGGCGCAACGGCGGCCCAGCGCTACTATATCGCGAAGCTTGCGGCCGGCGGTGTCGGGGAGGATCCGCTGGTCCAGAGCGGAGACAAAATCTTCATCCCCTCCGTCCAGGATGAGGTCTTCTATATCTCGGGCCAGGTGAATACGCCTGGGCAGTTCCCTATCACCAATGGGCTGACCTTCCGCATGGCCTTGGCAAAGGGCGGTGGTGTCACGGAAAATGGTAGTGAGAAAAAGCTGAAAGTGGTTCGTGATGGCAAGCCTCTGAAGAAGGCTAAGCTGGACGACGTTGTAAAGGTCGGCGACATCATCACGATTGGTGAGCGACTGTTCTAGCTCGATGATGGACAAAATATGAGCATTATTCAGTTTCTGAGAATCATCTGGGCACGCTGGCTACTTATTGCTGCATGCACGGTGTTCACGGTCCTCGGTGGACTTGCCGTGGTTCTGTTTGTGCCTCCGCGGTATGAAGCCACGGCTCACGTTAACATGAACGTTCTCAAGCCTGATCAGGTGACGGGCGACGTAGCAAACCTGAATAATTTCGGAACCTACGTCCAAACACAGCAAGAACTGGTCAAGGACTATCAGGTGACCGCGCCCGTAGTCGACCAGCTGGGCTGGCTTAGTGATCCAGGGCGGATCGCCCGGTATCAGGCGAGACCTGCCACAGACACCCGGGATTTCCGGCGATGGCTGGCGCAGCAGGTCTCCGACAGCACCAAGGCCGGGCTGGCGTCTGGAACCATCTTCGAAATAACGTTCAGCTCTACATCGCCGACGGAAGCACAGGCTGGCGCCGAGGCGCTCCGGCAGTCATTCGTCGACTATACCTTGGCCAACCGACGCGAGGAAGCCAGCCGAAATGCTCGTTGGTATTCGACCCAGGCTGATGTCGCGCGTCAACGTGCGGAGGAAGCCCAGTTGGCGACGGCCAATTTCGAACGGGCAAATGGCATTGTCATGCAGGGCGACAAGGCTGGCGCGCAACAGGATACGGACAGCGCAAGGCTGGCAGCCCTCGTGAATCAGGCTGCCAATGCGCCTGCGGCGGCCCTTTCCGCTCCGGTCACCATCTCATCGACCTCAAAACTCCAGTTGGCGCAGATTGACGCTCAACTTGCCCAGAACGCTGAGAAGCTGGGACCCAACCATCCTCAGATGCAACAGTTGCGCGCCCAGCGCGCGCTCGTGGCCGGCGTTGTAGCCCAGGAAGAGGCTACGGCGCGGGCCGGGCCGAGTACCTCGGCGGTTATTGGAGAGGTGACCCGGGCGCTTCAACAGCAGAAGTCCGTGGTGATCGCGCAGCGCGACAAGATCGAGCGCCTGCGACAGCTGCAATCCGAAGTCGACCTACGGCGGGAACAGTACGAGAAGACGGCTGCCAGAGCTGCCGAGTTGACCCTTGAAGCCGGGGTGGCGGACAGCGGTATGTCGCCGATCGGGGTCGTCGTGACGCCGACAAGCCCTGCGTTTCCTAACAAACCCCTAATCCTTGTGGGTTCGCTTGCGCTCGGCGGAGGTCTTGGTCTCGTACTGGCCGTGTTGATCGAACTGCTCAATCGGAGGGTGCGCGGCTTCGAGGATCTTGAGTTCGACAAGAACCTGAACTGTCTCGCCATCGTCGATGCGGCGCCCGCGCGGACGCCGCGCAGCAGGCGCGGCCAGTTCTCAAAAGGCGTCGTGGCTGGAGCAAGTGCGTAATGGCGAGTGGCCAATCAAATACGGTCCGCGCCGAGCGCAAGGCGTCGCGGCCGCTACCGGTTCCCGGAACTACCAGCCAGTCTGAGCGTCGCGTTCTGCTGACGGACCCGGATGGAGCTGCCGCGGAGTCCATTCGCGTTTTGCGGACACGGCTTCAGTCCCAGCATCTTCAGCTTGGGCGCCGCGCTCTGGCGATTTGCGGGCCAACCCCTGAAGTCGGAGCCACCTTTGTGGCCGTGAATCTTGCGATATCAATGGCCCAGATCGGAGTGAAGACGCTTCTGGTGGATGCTGATCTGAGAAATCCCTCGGTCCATACCTATTTTGAACCCAAGCTGGTCGGCGGTGGGTTGTTTGCCTGCCTGACATCGTTCTCCGACAGCATTGCCGATTTCACGGACGAGAACGTATTGCCCAATCTCGACGTGTTGCGGGCAGGCCAGCCGGACAGTGCCGCCCACGAGTTGCTATCCGGGGACAAGTTCCCCGAGATCATCAACAACTGCGTGCGCGACTACGACATGACGATCATCGACACCCCGCCAGCCAACAGCTGTGCGGATGGGTTGAGGATCAGCACGGTCACCGGTTTTGCACTTATCGTCTCACGCAAAAACCGCACCCTTGTGTCCGATGTCCGCGTGCTGGCTGATCAACTCAGAACGGAGCGCGCGCGCGCTGTGGGCACTGTGCTCAACAATTTCTGAGGCGCGGAACCCCCACCGTTCGGCGCAGTCACCGACCAGTCTCTTGGCGTTCAGATCATGACGTGAATTGCCAAGGCAAGCGCTGTTCCGGTCCAGAACACCGTCAGGCAAATTAGGTCGACCTTCAGGGCGCCTGGCATGTGCCTGCGCAGGCCT
>NZ_JBILRO010000309.1:0-3339 GCF_044372605.1 Phenylobacterium sp.
CGTGTGGGAAGGCGATCTGACCTTCCTGCCGACCTACACCTGGCAATCGAGGGTCTTCTTCGACAACGACAACGATATCCCGGCGCTGCAGAGCACCGGAGACCGGGTTCAGGATGAGGTCCAGGGCGCCTACGGTCTCATGAACATGCGCGTGTCCTACCAGCCGACGGACGCGAACTGGCGGGTTGAGGCCTTCGCCTCCAACCTGTTTGACCGTGAGTACATCAAGGACGCCGGCAACACGGGCGGCGCCTTCGGGATCCCAACCTTCATCGCCGGCGAGCCCCGCTACTTCGGCGCGTCGTTCTCGATCAAATACTAGGCCGTTTCAATGTGACGATCCCCCTCCGGTCAGCCCGCTCTTTTGTGGCTGCGGGGGGGGTGATGTAGACGATCTCGAACGTGTGGCGTGCCTCCAGGTTTTACGTGTGTTACAACGCTCGATAACCTCGAGGGTCTATCCCTATGCTCGCTTTGAAAATCATGCAGGTCGGAAACTCCGTCGGCGTGCTGCTGCCCAAAGAGGCTCTGGCAAAGCTGGGTGTACAGAAGGGCGACGTTCTGTACCTCACCGATGGTGCGGAGGGCGATATGCGCCTGTCTGCCTATAGTCCAGACGTTGCGGAACAGATCGCGCTTGGTGAGGCGTTCATGGATGAATATCGCGACACGTTCCGCGCTCTGGCGAAATGACCGCCGAACCCCGCTGGGTTTCCAAAGAGGCGCTGTTGGCGCTGCATGACCGCAGCATCTCCCTACATGGCGGGGCTCCCGGCCTGAGGGATGATGGCCTGCTCGACTCCGCGCTGACCCGACCGGCCAATCGCTTCCACTACGAAGCCGTCGATGATGTCTGTGCCCTGGCAGCCACCTACCTCGTGGCGCTGGCCAGCAATCATCCCTTCACGGATGGCAACAAGCGCGCGGCGTTTCTGGCGGCTGGCCTGTTCCTACGCCTGAATGGCCGCCGGCTCATCGCCTCCCAGCCTGTGGCCGCGCGCAAGGTCCTGGCGGTCGCAGCTGGTGAGCGCGACCTGGACGCGCTGGCCGGGTGGCTGCGGACGCATTCGGTACCGGAGCCCGGCCCCTAGTCCCCAAACCCCACGAACACCGTCGCCTCTTCCACCGACTTGCGTTCCGACACCACGGCGTTGGCCGGGAAGGTCTCGTCCGGCCAGCCCAGGGCGATGCTCTTCATGATCACCTGATCGTCGGCGATCCCGGCATGCTCACGCACCACCGGTGACTGCATGATGCCCTGGCTGTTGATCACGGCGCCAAGTCCGCGCGACCAGGCGGCGTTGACCAGGGCCGTCGCCACGGCGCCACAGTCGAAGGGGGTGTCGTCGCTGCCGGCCAGCACCTTGTCATAGGTGATGATCACGCAGACCGGCGCATCGAACTGACGAAAGCCACGCATCACCCAGTCCTGGCGCATCGCTGCGTCATCGCGCGCAATGCCCATCGCGGAGAACAGCTGTTTGGCGACGCCGATCTGCCGCTCGCGGTGCTGGCCTTCAAAGGCCTGGCCGATGCGGAATTCGCGGGAATGAGGAATTCCCGCAAGATTGCGCTCGGTATTGCCGGCGCGGATCCGGTCGAGCGGCTCGCCGGTGAGGACGTAGAAGTTCCAGGGCTGGGTGTTCATCGACGACGGCGCGCGCATGGCCAGACCGATGATTTCCTCGATCAGCGCTTTCGGGACGGGATCGGGCTTGTACCCACGAATGCTCCGGCGGCCGAGGATTACGTCGTCAAATTTCATTCTGGTGTCCCTGAGGCTGGCGCGGTTGGCAAAGCGCTTTAGCGGTATCGATTTCCGGTGTCGACCAGCCCGGCGGTGTTCCGGCGGCGTGTGCGCCATAACGGGGCTGTCGGGTCCCGACTCCCTGTAAGGACGCCCTATGTCGCTCCCCGTCCGGCTGGGCCTGTTCTATTCTGCGATCTTCATCGGTGTGGGCGCGGGCTCGCCCTACATGCCGCTGTGGTTCGCCGAGCGGGGGCTGACGGGCGCCCAGATCGGGCTGATCCTGTCGCTGCCGATGATCGCGCGAGTGTTCACGGCGCCCTTGCTGGCGGTCTGGGCCGACAGTTTCCGGTTGCGACGTACGGCGCTGGTTTTTCTCAGCCTGATGGTGGCCGTCGCTTATGCCCTGATGGCGCTGCCGCTGGGGTTTGCGGGCTGGACTGTGATCTGGTTCGCCGCCTCGTCTGCGCTCTCCACCATCTCGCCGCTAACGGACGTGATCGCCCTCAAGCGAGCCCGGCATGACGGGTTCAACTTCGGCTGGCCACGCGGGATGGGGTCGGTGGCCTTCATGGTGGCCAATGTTGGCATGGGCGCCATCCTGACCTGGGGGTCGCCGGATCTGGTGCTGGTGTGGATCACAGCGGCGGTGACCCTGACAGCACTCGGCGCGCATCTGCTGCTGCCCCCGGACCCGGTGCACGAGGCAGGGCAGGTCCCCTCAACGTCCGGCCGCTTCGCTGGCATCGGCGTGTTGCTGCGCGATCCGGCTTTCATGACGGCCGCGCTGGCGGCGGGGCTGATCCAGTCGGCGCATGCCTTCTACTATGGCTTTTCCACCCTGGCCTGGAAGGACCAGGGCATCCCGGCCAGCATGACGGGCATCCTCTGGGCGGTTGGCGTCGGTGTCGAAGTGGGTTTCATGTGGTTTCTGGAGCCCTGGCGTCGTCGAATCGGCCCCAGGACGCTGCTTGTGATCGGGGGTGTCGCGGCCGTCGCGCGCTGGACCGCGCTCGCATTTTCACCGCCGCTCTGGCTGCTGTTTCCGCTCCAGGCGTTGCATGCGCTGAGCTATGCGGCCGTCTTCTTCGCCTCGCTGCAACTGGCTGAGCGGCTGTCGTCGCCCGCCAACGCCTCGGCGGCGCAGTCCATCAACTCTGCCCTGTCGAGTGGCGTGCTCATGGGTCTGGCGACGCTGGCCTCCGGGCCGCTGTTCGACCGCTTCGGCGCGTATGGCTATCTGCTGATGAGCGCCATGTCCGCCGCCGGGCTGCTCTGCGCCTTTCGTCTCTATGGCGTCAGGAAGCTGGACCCAGCCTGACGTGGCGACACGCTTGATCGCGCGGGCTGCGCCGCCAACTATGTCCGCGAACGGAGTATCGTCATGCGCGCACTGAACGTCACCGCCCCCTGGGGCCTTGATGCGATCCAGGTAGTAGAAGCACCCGACCCGACGCCGGGGCCCGGTCAGGTGCTGGTGCGCATGAAGGCGGTGTCCCTGAACTACCGCGACCTGCTGATGGTCAACGGCATGTACGGCCGCGGGGCCGCCACGACGGCTGACGTGATCACGCCATTCTCCGACGGTTGCG
>NZ_JBILRO010000084.1:0-12648 GCF_044372605.1 Phenylobacterium sp.
AAGCAGATGTTCCCCGCTGACCGGTGATCCAGCCTACCGCACTGACTTTCGAGAAAGGCCATCGGATCGCGGTCCACGTGACCTCGTCAAACGCACCGCGTTTCGAGGTCAATCCCAACACCGGAGAGAACACCTACGGAAAGGCGAAGCCGCGCGCGGCGGTAAACACCATCTGTATGGATGCGTCGCGTCCCTCTGCGGTGGTGCTGCCGTTGGTTTACCCGGCCGAAGGCAGGTAACAGGCCGTCGCCCCAAGGTCCGGGCGGTCATCAGACTGCATCCACTGGGCGAGTAACGCGTTGTCGAAGGACGCCCTGTCTGTCACAGGCAGGGGTCTTCCGTCAGACTTGACCCCTCAGGAACTCCGTCAAATGGGCGAGACCGAAACTTCCATGAGCCTGTCGCGCGTCATCACCGACCTGACGGGGCAGGGCATTCAGGACCGTTACAACGCTGTTCGCCAAGCGACGGAGGGCCTGACGCGATCCTTGACTCCCGAGGACATGGCGGCTCAGTCGATGCCCGACGCCAGCCCCACCAAATGGCATCTGGCGCATACGACGTGGTTCTTCGAGACCTTCCTGCTGGTTCCAAGAGCGCGAGGCTACAAGGTCTTCGATCCCCGCTTCAGCTACCTTTTCAACTCATACTACGAGGCCGTCGGACCCCGGCAGCCGAGACCGGCGCGGGGAATGCTGACCCGGCCGTCGCTGGCCGATGTGATGGCCTACCGGGCCCATGTGGATGCTGCCATGACCAGGCTTCTTGCCGTCCGGGCGGACCGGGCGATGCATGACCTGGTCGAACTGGGCCTGGCGCATGAGGAACAGCATCAGGAGCTGTTGCTGATGGACATTCTGCATCTCTTCGCCCAATCGCCGCTCTCACCAGCCTTTGCGCCGCCGCGTCCCGCAACGCCTTCTCAGCCCCTCTCCCCGCTCACCTATGTCGGATTTCAAGGTGGCCTGGTCCAGATCGGCCATGGCGGGGAAGACTTCGCGTTCGACAATGAGAGCCCCGCCCACAGCGTATGGCTGGAACCGTTCCGCATCGCCGACCGTCTCGTCACCAATTCAGAGTGGCTGGCGTTCATGGCGGACGGCGGCTATCGCCGGGCGGAACTCTGGCTGGCGGACGGATGGGCCCTGGCGCAGGCCGAGGGCTGGCGAGCGCCGATCTACTGGCATGACGACGACAATGAATGGCGCGTCATGAGCCTGCATGGCCTCAGGGCGCTCGATCCCGCAGCGCCGGTCAGCCACGTGAGCTACTACGAGGCCGATGCCTATGCGGCCTGGGCCGGCGTCCGGCTACCGACCGAGGCTGAATGGGAACATGCCGCAACCTCCACCAGCTTCCAGAATGGCGAGGCGGGCCGAGGCCAGCTCGACGCGCGTGCGGCGTCGCCCGGCGTCGGGCTCCGGCAGATGGCCGGTGAGCTCTGGCAATGGACGCGCAGCGCCTATCTGCCCTATCCGGGCTTCCGGACCGCGCCCGGCGCGGTGGGGGAGTACAACGGCAAGTTCATGTCGGGTCAGTTCGTGTTGCGAGGCGGCGCGTGCGTCACGCCTGCCGGTCACACTCGGCCCAGCTACCGAAATTTCTTCCATCCGGGCCAGCGCTGGATGTTCTCAGGGGTCCGGTTGGCCTGCGATGGTGCCGGAGACGGGCTTGAGGTTTCGGATTTCGAGCAGGATGTGCTCGAGGGCCTTTCGAAACAGCGGAAGTCGATCCCGCCAAAGCACTTCTACGATGCCGCCGGCTCTGATCTGTTCGAGGCGATCACCGGGTTGCCGGAATACTACCCGACGCGGACCGAGGTGGCGCTGTTGCAGCAGGCTGCGCAGGAGATCGCCACCCACATTGCGCCAGGTTCGGCGCTCGTTGAGTTTGGCAGCGGCGCCAGCGTCAAGACCCGCATTCTGCTGAACGCAGCGCCGCAAGCGGCGGTTTACGCGCCGATCGATATCAGCGCCTCTGCTCTTGAGGCGGCCGCCATAGGGCTGCGGGTAGACTATCCCGGCCTGGTGGTTGCGCCGCTTCGCGATGACTTCACGAACGCCATATCCTTGCCTGCGGCCTGCGCCGGGCGGCCCGTCGTGGGCTTCTTCCCCGGCTCCACCATCGGCAATTTCACGGGGTTGGAAGCGAAGGCCTTCCTCAGGAGCGCCCGACGCCTGCTGGGCGACGGAGCGGCATTTCTGGTCGGCATTGATCTGGTCAAGGACGAACCGACGCTGGTGGCCGCCTACGACGACGCCCGGGGCGTCACCGCCGCGTTCAACAAGAACCTGCTGGTTCGTATCAATCGCGAACTGGGTGGAACCTTCGATCTCTCCGCTTTCACGCATCGCGCGCGCTGGAACGCGGCGGACAGCCGTATCGAGATGCACCTTGAAAGTCTGAAGCCCCAGGTCGTCGAAGTCTGCGGCGCGACATTCCGGTTTGAGGCAGGCGAGACCCTCCACACCGAGAATTCTCACAAGTTCACCCTGAGCGGGTTTTCCGATCTCGCGCAATCCGCCGGCTGGTCGCGTGAGGCGGAGTGGGTGAGCGCCTACCCCGCCTTCGCCATTGTTCTCCTGCGCGCCTAGAGGTCCAGGAGACGAGTGCGCCCGCCGCCGCGTGGGGCTTCGCCGCCCTTGTGGCCGGCTGTGGCGGCCAGATCGCGATCCTTGGCGACGCTGCGCTTCTCACCGGGCACGCTGGCGCCGCCCTTGCGCGCGATGTCGAGGCGGCGTTGCGGCGACAGGAATTGGCCTTCGACTATAGGGGAAGTTGAACCCGGGCGGTAAGGCCGCCACCCGCGCGGTTGATCAGGCTTACGTCGCCGCCGTGTCCCCGGGCAATGGAGCGCACCACAGCCAGACCAAGCCCGATCCCGCCGGTCTCCCGACTGCGAGAAGGCTCGCGGCGATAGAAGGGTTCGAAAACCTTCTCGCTGTCGGCCGGGGGAATTCCGGGACCGTCATCATCGATTTCAACAACGGCGCTCCCAGCGTCGGAAAACACCCGCGCGCGGGCCTGGCCGCCAAACTTCACGGCATTTTCCAGCAGGTTCGACACCAGTCGCCGCAGCGCCATGGGGTCTCCCTCAAGGATTACCTTTTCGCTGCGCTCGACTTCGGTGCTTGAACCCGTTTCGGCCATCTCATCGCAAAGGCTTTCCACCAGGGAGGAGAGTTCCAGCAGCGTTCGCTCGCCGGGTCGGGTGGCGTCACGCACAAAGGCCAGGGTGTCTGCGATCATCTCCTCCATCTGGTCCAGATCGGCGGCATATTTGCGCCGTTGATCCTCAGGCAGGCTCTCGATGCGGAAACGGAGGCGGGTGAGGGGCGTGCGCAGGTCATGGGCGATGGCGCCCACCATGGCGGTGCGATCCTCGACATAGCGGCGCAAGCGCCCCTGCATTTCGTTGAAGGCGCGGGCGGCGACGCCGATCTCGGCCGGACCGTGGACCTCAAGCGGTGGCGCGCCGGGATCCCGCCCCAGACGTTCGGCGGCGTCGGCGAATACCTGGATCGGCCTGGTCAGCCGTCGTGCGAAAAGCCAGGTTATCGGGGCCATCGCCAGAGCCGAGAGGGAAAACCAGATCGCCAGCCGCTTCTGCCAGTTGGTAAGGCCGAAACTGGGCTTCGGTTGAATAACAAGCCAGGATCCGTCCGCCTGGCGTACCCCCAGCTGAAATGGAGCGATCAGGATGTGTTGATCGTCAGCGCTGCTGCGCGAGGCACGATCGCGGACAACGCGTCCGACATTCCGGTCAGATATGGGGCCGCGCTCGCCGGCAATGATTATGTCGGTCTCGGGAATTTTCAGGTCTGCGGCGAACTTCGTCCGGATTGCTGCGAACGCTCCTCCCTTGAGTTCAGGCGCCGGCGCCTCGGAGCGCACATCCCGGATGAGCGGCCGGCGATCGTTCGGCACAGATTGACGGCCGGCGTAGGTACTCTCGATTTCCGAGAGCCTGTAGAAATCCGGCGCCGGCGGAGGCAGCAGAAAGAGCAGCAAGGTGCTTGTCGCCCACGCTGCCACAAGCGCCAAGCCGGTCAGGGTCAGGAGTTGCACCAGCAGGGGTGCGCCCGGACGCCGGGTAGAGGTCACGCGCGCTTGACCTTGACGGTGAACATGTAGCCCTCGTTGCGAACAGTGCGGATCAGGTCGTGGTTGCCGCCGCCGTCGTCCAGTTTGCGACGCAGGCGGCTGATCTGAACATCGATTGCGCGATCAAAGGCGTCGGAATCCGGTCCCCGGGCAAACTCCAGCAGTTGATCGCGTGTGAGCACCCGCTGCGGTCGCTCGACAAAGGCCCGCAGCAGTGAAAACTCACCCGAGGACAGGTTTACCACCACGCCGGGGGGTGAGCGCAGTTCACGCCGCACCAGATCCAGTCGCCACCCGGCGAACTCGCAGCCCGCGCCGAGCGCATTGCCGGTCGATCTCTGTTCCGCGCGACGCAACACCGCTCGCACCCGGGCCAGAAGTTCGCGAGGATTGCAGGGCTTGGCCAGATAGTCGTCGGCCCCGAGTTCTAGCCCCACGATCCGGTCCGTATCCTCGCCCATCGCCGACAGCATGATGATTGGCGGGCAACTGTCAGAAGAGGTCAGCCGCCGGCAGATCGCCAGCCCGTCCTCGCCCGGAAGCATCACATCCAGCACGATCAGATCAACCGGGCCGCGCTCCAGCGCGCGCTCCATTTCCTGGCCGTCCGCCGCCGTTTCCACACGATATCCGTGGCGTCCCAGGAAATCGGACACGACGTCGCGGATTCCCGCGTCGTCATCGACCATCAGAATTCGGGCGCCCGCGTCGGCCATATCGATTGTCTGCTCCATGGCCGGGAACCTGGGTGCGGCCCGTAACAAACGAATGTCTATCCTGAAACGTGAACGGTTCGGAGATCAATCTCCGGCCAGCACCGCGTCCGACACGAACGGATTGGTCAGGCGCTCCTGACCGAAGCTGGACATCGGACCGTGACCGGGCACGAAACGCACGTCGTCACCCAGTGGCCAGAGTTTCTGCGTAATGGCGTCGATCAGGTCCTGGTAGTTTCCACGCGGGAAATCGGTGCGTCCGATGCTGCCCTGGAACAGCACGTCGCCCACCTGCGCGAAGCGGGCCTCGCGGTTGAAGAAGACCACGTGGCCGGGGGTATGGCCGGGACAATGGATCACCTCGAACACCGTCTCGCCGAGCGTTACGGTGTCGCCGTCCTGCAGCCACCGATCAGGCGTGAATGTCCGGGCCTCCGGCATGCCCCACTTCGCACCGGATGCGCTGATTTCATCGATCCAGAAGGCGTCGTCCGGATGCGGCCCTTCGATGGGCACACCGGTGAGGGCCTTCAACGCCGCCGTGCCCCCGGCATGATCCAGGTGGCCATGGGTGATCCAGATTTTCTCGAGGGTCAGACCCTGCTCCTGCAGTGCGGCCATCAGGCGCGGCACCTCACCGCCGGGATCGATGATCGCCGCCTTCATCGTCTTCACGCACCAGACGATGGTGCAGTTCTGCTGGAGCGGGGTGACCGGCGCGATGAGGGCGCGGATCGGCAAGGGGCGGGGCTGAGGCGTTGGAGCGTTCATGTCGCCCCTATGATCGTGCCTCTTGGCTCACATGAAAAGGCCCGGGTTCGCACCCGGGCCAATCCAGTGTTCTGATCAGGAGCCCGGCATGGGCGGAACCGGCCCCGGAGGCGCGTCGGCGTCCAGTTCGTGGACCTCGCCCGGCTCTCCGTGCGCCACGTGGCTCTTGCGATAGCCGTAGAGGAAATAGACGACCAGACCGATCGTCGCCCAGGCCGCAAACATGATCTGCGTATCCTGCGGCAGGCTGAAGAACAGATAGACACAACCCGCTGCCGCCAGCGGCGCCACGACGTAGATCGCCGGCGTCCGGAAGGGTCGATTGCGACCGGGATCTGTCCGGCGGAGCACCAGAACCGCCACCGCCACCATGGCAAAGGCGAACAAGGTGCCCGAGTTAGAGATATCGGCCAGGATTCCCACCGGGAAGAAGGCGGCGAACAGGGCCACGAACACGCCGGTGATCATCGTGATGATGTGCGGCGTCTTGTACTTGGGATGGACGGTGGAGAGGATCGGCGGCAACAGGCCGTCGCGGCTCATGACGAAGAAGATCCGGGTCTGGCCGAACATCATCATCAGGATGACCGAGGGCAGGGCCAGACCTGCCGCCAGACCGATCAGGTTGCCGATCTGGGGCCAGCCGATTTCCCGCAAGGTCCACGCCAGGGCTTCCTTGGAGCAGACGACCTTGGCGTCGCCGATGGCCGCGCAGGCGGCGCTGAGTTCCGGGCTTCCGGGACGAAGGCCCGCGCCATCGGCGCCAAGCACCGGCTGGGCGCCAACCGTGCCGATCACGCCGGCCGCCACCAGAATGTAGAAGATCGTGCAGATGCCAAGCGATCCGATCAGGCCGATCGGCATGTTGCGTTGAGGGTTCTTGGTCTCCTCAGCCGCCGTCGAGACGGCGTCGAAGCCCACGTAGGCGAAGAAGATGGAGGCCGCAGCCGCGCTGATGCCGCCGAAGCCCAGCGGTGAGAAGGGCTCGAAATTCTCCATCTTGATGACAGGCACCGCCAGCACGATGAAGAGCAGGAGGGCGGCCACCTTGATGCAGACCAGGAAGGCGTTGACCGCTGCAGACTCCCGCGTGCCGACCACCAGCAGGGCCGTGACCAGCAAGGCGATACCCATGGCCGGCAGATTGATCATCCCGCCATCAAACGGGCCCCGCACCAACAGGTCGGGAATATCCAGATGAAGGGCGTTTTCGAGCAGTCCGACAACATAGCCGGACCAGCCCACCGAAACGGCGCCCGCAGCGACGGCGTACTCCAGGATCAGCGCCCAGCCCACCATCCAGGCCAGCATCTCGCCCATCACGGCGTAGCTGTAGGTGTAGGCCGAGCCGGAAACCGGCACCATGGCTGACATTTCCGCGTAGCAGAGCGCGGCAACCGCGCAGACAAAGCCGGCGATCACGAAGCTCAGCATCATACCCGGGCCGGCCTTCTGGGCCGCTTCCGCGGTCAGCACGAAGATTCCAGTACCGATAATCGCACCGATCCCCAGCATGGTCAGCTGGAACGCGCCCAGGGACCGTTGCAGGGATTTCTTCTCGGCCGTCGCCAGAATGGCGTCCAGCGACTTAACGCGCCACATTGTTCCTCCCACCAGCGGCCCCCGGCCGCTCTGTAAAATCACTGTCATGACCGTGGCTCGCTTGCAGCGGTCCGGTCAAGCACCAAGCACTGGCGGGCGCGTCGGCTTGCGGCTAGAGGCGCAGGAATGTTGCCGATCCATGAGGCCTTGCCCGCATTGAAGGCGGCCCTCTCCGCCGGGCCCAGCGCCGTGCTTGTCGCACCGCCCGGGGCTGGCAAGACCACGGTGATCCCGCTGGAACTTCTTGGCGAGGCCTGGCGGGGTGATGGGCGGATCATCGTCCTGGAGCCTCGCCGCCTCGCCGCGCGCGCTGCCGCCGAGCGCATGGCGGCCACGCTGGGCGAGCCGGTAGGCGAGACGGTCGGCTTCCGGGTCCGGATGCAGTCGCGGGTGTCCGCGCGCACCCGCATCGAGGTGGTCACCGAAGGTGTCTTCACGCGCATGATCCTGGCGGACCCCGAGCTTGCCGGCATCGCCTGTGTGATCTTCGATGAGTTTCACGAGCGAAGCCTTGATGCAGACCTGGGTCTGGCGCTGGCCATCGACACCCAGCGCCTGCTCCGCGGCGACCTGCGCCTTCTGGTGATGTCCGCCACGCTGGATGGCGCGGCCGTGGCGCGGTTGCTGGACGGCGCGTCGGTGATCGACAGCCAGGGGCGGATGTTTCCGGTGGAGACCCGCTATCTTGGCCGCGATGATCGCCTTCGCCTCGAAGACCAGGTGGTTCGGGCGGTGGAAACGGCTCTGACCGAGCAGCCTGGAAGCCTGCTGGTGTTCCTGCCGGGGCAGGGCGAGATCCTGCGTACGGCCGAGCGGCTCGCTGAGCGACGACGCCCCAATGTGGAGATCGCGCCGCTCTACGGAGCACTGGACCCTCGGGACCAGGACCGCGCGATCCGTCCCTCCCCTGAGGGGATCCGCAAGGTCGTCCTGGCCACCTCCATCGCCGAGACCAGCCTGACCATTCAGGGGGTGCGGGTGGTGATCGACTGTGGGCTGGCCCGTGTCCCGCGCTTTGATCCGGCTTCGGGCCTGACGCGCCTGGCCACCGTGCGCGTCAGCCGCGCTGCCGCTGACCAGCGCCGGGGCCGTGCCGGGCGGACGGAGCCGGGGGTGTGTTACCGACTTTGGGATGAGGCAGAGACCCGCGCCCTGCCGGCCTATGCGGATCCCGAGATCCTGGACGCCGATCTGTCGGGTTTGGCGCTCGACCTTGCCCGTTGGGGCGCGAAGGACGCCGCCGATCTGGCATTCCTCGATCCGCCGCCCGCCGCGGCTTTCACTGAGGCCCGCGCGCTGCTCTCCCGCCTGGACGCGCTGGACAGTCACGGCGTCTTGACCGCGCACGGTCACGCCTTGAGCGCCGTGCCCCTGCCGCCACGGCTGGCGCATATGGTGCTGAAGGGTGCGGACACCGGTCAGGCCCTGCGCGCCGCCCGCATCGCCGCCCTGATCACCGAGCGCGGTCTCGGCGGTCGCGACGTCGACCTGCGCCATCGTCTGGAGGGCCTGGACCGCGACCGCTCGCCGCGCGCCCGCGATGCCCGGGCGCTGGCCGACCGCTGGGCGCGGTTCGCCGCGAAGGCGGGAGACGCCGAACCCCTGTCCGACGGCCTGCTGCTCGCATTTGCCTATCCCGAGCGCGTGGCGAGGGCGCGGGGCGGGCAGGGGGAGTTTCAGCTGGTCTCCGGACGCGGGGCCTTTCTGGAACCCACAGACGCGATGGCGCGCGAACCCTGGCTGGCGGTGGCTGAACTGGGCGGCGGCGACCGCCGCGACCGTATCCTGTTGGCCGCGCCGCTGGATCCCGCCGAGCTGGCGGCCTTTGAGCACCAGTTCGAGATCGAGGATCGTCTTGAGGAGACGGGTCAGGGACGCCTGCGCGCCAAGCGCCTGACCCGCCTGGGTCGACTGACGGTGCGCGAGGAGATCCTCGACAATCCCGACCCGGCCCTGATCGCCGGAGCCCTGGCCGATCGGGTCCGTCGAGACGGACTGGCGACCTTGCCCTGGAGTCCGGCCACGGCAGCCCTCCGCGAACGCGCCGCCTTCCTGCGTGCCCGGGACGCCGTCTTGCCGGATCTGTCAGACGCCGCCTTGGTGGCCACCCTGGACGGCTGGCTTGAGCCGCTGCTCGTCGGGGTTCGGGCGCTCAATGCTCTGAAGCCTGATGCCCTGGACAACGCGGTCCGGTCATTGATCCCGTGGGACCTGCAGCGCCGCCTGGACGCTGAGGCGCCGGCACGCTGGACCGCGCCGACCGGGAACAGCTTCGTCGTCGACTACACAGCCGAGACCGGGCCTCGCGTGGATGTGCGGGTGCAGGAGGTGTTCGGGCTCACCTCGCACCCCGCCGTGGGCGGCGTACCGCTGACCATGTCTCTGCTGTCTCCCGGCCACCGTCCGATCCAGACGACCAGGGACCTGCCCGGCTTCTGGAAGGGTTCGTGGAAGGACGTGCGCGCCGACATGCGAGGCCGCTATCCCAAACACGTCTGGCCGGAGGACCCCTCGGTGGCCCGTCCCACGGCCCGGGCGAAGCCTCGGGGGACGTGAGGTCGATCCCATTCATGAGGCTTTCTGATGCACAGCTCTTCGGAACGGTCGGACTGATCCTCGGAGAAGATCCGCGCCATCTCGGGGTTTGATGGAGCGACCGCCGCCTGTGCGAACACATGACCGGCCACCATCATGCTCATCAGGAGACCGATTGCCCAAATCCGCAGGCCGTTCTCCCACTTACCCCGTGGCCGCATAGATCATGATCCCCGTTGCTACGGACAGGTTCAGGCTATCGGCCCGGCCGCGCATGGGAATCTTCACATTGACGTCACACAGAGCGGCCAGGTCCGGCGTCAGGCCCTGCTGCTCGTTGCCCATCAATAGCAACACAGGCCTGGCGTAGACTGCCTCGCGGTGGTCGACTTCAGCGGAGAGCAGGGTGCCCACCACAGAGCCCGGCCAGCCCGCGCGCCAATCCGTAAACTCAGCTTCCGTCGCCATCGTCAGCGGCACGGCGAAGATCGAGCCCATGGTGGCGCGCACCGCCTCGACAGACCAGGGATCGCAACATTCACCCACCAGGATCACGCCGCCGCAACCTGCCGCGTCGGCGGTGCGGATGATGGTCCCCAGATTGCCGGGATCGCGCACCCGATGCAGGGCCACAAAGCAGGGCGCGGCTGCCGGATCGATTTCGGCGAGTGGTCTGAAAACCTGCGGAAATACGCCCACCACGGCCTGAGGATTGTCCCGCCGCGACACCTTGGCCAGGATGTCCTGCGTCACCTCGATCACTTCGCCCCGGGCCTGCAGCGTCGCCCGGATCGCGTTCTGAAGCAGGGGGTGGTCCGCAGCGCCCTGGCCGTACAACAGGATCTTCGGCGCATGGCCTGTTTCGACGCCTTCGATGACGGTCTTCAGGCCCTCGGCGACGAACAGTCCCGTCTCATCGCGTTCCTTGCGCATGTGCAGGGCGCGGACCGCCTTGACCGTCGGGTTGGTGAGGGATGTAACGGTGCGCGCGCTCACGGCGCCCACCGGGCGTAAAAGCTCATGCCAATGGCCCGGTCGCCCGAGTCCTCCGTCAGGGCCAGTTCGCCCCATTCGATCCCGCCGCCCCGCGAGCCCAGTTTGTCCGCCAACAATCCGGCCAGCGCCGCGCCGGAGATCCGTTCGGCATAGGCGTTCAAGACGAGGAAGCTGGAACTACTGGAAAGAAGTTGAGCACATAACGCCGTAAGTTCAGGTAAGTCCTCGAACAGCCGCCACACCTCACCCGTGGGGCCACGTCCATATTTGGGCGGATCAAGGATGATCCCCTCATACTGCGACCCTCGCCGGACCTCCCGTTGGACATATTTGCGTGCGTCCTCGGTGATCCAGCGGATCGGACGATCCGTCAGGCCAGAGAGCTCGGCATTCTCCCGTGCCCACCCGACCGCCTTCTTCGACGCATCAACGTGGGTCACCGCCGCGCCGGCCGCAGCCATCACCAGACTGGCGACCCCGGTATATCCGAACAGGTTCAGGACCCGGGGCTGTCCGCCGGCGGCCCTCACCTGACCATCCAGCCAGGCCCAGTTAGCCGCCTGCTCCGGAAAGAACGCCAGATGCCGGAACGCCGTGAACCGGCCATGGAACTTCACGTCGCCCCAGCTCAGCGGCCAACTCTCCTGCGGGCGCTCCCGGAACCGCCAGTTGCCGGCTTCATCCTCATCGGTGGGGTCGAACACGGCGTCGGCGGTGTCCCAGTCGGCGGGGGGCAGGCGAGGGGTCCACATCGCCTGGGGCTCTGGCCTGACCACGCGATAGGGGCCATACCGCTCGAGCTTCCGCCCGCCGCCGCTATCCAGCAGCGCGTAGTCGGCCCAGCCGGTGGTGCGCATCACGCCAGGCGTCTCGGCGATCCGGGGCGGGTTCATGAGCGACCTTGAAGCCGAACCCGGCCCGCGCGTCCAGCCCCTGCCGCTTGGTCATGGATTATTGCGCTCATGTGACAAAGGCTTGTCATCAGCCCGGAACTAGGCTCCGCTGTGCGTGCTAATGAAGTGGGGAGACTCCATGAGCATGATCGCAGCTGCGACGCGGAAAACCGCGCGCAAGGCGAAAGGGGATGGCCACCTTCGAAGGGCCGAGATCCTTAAAGCCGCCGAACGCATCTTTGTGGCCGAAGGCTATGAGGGCGCCACCATCCGTCGCATCGCCGACGAGGTGGGCGTGTCCTCGACGGCCCTCTACATGCATTTTCCGGACAAGGCGGCGATCCTCCACGAGATCACCGAGATCACGTTCCGGGTGTTGCTGGCCCGAAACAGCGAGATTGCGGGCTTGCCTCTTGATCCGGTGGTGCGGGTTCGGATGATGCTTGAGGCCTACATGCAGTGGGGGTTCGAGCAGCCTAACGCCTATCAGCTTGTCTATTGTCAGCGGGGTCCGGTATCGAACACCCCTTGGCCCGAGGGCGCCACAGACCTGAGCCGCCAATGTTACGACACCTTCTTCGACGTGGTGCGCGAGGTAGCCGCCAGTGGCCGCCTGCGGACGGGCACGGGCGACACGGCGGCCAAGGCGCTGTGGATGGCCTGCCATGGCGTGGTGGCCCTCGCGACCAGCCGCCCCGCCTTTGGTTGGGAAGACCTGGACGAGATCATGACCGTGACGCTGGACGGCATGTTGCACGGGCTGGTCATCGACTGATCCTGGGCCTGGCGTTGGTGTCGGCGCCGCTAGGCGTGCAGGCCGCGCCCCGCGTCCTGTCGCTGGACCAGTGCGCCGACCAGTTCGTCATGGCGCTCAGCCCGCGCGACGCGATCGTAGGCGTCTCAAGTCGCGCTGATGATGCCGATTCCCGCCTCCGGCTTCTGGCCAGTGGTCTGCCAAAGCGCCGGGTTGATCTGGAATCCGTACTGGCGGCGCGGCCTGATGTGGTGGTCCGTTACTGGGGCGGGGAGCC
>NZ_JBILRO010000085.1:0-12616 GCF_044372605.1 Phenylobacterium sp.
TGCCGCCGCCGGCGGAGATGTGGGCGGCTACAATCGCGGTTGGCTGGATCCTGGCAACCATGTGATGCGGGTTGCTGGCGAGGCGCGCACCTCGATCCTGACCACGCCGAACGGTCAGCCACCCCGCCGTAAGGAGGGTGCCACCATGCCGCAGCGCCCGCCTGGCGGCGCCTTCGACAGCTATGAGTCGCGATCACTGGGCGAACGCTGCATCATGTCGTTCGGGCGGAACGCGGGGCCGCCGATGCTGGCCAACGGCTTCTACAACAACAACTATCAGTTCCTTCAAACCGCCGAGACCTTCGTGATCGAGGTCGAAATGAACCACGACCTGCGGATCGTGCGGTTGAACGGCAAGCATCGCACCGATGGCGTCCGTCCGTTGATGGGCGATTCCATCGGTCGCTGGGAAGGCGACACCCTGATCGTGGAGACCACCAACATTCCCCAGGCGCAGGCCTGGATGGGATCTTGGAAGGACCTGAAGATCACCGAGCGCTTCACCCGTGTGGGCAAGAACCGCGTTCACTATGCCTTCACAGCCGAAGACCCGACGTTCTGGGACAAGCCCTGGGGCGGCGAGTATGAATTCAGCCCGCTTCAAGGCGTGATCTACGAGTACGCCTGCCACGAGGGCAACTATGCCCTGCCAGGCATTCTGGCCGGGGCCCGCGTCGAGGAAGCCGAAAGGGCCAAAGCCGCCGCCGCCAAGCCGGCCGCGACGGGGTCGGCGAACTAGAACCGCTTTGCGGACAACCAGCCGGCCATGATGCAGGTGGCCTGACCACGGCGATTTCGCCCGCCGGCGGGCCAGCGGTTCCGACGCAACCCCTGTCCGTCCTTGCGCGCGCCCGATCCCGAGCACCGGCCCGCCAAGTCAGCTTGCGGGCGGCTGGATACCGAGCGCCTTGAGGGCGTCGGCGATGGGTATGAAGAAGCCGATGTCACGGCCGATTCCGTCGGGTTCAAGCCGGGCTACCGTCAAGGCCACGATCTGGCCCTTCTCGTCCAGCAGCGGACCGCCTGAATTGCCCTGATCAATGGCGACATCGCTCTGGATCATCGGCAGCCCGTCGATCAGACGCGTACCCGAAACGATACCGCGGGTGAGGGTGTTGGCGAGCGACTTGTCGAGCGGTGTTCCGATAGCGAAGACCGTTTCGCCGAGTTCCAGCGACTTTACCCGGACCGCAATTGGTTGGGCCTTGGGGCTAGTCTTCACAAGCGCGACATCGCGCCGCCGGTCGCTCCCGATAACTTCGCCAATCGTGTCTGTACCGTCTGACCAGCGGAGTCGAACCTTCCCCGAAGATCCTGCGACGTGGTGATTCGTGAGAATGTCGCCGTCTGGGGTTATGAGCACCCCGCTACCCATCGCATCGCCTGCATAGATGGTGACAACGGCATTTGCCGCTTCCTGCAATGATACGGGTTTGGTGGTCTGGAGCGCGAGAGTCCGGTTTTGAGGCCGCGTTTGCGCCTCAACATCAGAGCGTACGGCGAGGGCTTTCTGGAAGTCTTCACTAGCGATCAGCCGACGAATGTTGTCTCGGAACGCTTCATACACCAACCGCTGAGGACTCCCGGCCAGGCCGCGACCGGGCGCGGTGAACCCGCCCCGAGTGTCTATGGTGGCAATGACTCTCGCTCCAAGCTGGGAGTAGACTTCCCAACGTGCATCCATGACCACGTCTCCCACCCATGACATCCAGGGCGTGCTGAACCCACAACCCCGGCACAGCCGTCCCTTCATGTCGCTGACGATGACACCCACCTGCAAGTCAGACGGCCCCTCTTCGCCGAATAGGCTTCGGCCTGCTCCAGCGACCGGAATTCGAGCAGCGATCATCTCCTCGGCAAAAATGGTCTGCACCGTCGCCGGGTCCAATGCATCGTCGGTCTCGGACCATGTCAGGTAATCCACCTCCGAACGGGCTTGCGGAACCAGCACCTCCATCCGCGCCCAGGGCTCGGGCTTGGCCCTGACTATCGCTCGAGCAAACTTGACCGGCTGAAGCTTGAGTTCAGCAGACAACACACTCCTTGCCGCTGGGGGCGGCGCCTTCAGCCTCAGCAGCTCCTCGCGCTCGGCCCCGACCGCCGGTGAGAATAGCGACAGACACGCGGCGAAGGTGATGATCAGACTACGAAAGGTTTGCATGCACGCTCCAAAATTGGGTTTTTCCAATTTGCAACTTAAAACGGATCGTCGTCTACCCTTCGCGTCCAGATCAGGCTAGCCAAGTGTGTTCATGCAAACAAGAACAAATAAAGAACAATCCGGCGCATTGGACACCTCACGGCATCGCCCAAACGCACGTCCGCTTCACCGCCATGTCTTCCAGTTCCCGCGTCGTCTCCACCTGGTATTCCGCCAGCAAGGTCAGGCCCGTACGGGGGAAGTAGCTGCGGCCCGGGTCGCCGATCAGCACGGTGGTGCCGGCGCGACGCGCCTGGGCCAGCCAGGCCAGCACCCGCTCGGCCAACGGTTTCTCGTAGCAGATGTCGCCGGCCAGGATCACGTCGGCCCAGCCCGGCGGGGGCGCATCCAGCAGGTCGATATCGGTGAAGCCGACAACCACGCCGTTGGCCCGGGCGTTGAGCGCCAGCGCCTCACCGCAATAGCCGTCGATATCGGCGGCCAACACCCGCGCCGCACCTGCGCGGGCCGCTGCGATGGCGACGAGTCCTGATCCAGACGCGAAGTCGACCACGGCCTTGCCCGCCACCACGTCGGGATTGTCCAGCACATAGCGCGCCAGCGCCTGTCCGCCGGCCCAGGCGAAGGCCCAGTAGGGCGGTGGCAGGCCGATCTCCAGCAGGGCTTCCTCGGTCAGCTTCCAGATGGGTGTAATCTCGTCGGCCAGGTGCAGGCGCAACTCCGGCGTATGCGGCGGACTTTGCAGGCGCGTGTTCTCGAGGATGAAGGCGCTGCGCGCCGCCGGCGTGGATAGGTCCATCACCCCCCGTCGACGGTTGTGCAGGCCGGGTCAATCGACGTTGGTGTGTCAGCCTGGACCCAAGGGGGGCAACGATGCTGAGTTCGGGCCCGGATGATGCGCTGACCCGGCTGCGCGTCCAGCGTCTGGCCGCGCCACGTCGGCTTACTGGATGAGCGCACGTTCCACGCCGCGGTCCTCAGGCGTCGGACCACCGCCCCGATCGGCCTTGACCGGCTTGCTCGAAGCCTGGCGCAGCACATCGCGATAGCTCGGCGCTGTCAGCATGCCCGCCATAACCCCCTTCGCCTTCAGCAGGCGGTGCGTTCGGGGCAGATTGTAGCAGGGCACAAGCATGAACATGTGATGCTCGCAGTGATAGTTCACAAAGTAGGGCGCGAGGAACATCCGCTCGATCAGGCTGGCCCGGGTGGTGCGCGCGTGACGCAGCGGATCCGGCTCGTCCTTCGCGATGCAGGCGTGTTCGGCGATGTTCCTGAGGCGCGTGACCAGCGGCAGCCAGGTGGCTGAGGGTAGCCACCACAGCACGAACCACGCCCACCAGAAGCCGAACGGCGCTGTGGCCGCGATGGTCACGGCAGCGCCGATGAAGAACCGGGGCCGGCCGCGCACGAACCTGCCGAGGATGCCCAGCACCGATTGATCCGGCGTCCGCTCGGCGATCCGGCGGAACAGCGGCGCCCAGCGTTGCTTGAAATGGGTCTGGCCGGTGAGGTCCCGCAGGATCTTGCGGCGCAGCGACAGGGCCGTGATCGGGAAGGGCGCCGACAGGCCAAGGTCAGGGTCCTCGGCCTGCTGGGCGAACTTGTGGTGCCCCAGATGATAGCTCCGATACTGGCCGAGGCCGCCCGGCGTCAGGTGCTCGCCCAGCCAGTCGTTGACCTTCAGGTCGGGATGCAGCGCGCCATGAGCCGCATCGTGCATCAGGATCGCCAGACCCAGTTGCCGCGCGCCGATGATCATCACGGCCAGGGGAATAGTGATCGGAAACGCCATGGCCATGGCGGCGGCGGCCAGGATCACCAGCCAGGCGTGCGCGATGAGCGCGGGACCCTTCCAGGCCGACTTGCGCGCCAGAGGCGCCCATTCCTCGGTGGAGAAATAGTCCTTCGGAGCAACGCGGGCGGCGGCGGTCATGGGACCAGTGTAACCCTTCCGCTCCGCTCCGTCAGCTACCCGGAACCCAGCTGCCCGCCACGATCGCTGCGAACAGAATCAGCCCCGCCCCGGTGTTGGACCTGAACAGCTTCAGCGCCAGCGCGCCGTCATCGATACGCACGCGACGCGCCTGCAGTCCCAGATGGATCGCCATCCCGATCAGCCCGATCGAGAAGCCGAGCCCCAGACCGGCCACCACGCTGGCGGCCAGCGCGAAGGCCAGCGCAAGAAGATAGAAACTCGCCACCGCCCGGGGGGCTTTCTCTCCAAGCCGTCGCGCGGAGGATTTCACCCCCGCCAGCGCATCGTCCTCAACGTCCTGGATCGCATAGATGGTGTCGTATCCCAGGGTCCAGAACACGCCGGAGGCATAGAGCAGCAGGGCGGGCAGGCTGAGCTGGCCGCTGGCCGCCGCGAACCCCAGCAAGGCGCCCCAGTTGAAGGTCAGCCCCAGCCAGGCCTGCGGCCACCAGGTGATCCGTTTCATGAACGGATAGGCCGCCACCAGCGCCAGGGACCCAACCCCCAATCCAATCGCCAGCGGCGGCAGGCTGATCAGGATCAGGAACGACACCGCACAGCAGGCGGCGACAAACCCCCAAGCCTGCTTTACCGATAACTGCCCCGACGGGATCGGTCGCCCGGCGGTCCGGGCCACCCTGGCGTCGATGTCACGGTCGACGATGTCGTTATAGGCGCAGCCCGCCGCCCGCATCAGCGCCGCGCCCAGGAACACCAGCACCAGCAGCCGCAGATCCGGCAGCTTGCCCTCCATCGCCGCCGCCAGCGCGATCCCCTGCCAGCCGGGCAGCATCAACAGCCAGATCCCCACCGGCCGATCAAACCGCCCGAGCTTCAGCCAGGGCCGGAGTGCCGCGGGCGCGTAGGCATCCACCCAGTTGGTCGGGGCAGCGTCGGGGAGGGGGGCGGAGGAGGTCATTGGCTCGGGGCTTGACACGGCATCCATTACTTAGTCAATTAACTCTCAAGTTAATTAGGAAATTAGTCCCTTGGAGAAGATCTTCGAAGCTCTGGCCTCGACGCCTCGGCGCAAGATTCTGGCGTACCTGTCGGAAGCCGAGTTGACGGCCGGAGAGATCGCGTCCCGTTTCTCGATGAGTAAACCCGCCATCTCCAAACATCTGGCCGTACTGGAAAACGCTGGCCTGGTGACCAGTGAGAAGCGTGGCCAGTTCGTGCACTACGCCCTGGTCCGGGACAATCTGGTCAACACCCTCAACAGTTTTGTTCAGAACGTCTGTCCGGTCTCCGCGCCCCTCAAGAAGGAGAGTGCGGTGATCAAACGCGGAAGCGCGCACGGCGATAGCTAGAAAGCACCCATGGACAAATTGCCCAATGGTGGGGAGCAGGTTGGTTCTGCCCCATCTGATCCTGTCCGCGACCCGCCTTGGTGGCTAGTACTGCTACGGTACACGATCAGCGTCCAGGTCGGCGTTCTGGCAGTCG
Source organism: Phenylobacterium sp. (assembly GCF_044372605.1). Taxonomy (GTDB): domain Bacteria; phylum Pseudomonadota; class Alphaproteobacteria; order Caulobacterales; family Caulobacteraceae; genus Phenylobacterium. The sequence continues at coordinate 5,586 of NZ_JBILRO010000085.1, forward strand.
CTTTGCCCATGCTGCCCTCCATCAATGGCATTGTCGCAGGCGCCGTTCTACCGTTGGCTATTTGCTACGGCATATTTGTCGCTCTTCCAGCAGCGTTGGTTCTTCGGGCCAAAGGTTGGCGTAACGTCTGGGCTGCAATCGGCGTCGGAGCCGCGCTTGGCCTTCTACCTCTTGGCCTTGTCGCGCTCTTCAGCTCTAGCCCCGCTGCGATGGTGCTCTACGTGGCGCAAGGGGCGTGCGCCGGTTTGGCCGCTTGGATCGCTCTGAAGCTTCAGCAGTGGCCGGTAAGACTTCTCCCGCGCCGCCATGCAATCCTTGCGGGCACGATTGTCGCCTGCGCTACCGCCGTGCTGGCCTCGGCCGGAACAGGTCAGGGGCTAAGGCTGATTTACGGCCCTGAGGACCTCACTTGCCACAACATTTTCCGCAATGGTGGCCGGTCGTTTCCTGTCGTGCGTACAGTTCATATCCGGATGGGGCCCGAACAATGGCCTCACTTCCAAAGCGTCTTGAGGCGTATCTCAACTGAACAACAGTGGTCGCTAGCGGACTACTCGCGCTCCGGGACACTCGGCTTGAGCATGTGCCAGGATGTCGGCACGCACTTGAGCATTCAACAATGGACCTGGACCGATCCGCCCCAGGACAACGTGACCATCAGGGTCACTGCGCCGCAAGGCGGCGCCGACTGGCAGCGGCCAACAGACGAGTTGCTGAACACGCTTGCAACTGTGTGGCCGGGTGCGATTACCGTCGAGAGGCCAAGCCCTGACGTGACCGTCCGGACGATCCGGAACTGAGGAGAATCCAAAGGGTGGGAAGGTCCTCAGGGCTCAATCGCAACCTTCGACGGCCTCGCCGCCCACCGGCCAACACGGTTCCTCGACCGTCCCCAGGTGCCCACCTAGGTTCCCGACATTCGAGGCCCAATTGGGGGGTCGTCAGAATGACAGCTGTCGCAATGACGACTTTCCGAACGCGTCTCTGGCCGCTATCGCGTCGTGGGTCTCCGTTTCACTGGCCATCCTGCCCGGGCTGCCTGCCGAAGCGACACCGCGCGTGCTTGCGCATCTGAAGGTGACGGCCAAGGCTCCGTCCCGCCCTCAGCCCTGCGTTTCCTGCCAGCGCTTCAGCGACTCGGCCGGGCCGGCGTAGGCTTCCTGCAGCTCGGCGCTCCAGTAGCGGAGTTGCTCCAGGGGCACCTTCTGGCCAGTGACGGCGCAAAGCACATAGCGGCCCGGGCGCAGCACGGCGAAGTCGCCGTCGCCGTAGTGGAGTTTGGCGAGGTCCTGGGCGGCGAGGGTTCGGTCGTGGGCGTTCATGGGGTGCAGTGTAGCGCGCCGCCGGGGTTCAGAACAGATCACCCTGCGGCGGCGGCTCGGCGCGGGGGCGCGGCCGGGCGGGCCGGGGCGTCGTGGTGCTCTCGCCGTCGATCACAGCCTGGCGGGTGACGCGGTCGCCGAAGGTGATGGCGACGGTCTCGCCGGCCTTGAGCGCCTCGCCCGCGCGGACGAGGCCGCCGTCAGCCCGCGCAACGCGCGCGAAGCCCCGCTGCAAGGGGCGGTCCGGATCGACGGAGGCATAGAGTTTGGCCAGGCTTTCCAGCCGTTCTGACAGGCGCTCCAGCCGCCGATCTATCGACGGGCGCAGCCGGGCGGTGAGGGTGTCGAGGCGGAGCTTCTGGGTTGCCTGCGGGCGTTGCAGCAACAGGGGCGTCAGCCGCGAGGCCACGCGCACCAGTTCGCGTTCATGCACCGCCGCATTGCGGGCAAGACCGGCACCCAGACGGCCCGAGACGATATCGAACCGCTGCTCGGCCAGTCGCAGCAGGTCCGGCGCGCGCCTCAGCGCCCGGTCCGCCGCCTCGATCCGGCCCGACCGGTCATCGACCACGCGCCCACCGGAACGGTGCAGCCGTCCGCCCAGGTCCGACATCAGGCCCTTGAGCTCGGCCAGCACCGGCGTCGCCATCTCGGCGGCGGCCGTGGGTGTTGGCGCCCTTCGGTCCGACACGAAGTCGATCAGGGTGGTGTCGGTCTCGTGGCCCACAGCGCTGATCAGGGGGATCGCGCTCTCGGCTGCCGTCCGCGCCAGGGCCTCGTCGTTGAACGCCCATAGATCCTCCACCGAGCCACCGCCGCGCGCCACGATCAGCACGTCTGGCCGGGGGACCGGGCCGGATCCGTCCAGCGCGTTGAAGCCGCGGATAGCGGCGGCCACCTGGCCCGCGGCGGCGTCGCCCTGCACGACGACCGGCCAGACGATCACCCGGCAGGGCCAGCGGTCGCGGATGCGGTGCAGGATGTCGCGGATCACGGCGCCGGTCGGACTGGTGATCACCCCCACCACGGCGGGCATGGTGGGCAGCGGCTGTTTGCGCGACGGCTCGAACAGCCCCTCGGCCGCCAGCCTCGCCTTCAGCCGCTCCAGCTGGGCCAGCAGGGCGCCGATGCCGGCCGGCTCCATGGTTTCGATGACGATCTGGTAGCGTGAGCCTTGCGGATAGGTGGTGATCTTGCCGGTGACGATCACCTCCAGCCCCTGTTCGGGCCGGACCTGCAGGCCGCGCACCTGGCCTTTCCAGACCACGCCGTCGATGGCGGCGCGCTCATCCTTGATGGTTAGATAGACATGGCCATTGGAGTGGTTGGTGACCTTGGAGAGCTCGCCCCGCAGGCGCACAAATCCATAGGCGTCCTCCAGCGTCCGCTTCAGCGCAAAGGCCAGCTCCGAGACGGAGTAGGGTTTGGCGTTGCCGGTTTCTTCTGGGGTCAGGGCGACGTCGGTCATGCGGCCCGCCTCTCGGGCATACGGCAGATGTTCCAAAGAGAAAGGGACGCATCCGGCGCCTCAAGCAGCAGCTGCCACCTCGGCTCCAGACACGTCCCCCATCCCCAACGGATTGGTCGTCCGCGCGGTCTGGCGGATTTCAGATGTAGCGGCGCAGGCTGCGGGCCAGTTCGGCGGCGCCGGACTTCTTCTTGGTCTGCACCGGCTGATAGGCGATCGTGGCGTGCTCGTGGCAGTAGGGGCCGGTCTCTTCCGAGCGGCGGCCGCAGAAGGTGAAGTTGTCCATCGAGGGATCGCCGATGGGCCATTTGCACATGTGGGCGCCCAGGGTGAGGACGGTGGCGGTGCCGGGGGCTTCATCCACATAGCGCACCGGCGTCGGCGGCACGGGGCTGGTGGAGACCGGCTCTGCGATCCGGCGCGGGGCCGATGGCGCCGCCACGGCGACGCGGGCGGGGCGCGGGGCCTTGAAGGTGGTCCGCTGTGGCTTCGACGGCGTGGCGCGGCCCGACAGGCCCAGCCGGTGTACCTTGCCGATCACCGCATTGCGGGTGACGCCGCCCAGTTGCTTGGCGATCTGGCTGGCGGACAGTCCGTCCTGCCAGAGCTTCTTCAGAAGTTCGACCCGTTCGTCGGTCCAGCCCATGGTCTTGCCTCCCAGCCCACGGCGCGCATCAGGCGGCGCCGACATCTACATCTTGTGGCACCCAGCGGTCTCGTCGCTCAGCAACCACCATCACTAGTAAACAACTCCCTAACGGCCACAATAGGCGCCATCGCTATCATCCACAGGAACTAGATATAGTGTCGGCAAACCCGGCTCTTGCACGTTCGCCGCGCCCGGCGCACACCTTGGCCATGCGAGACATGCCAACCGCCGACACCGCCCTGCCGCCCGTGCCCCGCGTCTATCAGGGCGTGAACTGGGAGGGGCTGAAGACCCTGTACTTCCGGGAGATCCGCCGTTTCATAAAGGTGGGCACCCAGACCCTGGCCGCGCCGGTGGTGACGGCCCTGCTCTACATGCTGGTGTTCGTGGTGGCGGTGGGCGGCGGGCGCGAGGTGCACGGCGTGGCGTACGGAACCTTCGTGGCGCCGGGCCTGATCATGATGCAGATCCTCTCAAACGCCTTCGCCAATTCGTCGTCATCGCTGCTTCAGGCCAAGTTCAACGGCATGATGGGCGACTTCATGACCCCGCCGCTGACGCCGGGCGAACTGGCGATCGGGTTCGGCGCCGGCGCCGCCACCCGCGGCATCCTGGTCGGACTGGTCACCCTGCTGGCGGTGATGCCCTTCGCGCGTCTGCCGATAGCCCAGCCCTGGGCCGTGCTTTACTTCGGGGTCGGCGCGGCGCTGATCATGGCCTTCATCGGCATCATGGCCGGGCTGTGGGCCGAGAAGTTCGACCACATGGCGGCGGTGACCAACTTCGTGATCATGCCGATGACGTTCCTCTCAGGAACCTTCTATCTGGTGGAAAAGCTGCCCGAGCCGTTCCGCACGGCCAGCCACTTCAACCCGTTCTTCTATTTGATCGACGGTTTCCGGTTTGGCTTCACCGGCATGGCCGACAGTTCGATCACCATCGGCGTGGTGATGACGGCGGTCCTAACCCTCAGTCTGGGGTGGGTCTGCCTGTGGATGTTCCGGACGGGCTACAAGATCAAGACCTAGATGTGAGCTCACACTTAGGCGTCGACCATCACGGAGGCCCAGGCAAGCGCCACCTCTTTCTCAGCGGGCGCGAACGCCTTGGCTTCGACGTGCGGCAGGATGGCGCCCATAACGCTGACCATGGCCTTCAGCCAAGGCTCGTCCGTGACGATGGCGATGCGCGGAAACCGCTTCCACAGGCCCAAGTGAGACATGTGGAACTTCAGGTCGTGCACCAGGGCCTCGGCTGTCATGGTTTTGAAGTCGGTCATGTCGGCATAGAGACCCAAGTGGCGATGGCTCTTGAGCTTATGTTCCAGCGCTCTGGCGGCAACATCGTAGTCCTCGGCGGTCATGACGCCGTCGAGACGGTAGGCCAGGACGTGGTCGGGTGATTTCAGGGTCTCGATCATGGCAGCCTCCATCGTCTCATCAGAGGATGATCTCCGGACTGTCCGGTCGAATTGCGCTGGGTCAAATCGCATCACATTTGTCGCGCGGGAGGCCTGGATGAAGCTCGCGCTCTGTGGTTCTACGCCCTGACGATTGACTTCGTCACATTCCAAGACGAAAACGCAAAGCCTTCCGGTCCCCGCTGCCCAGCGCTGCGGGGACGCTTCCATTCTGGAGGGTCTTTCAGTGGCCGATCAGTCCGCGCCGCCTGTTCCCAGCGATCACATCATGGGTGTCTACAGCCGCACCCAGCTGGCGTTCGAGCGAGGCGAGGGCGTGCGTCTCTACACTACGGACGGGGTCGCCTATCTGGACTGCATGGCGGGTATCGCGGTCACCGCGCTGGGCCACAGCCATCCCAAGCTGATCCAGGCCGTGAAAGATCAGGCCGAGAAGCTCTGGCACACCTCCAACATCTTCACGATCCCCCAGCAGGAGAAGCTGGCGACGGCGCTGACGGACGCGACCTTCGCCGATGTGGTGTTCTTCACCAACTCCGGCGCCGAGGCCATCGAGTGCGCCATCAAGACGGCGCGCAAGTATCACTGGGCCCGGGGCAACCCGGAGCGGATCGACATCATCGGTTTTGACGGTTCGTTCCATGGCCGGACGCTCGCGGCAGTCAACGCCTCGGGCAACGCCAGCTATCTGGAGGGCTTTGGTCCGCCGATGCCGGGGTTTGTCCACCTGCCCTACGGCGATCACGAGGCGCTGAAGGCGGCGATCGGCCCCACCACCGCGGCGATCCTGATCGAGCCGGTGCAGGGCGAGGGCGGCGCGCGCGCCTTGCCGGACGTCTGCATGCGCGGCCTGCGCCAGCTGTGCGACGAGGCCGGGATCCTGCTGATCTACGACGAAATTCAGTGCGGCCTGGGCCGGACCGGCAAGCTGTTCGCCTACGAATGGGCCGAGGATGCGGCGCCGGACATCATGGCGGTGGCCAAGGCGCTGGGCGGCGGGTTTCCGGTGGGCGCCTGCCTGGCCACGGTCAAGGCGGCCGCAGGAATGACGCCCGGCTCCCACGGCTCGACCTATGGCGGCAATCCGCTGGCCATGGCGGTGGGTCTGGCGTCGCTGGAAGAACTGGTGAAGCCGGAGCTGCTGGCCCACGTGCGCGAGGTGGCCGGCTACTTCAACCAGCAGCTGACGGGGCTCAAGGACCGCTTCCCCGATGTCGTGGTCGACATCCGCGGCAAGGGCCTTCTGATCGGCATCAAACTGGCGACCCCCAACCGCGAGTTCATGCAGCATGCCCGGGACCGGCACCTGCTGATCGCCGGTGGCGGCGACAACTGCGTGCGCCTGCTGCCGCCGCTGACGCTCACCCTGGAAGAGGCGCGCGAGGCGATGGCCAGTCTGGAACACGCCTGCGAGGCGGCTCAGGCCAAGGCGAAGGCGGCGTGAGCGCGCCGTCGCCCCGGCATTTTCTGGATCTCTCGCGGATTGACGGCGCAGATCTGCGGCGGATCCTGGAAGACGCCAAGGCCCGCAAGGCCGCCCGTGCGGGTTGGCCGAAGGGCAAGCCTGACGCGGATCGCCCCGCCGAAGGCCGAACGCTGGCGATGATCTTCCAGAAGAACTCCACGCGGACCCGCTTCTCGTTCGATGCGGCCATGCGTCAGCTGGGCGGGGACGTGATCATTTCCAACGCCGTCGATATGCAACTGGGTCGCGGTGAGCCGATCGAGGACACCGCGCGCGTGCTGTCGCGAATGGTCGATGCGATCATGATCCGAGCCAATTCTCACGAGGATGTCGAGCGTTTGGCCATGTGGTCGTCGGTCCCGGTGATCAACGGACTGTCGGACAAGGGGCACCCCTGCCAGATCCTGGCCGACCTGATGACCTTCGAGGAGCACCGGGGACCGGTCACCGGCAAGACCCTGGCCTGGGTAGGTGACGGCAACAACGTCTGTTCCAGTTTCATCCACGCTGCGCCGAAGCTGGGGTTCCGGCTGAATATCGCAACGCCGGCGATCTTCCATCCGGACATGATGGACCTGGCCCGGGCCGCCGAGCAGCAGGGCACGATCACCACAGGTCATGACCCCTACGACGCTGTGCGCGGCGCCGACTGCGTGATCACCGACACCTGGGTCTCCATGGGCGACACTGACCATGACGAGCGGGTC
>NZ_JBILRO010000192.1:0-6795 GCF_044372605.1 Phenylobacterium sp.
CCCGCGCCGGAAAGCTCAGTAAATTCGGGCTTACCAGCGGTAGTGCGAGAAGGCCCGGTTGGCTTCGGCCATCTTGTGGGTGTCTTCGCGCTTCTTGACGGCGGAACCGCGGTTGGAAGACGCATCCAGCAACTCGCCGGCCAGCTTTTCGGTCATGGTGTTCTCACCACGCTTGCGCGCAGCGCTGATCAGCCAACGGATGGCCAGAGCGCGACGGCGCTCGGGGCGAACCTCGACCGGCACCTGATAGGTGGCGCCGCCGACCCGGCGGGAGCGCACCTCGATGGCCGGAGCCACATTGTCGAGCGCGGTGTGGAAGGTTTCCAGCGGACCCAGATCCTTGCGGCGGGTCTCCAGGATATCGAAGGCGCCATAGACGATCGTCTCGGCGACGGCCTTCTTACCTTCATACATCACGTAGTTCATGAACTTGGTGACAACGAGATCTCCGAACTTCGGGTCCGGGAGAACAACGCGTTTGTCTGCGCGACGGCGACGGGACATCTCTGATTTCCTTACTTAGGACGCTTGGCGCCGTAGTGCGACCGGCGCTGCTTGCGGTCCTTGACCCCTTGCGTATCGAGCACGCCACGCAGGATGTGATAGCGAACGCCGGGAAGGTCCTTCACCCGGCCGCCGCGGATCAGGACCACCGAGTGCTCCTGAAGATTGTGACCTTCGCCGGGGATGTAGCACACCGCTTCAATGCCGGTGGTCAGACGCACCTTTGCGACCTTACGAAGCGCGGAGTTCGGCTTCTTGGGCGTCGTCGTATAGACGCGGGTGCAAACGCCGCGGCGCTGGGGGCAACCCTTGAGGGCCGGCACCTTGTTGCGCACGGGCTTGTTCTGCCTGGGCTTGCGGATGAGCTGGTTAACTGTCGGCATCTAGTCTCGCTTACGTGGAGGCGTGTGCCGTTTGGCCGTGGCGCCTCAGTTGGGGTCATTGTGGTCGCATCTTCGAGGCCACCCTATGAAACGCAAAAACTCGCCGGCGCACCTGTTCGGCGTTCCGGCGGGAAGCGGCTCATCGGGTCCGGGAAGAATCCCCGACCTCGAAAGAGCGCGCTACATAGTCGGGAAGCGCCCGCCCGTCAATTGCCGGCTCAAGGCGGAAATCGGGCGACGACGGCCATGAATTTGCCGCCCGACCACCCACTCCTTGCTGCATAGCTTAGCGGGGGCCAAACGCCATCATGGCCAAAGTGGGTCGGCGCCGGAACATTGCCATCGCCAGTGCGTCGGTCGCCGCCCACGTTCTGGTGCTGACGCTTGTCGCCCTGCATTCGCCCCGGCTGATCGCGCCGCGGACGCCATCGGGGCCGCCCATCGCGATCATTCCGATCCTGATCGTGCCGCGCCTGCCTCCGACGCGCGCCACCACCGGCGATAGACCCGCGCCGATCCGCCTGCATCGGCGGCCCCAGCGTTTTGTGGACGAGACCTCTGACGTCACACCTCTGATTACCCCCCGGGCCGAAGCGCCCCGCCCCGCTCCCGCTGCGGCCTCCGGCGTCACGCCCGCCCCACCCCCCGCCAACGCGCTGACGCTCAACGCGCGCGCCGCGCTGCGCGGCCGGGTCGGATGCGCCAACGCCGCCGCAGTCGGATTGTCGCGGGCGGAGCGCGAAGCCTGTGAGGATCAGCTGGCGTCGGGAGCAAAGGATGCCCCGTTCCAAGGGCTGGGCCTCGCACGCGGTAAGGCAGCGGATCTGGCGCGCGCCGCCGCAGGTCGGGAGGCTGACTTCCGCTACAAACGGGGCCTGCCTGGCCCACCGGTCCCGGTCCCTGCGGGCGCTGGGTGGGACGCACAGCGCAGCCCGCCCAAGGGCGCTCCGAACATGGGAATGGGCGCCTCATCGCACGATCTCGGCGCAGAACCGCTCAAGGTCCCGTTCTGAAGCCGCAGCCTCAATCAAAGATGTCGAAGATGTCGAAGCGCTTCTTCCGCTTCTTGTAGTCATAGTCGTCATCGTACTTGTAGCCGGGTCGCCCCTGTACAGGCGGATGGCGACGCTTCCAGTCATCGGGGTCGCGATGGAAGTCGCCGACCTCACGCTCGAACCTTTGCCGGTCCTCCTGCTGGCTCGCACGCTCCTGTCTGGCCCCATCCAGCAGCTTTTCCAGCTCGCCCCGATCCAGCCAGACACCCCGACATTGGGAGCACATATCGATCTCGATGCCGGATCGGCTCACATTCTGCATCGAGGCGTTGCAGTTGGGGCATAGCAACAGCGGCATGGGTTTGGGCTCCAGGTTCGAGCGACATGTAGGCGCGACGACCGGAAATCCAAGGGTATGGCGGGTCAATTCACCGGCAGGTTTTTCGCCAGGAACGCCTCGATCGCCTCAAGCGTCTGGATCCGCGTCGCGGCCTTCGCGAGATAGTGGTTCTCCCCCTTCAACACGATAAGTTCGTGGGGTTTTCCGGCCTTCTTCAGTTCCTCGGCCATGAGGCGTGAATGGGTCAGCGAAACGGCGGTATCCTGGTCGCCATGGATCATCAGAATGGGGATCTGAACAGCACTCGCGTGCTTTACCGGTGACTGATTGAAGAGCTTGTCCTTGGTCGCCGCGCCCAGTTCCCGGCGCAACTCGTCGATGGCCTCATCACGTCGACCCCGTTGGGCTATCTCCGTGACAAAGAGGCCTAGATCGGCGATAGGCGCGATGGCTACAGCACACTTGTAGGCTCCCGGAAACAAAGCGGCACTGGCAAGGGCGGAATAGCCTCCAAATCCGGAACCGACGATACAGGCTCTCGACGGATCGATATCGCCCGATGCCGCGAGAGCGGCCACACCGTCCTGCATATCCGTCTGAATCTTGCCTCCGGATTCGCCTCGGCCGGCTTTCTCATGAGCCTTGCCAAACCCCCATGACCCCCGAAACTGGGGTTGAAGCACGGCATAGCCCCGCGTGGCCATAAACTGGGCCAGGAAGTCAAAATCATAGGTGTCGCGAACATTTGGCCCGCTATGGGGAAACACAATGACCGGCAGCCGCTCACCGCCCTTCGCGCCCGGCGGCAAGGTGAAATAGGCCGGGATCTCCAACCCATCAGCGGCCTTGTAGATGATCCACCGGGTGGTCCCCATCGGCACATCCTTGAGTTCGGGATACGCCTCGCCAACCGGCGACACCTCCTTCTTCTGGCGGTCATAGAGGTACCAGGTCGAAGGGTTGGCGGGTCCGGACACACGCGCCAGGAAACGCTTCTGATCCTGCGACCAACCCATCAGGCGCACGTGTTGGCCTTTGAACGCGCGGATCAGCACATTTGCCGCCGCGCCAATGTCCGGTTCCAGCCACTCGTAGGTCGGGCGTTCGCCACCCGTTCCGATGGCGGCCGCTGTGTTCCGGTGCTCATCCCAGATCAGATGAGGTGAGAGACCAGCCGCCGTCGAACCCAAAGGTTCAACAACGCCGTCGGCAAGCCTTCGCTTCACCAGCCCCTCATCGAGGTTGAGATAAACCGCGTCATCAGGCTCGGAGTATCCGTAGTAGGTTAGACGACTCTCATAATCGCCGCCGTTCCAGACCGGCTTCCAGGTCCCGCCGCCGCCCGCCCGGCCATAGACCACGAACTTGCCGTTCAGGTCATTGATGTCCAGCCGGACGCGGGGCTTGCCTTCGCGATCAACCTCCCAGAAGACGGTATCGTAGTTGCCCATCTCCACCCGCCTGCCATCGCCTGTCGCCGGGTCCACCGACCACAGGCTGGCCACCACGCCTGACTGGCCCTTCACTTGGACCCGGGATTCAGAGACCTGGGAGTTTCCCTGGAAGGTGATGCCCTGAACCATCGCGCGCGGCGGTATGGCCGAGGTGATGCCGAGGATGGGCTGATAGGTCGTGAACTGGGAATCGGTGTCGTTGTCGAGAATGCGCGCGGCGACCTTGGCTTCGGCTGTGACCGAGATGTTCCGTTCGAAACGGTAGTTCTGCCGAGGCCCCACGCTGTCCATGTACGCTACGCGCACGATCACATGATCGTCGCCGGCCCAGCGCACACTTATGGTCTCAATGTCCCCAAGCCTCAGGAACGGCATCTCGGGCTTGTCGATGGTCGAGATCGACAGCACCCGCTGATCGGCCAGCCCGCCCAGGATCGCGATCCGCTGGCCGTTGGGCGAGATCGCTACATCTTCGGCCGCTGGAAGCCGTCCGAACGCTGAGGCCGGCGGCGGCGCGCCCATGGCCGGAGTGGCAACACCCACGAGGGCGGCAACCGCCACGCCAGAAAATCCACGCACGCCCGCCACCCTGAATTGTTGCCCAACTAACCGCAGCCTATCGGAAGCGTGGGGGCTCGCAATGGCCATTTTTCGGGGCTGATGGGCGCTGCCGAAAACGAAACGGCCCGGGATTGCTCCCGGGCCGTTCCACAACATTCAGAGGTCGATCAGGCATCAGCCCTCGACGGTTTCGACCTCGGCCGCAGTCGCGATTTCCAGGGGCAGAGGCTCCATCGCTTCCTCGCGGCTGGCGGTGAGCGCCTCGTCGCGCTTGGCGGCGATGCGCTGCAGGTTGCGCAGATAGGCGCCGGTGCCCGCGGGGATCAGACGACCCACGATCACGTTCTCCTTCAGGCCTTCGAGCGTGTCGCTCTTGCCCTGAACGGCCGCCTCGGTCAGCACGCGCGTCGTCTCCTGGAAGGAGGCGGCGGAGATGAAGCTGCGGGTCTGCAGGGACGCCTTGGTGATGCCGAGAAGCACGGGCTGGGTCAGCGCCGTACGACCGCCACGGATCTCCGCCTTGGCGCTTTCGTCTTCGACTTCCTGCTTGTCCAGGTGATCGCCCCTGAGCAGGCCGGTGTCGCCCGGCTCGAGGATTTCGACCTTCTGCAGCATCTGGCGGACGATCGTCTCGATGTGCTTGTCGTTGATCGGCACGCCTTGCAGACGATAGACCTCCTGGATCTCGTTCACGAGGAACTCGGCCAGGGCTTCGATGCCCAGGATCCGCAGGATGTCGTGCGGGTCCGGATTGCCGTCGATGATGTACTCGCCCTTGCGGATCACGTCGCCATCGTGGACGGCGATGTGCTTACCCTTGGGGATCAGGAACTCGACCGCTTCGCCACCGTCTTCCGGGGTGATCTTGATGCGGCGCTTGTTCTTGTAATCCTTGCCGAATTCGACACGGCCATCCATTTCGGCGATGACGGCGCAGTCCTTCGGACGACGGGCTTCGAACAGCTCGGCCACTCGCGGCAGACCGCCGGTGATGTCGCGGGTCTTGGCGCTCTCCGTGGGGATCCGCGCCATGATCTCGCCGGGCTTCACCACATCGCCGTCGGCGATGGAGAGAATGGCCCCGACCGGGAGCAGGTAACGCGCTTCACCACCGTTCGACAGACGCTTGTAGGCGCCGTCATCGCCCAGCACCGACATGGCCGGACGCAGGTCCGAACCCTTGGACGATGCGCGCCAGTCGATAACCACGCGGTTCGAGATACCGGTGGCCTCGTCGGCCTCCTCGCGGAACGAGAAGTTCTCGACCAGGTCCTCGAAACGGACCTTGCCGCCCACTTCGGTGATGATCGGCGTGGTGTAGGGGTCCCAGCCGGCCAGACGCTGACCGCGCTTGACCTTCTCGCCGTCCTTGACCTGCAGGCGGGCGCCGTATGGCACCTTGTAGGACTCGCGGTCCTTGCCCTCGACCTGAACGGTCAGGGTGAGGTTCCGGCTCATCGAGATCAGCGAACCATCCGGTGCGATAACCGTGTTGCCGCCGGTGATCTTCGCCACGCCGTCGTTGGCGGTTTCGAAGAACGACTGCTCGGCCACCTGGGCGGTGCCGCCGATGTGGAAGGTCCGCATCGTCAGCTGGGTGCCCGGCTCGCCGATGGACTGGGCGGCGATGACGCCGACCGCTTCACCGATGTTCACCGGGGTGCCGCGCGCGAGGTCGCGACCATAGCAGGCGCCGCAGACACCGACCTTGGTCTCGCAGGTCAACACCGAGCGGATCTTGACCGACTGAACGCCGGCGGCCTCGATCACGTCGCACATATTCTCGTCGAGATAGCTGTCGGCGGGAACGATGACGTCGTTGGTGCCCGGATCCTTGATGTCCTCGGCCGCAAAACGACCCAGAACGCGCTGACCCAGCGAGACCAGCACGTCGCCGCCTTCGACCACGGCGCGGAGCGTGATGCCCCGGGTGGTGCCGCAGTCTTCCTCGGTGATGATGCAGTCCTGCGCAACGTCCACCAGACGCCGCGTAAGATAACCCGAGTTGGCGGTCTTCAGCGCAGTGTCAGCCAGACCCTTGCGGGCGCCGTGGGTGGAGTTGAAGTACTCCTGAACGGTGAGGCCTTCCTTGAAGTTCGAGATGATCGGCGTCTCGATGATCTCGCCGGAGGGCTTGGCCATGAGGCCGCGCATCCCGCCGAGCTGCTTCATCTGGGCCTGCGAACCGCGGGCGCCGGAGTTGCTCATCATGAAGATCGAGTTGATCTCGCCCTGGCGACCATCGGCGCCGATGGGCGCAGAGGAAACCTCGGCCATCATCTCGTCGGCGACACGATCGGTGGCCTTGGCCCAGGCGTCGACCACCTTGTTGTACTTCTCGCCCTTGGTGATCAGACCGTCGGCATACTGTTGCTCGTATTCCTCGACCAGCTTGCGGGTCTCGGCGACGATCGGAGCCTTTCGGGCCGGGATGACGATATCGTCCTTGCCGAAGGAAATGCCGGCCTTGGCCGCCTCACGGAAGCCCAGCGCCATGATCTGGTCGGCGAATATGACCGTCGCCTTCTGACCGCAGTGCCGATAGACCGTGTCGATCA
>NZ_JBILRO010000229.1:0-5629 GCF_044372605.1 Phenylobacterium sp.
TCTTGGTGAGGTTCTTCTCCAGCAGCCGGTGGCCCACCGCAGGGTGGTGCGGGAACAGGGCGGCGATCTTCATCCGGCCCGGTGAGGTCTCGATGACCTTGCGGACCAGATTTCCGTCGGCATCCATTTCCGAGTGACGGGCGCGGATCTTGGAATGGAGCGAAACCACGCCTGCATCGAGCGCCTGTTCCAGTTCGGCCATGTCGCTGAACGCCTTGCCCTCGCCAGGCTCGGCGTCCTTGACCAGCGACAGGTAATAGAGACCCAGCACGATATCCTGCGACGGCACGATGATCGGGCGACCATTGGCGGGCGACAGGATGTTGTTCGTGCTCATCATCAGCACGCGCGCTTCCAGCTGGGCTTCAAGGCTCAGCGGGACGTGGACGGCCATCTGGTCGCCGTCGAAGTCGGCGTTGAAGGCGGCGCACACCAGCGGGTGAAGCTGGATCGCCTTGCCCTCGATCAGCTTGGGCTCGAACGCCTGGATTCCCAGACGGTGCAGGGTCGGCGCACGGTTCAACAGCACCGGGTGTTCGCGGATGACCTCGTCCAGGATGTCCCAGACCGCCGGCTGCTCGCGTTCCACCATGCGCTTGGACTGCTTGACGGTGCCCGACAGGCCCTTGGCGTCAAGGCGCGCGTAGATGAACGGCTTGAAGAGTTCGAGCGCCATCTTCTTCGGCAGGCCGCACTCGTGCAGCTTCAGCTCGGGACCCACCACGATCACCGACCGGCCGGAGTAGTCCACGCGCTTACCCAGCAGGTTCTGGCGGAAGCGCCCCTGCTTGCCCTTCAGCATGTCGGCCAGAGACTTCAGCGGACGCTTGTTGGCGCCCGTGATCACCCGGCCGCGACGGCCGTTGTCGAACAGAGCGTCGACCGATTCCTGCAGCATCCGCTTTTCGTTGCGGATGATGATGTCGGGCGCGCGCAGCTCGATAAGGCGCTTCAGGCGGTTGTTGCGGTTGATGACCCGGCGATAGAGATCGTTCAGGTCTGAGGTGGCGAAGCGGCCACCATCCAGCGGCACCAGCGGACGCAGTTCCGGCGGGATCACCGGCACCACGGACAGCACCATCCACTCGGGCTTGTTGCCGCTCTCGGTGAAGCTTTCCATGATCTTCAGGCGCTTGGAGAGCTTCTTGAGCTTCATCTCCGAGGTCGTGGTCTTCAGATCCTCGCGCAGCTGTTCGGCCACCAGCAGCAGGTCGATGCCCTTGAGCAGGCCCTGGATCGCCTCGGCGCCGATCTCGGCGGTGAAGCTGTCGTCGCCGAATTCTTCCTGGAACCGCAGGAAGTCGTCTTCCGAGAGCAGCTGGTGCTGCTTCAGCGGGGTCAGGCCCGGCTCGGTGACGATGTAGTTCTCGAAGTAGAGGACCCGCTCAATGTCCTTCAGCGGCATGTCCAGCATCATGGCGATGCGGCTGGGCAGCGACTTCAGGAACCAGATGTGGGCGACAGGGCTGGCCAGTTCGATGTGGCCCATCCGCTCACGACGGACGCGGGCCAGGGTGACCTCAACGCCGCACTTTTCGCAGATGATGCCCTTGTACTTCATGCGCTTGTACTTGCCGCAAAGGCACTCGTAGTCCTTCGTCGGACCAAAGATCCGCGCGCAGAAAAGGCCGTCACGTTCGGGCTTGAACGTCCGATAATTGATCGTTTCAGGCTTCTTGATCTCGCCAAACGACCACGAACGGATCTTTTCCGGCGAAGCCAGCGCGATACGAATGCGGTCAAAGGTCGGAGCGGCCTGGACCGGATTGAAGATGTTCAGGACTTCCTGGTTCATCTTGTTCCTTCTGCGGGAAGCGTCCCGCCAAAATTGGGTTCGAAACTGAGGGCGGCGTGGGCGCCCCTGCCGTTACCGGCAGGGGCGAGGTCAGGCCTCAGTTGTTTTCGAGTTCGACGTTCAGGCCCAGGGAACGCATTTCCTTGACCAGAACGTTGAAGCTTTCCGGGATCCCGGCCTCGAAGGTGTCGTCGCCACGGACGATGCTTTCGTAGACCTTGGTCCGGCCGGCCACGTCGTCCGACTTCACCGTTAGCATCTCCTGCAGGGTGTAGGCGGCGCCGTAGGCTTCCAGAGCCCAGACCTCCATTTCCCCGAAGCGCTGACCGCCGAACTGGGCCTTGCCGCCCAGCGGCTGCTGGGTGACCAGGCTGTAGGGGCCGATCGAACGGGCGTGGATCTTGTCGTCCACCAGGTGGTGAAGCTTCAGCATGTAGATGTAGCCGACCGTGACCGGGCGCTTGAACTGCTCACCCGACTGGCCGTCGTACAGATACGATTGACCCGAGCGTGCGAGGCCAGCCTTTTCCAGCAGGTTCTCGATGTCGTCGATGTGGGCACCGTCGAACACCGGGGTGGCGAACGGAATACCCTTCGACAGGTTGCGTGCCAGCTCGACGAGTTCCTCTTCCGTATCCGGAAGCTCCTGATCGGGCCCGTAGATGCTGAGCAGATGATCGATGAGCGCCTGCTTCTGGCCGCCCTGTTGCCAGGCCTCCAGAAGGGCTGCGACCTGCTTGCCGAGGCCGGCAGCCGCCCAACCCAGGTGGGTCTCGAAGATCTGGCCGACGTTCATCCGCGAGGGCACGCCCAACGGGTTCAGAACGATGTCTACGCTCGTGCCGTCCTCAAGGTAGGGCATGTCCTCGATCGGCAGGATCTTGGAGATAACTCCCTTGTTGCCGTGACGACCGGCCATCTTGTCGCCCGGCTGCAGCTTGCGCTTCACCGCTACGAACACCTTGACCATCTTCATCACGCCGGGCGGCAGTTCATCCCCGCGCTGCAGCTTGTCGACCTTGTCTTCGAAGCGGCGATCGAGGCGCTTGCGAGCTTCGTCGAACTGGAGACGAAGCGCTTCCAGCTCGGTCATCGCCTTGTCGTCGTCGAGGGCGATCTGCCACCAGAGGCCGGACGATACTTCTTCCAGCTTCTCCAGCGAGATTTCGCCGCGGCCCAGGCCCTTGGGACCTGAGACGGCGTTCTTGCCGACCAGCAGCTGGCGTAGACGTCCCTGCATGTTGCGGTTCAGGATCGCGAACTCGTCGTCGCGGTCCTTGCCCAGGCGGTCGATTTCGGCCCGCTCGATCGACAGGGCGCGTTCGTCCTTGTCGACGCCGTGACGGTTGAACACGCGCACTTCAACGACCGTGCCCGTGACGCCCGGGGGCAGCCGCAGCGAGGTGTCCCGAACGTCGGACGCCTTTTCGCCGAAGATGGCGCGCAGCAGCTTCTCTTCCGGGGTCATGGGGCTCTCGCCCTTCGGCGTCACCTTGCCGACCAGGATATCGCCCGGCTGGATTTCGGCGCCGATGGCCACGATGCCCGCTTCGTCGAGGTTGCGGAGCGCTTCCTCGCCGACGTTGGGAATGTCGCGGGTGATTTCTTCCGGACCCAGCTTGGTGTCGCGGGCCATGACCTCGAATTCCTCGATATGGATCGAGGTGAAGACGTCATCGCGCACGATCCGCTCGGAGATCAGGATCGAATCTTCGAAGTTGTAGCCGTTCCAGGGCATGAACGCGACGAGGGCGTTGCGGCCCAGCGCCAGCTCGCCGAGGTCCGTCGAAGGACCGTCTGCGATCACGTCGCCAGCCTGGATCACGTCGCCCACGCGCACCAGCGGACGCTGGTTGATGCAGGTCGAGGTGTTGGAGCGCTGGAACTTCTGCAGACGATAGATGTCGACGCCCGGCTTGGTGGGGTCGTTCTCTTCCGTAGCACGGACCACGATCCGGGTGCCGTCGATCTGCTCGACGATACCGGGACGGCGGGCCACCACGGCGGCGCCGGAGTCCACGGCCACGATGCTCTCCATGCCGGTGCCGACCAGCGGCGCATCCGACTGGATGAGCGGCACAGCCTGCTTCTGCATGTTCGAACCCATGAGGGCGCGATTGGCGTCGTCGTTCTCGAGGAACGGGATCAGCGAGGCGGCGACTGACACGACCTGCTTCGGCGACACGTCCATCAGGTCGACCTGATCGCGCGGCAGCAGGCCGGGTTCGCCGTTGATCCGTCCGGGGACCAGATCATCGACGATGACGCCATCCTTCAGCTTGATGTTGGCCTGGGCGATGACGTGCTTCGCCTCTTCCATGGCCGACATGTAGACGACGTCCTCGGTCGTCTTGCCGTCCTTGATCCGGCGGTAGGGGCTCTCGATGAAACCGTACTTGTTGACCACCGCGTGGGTGGCAAGGGCGTTGATCAGGCCGATGTTCGGGCCTTCCGGAGTCTCGATCGGGCAGATCCGGCCATAGTGGGTCGGGTGCACGTCGCGGACTTCGAAGCCGGCGCGCTCGCGGGTCAGACCACCCGGGCCAAGCGCCGAGAGACGGCGCTTGTGGGTGATTTCCGACAGCGGGTTGGTCTGGTCCATGAACTGCGACAGCTGTGACGAGCCGAAGAACTCGCGCACGGCGGCCGCCGCCGGCTTGGCGTTGATCAGGTCGTGCGGCATGACCGTGTCGATATCGACCGAGCTCATGCGCTCCTTGATGGCGCGTTCCATCCGCAGCAGGCCGACGCGATACTGGTTTTCCAGCAATTCGCCCACCGAACGCACCCGGCGATTGCCGAGGTTGTCGATGTCGTCGATTTCGCCGCGGCCATCGCGAAGGCCGACCAGGGTGCGCAGCACCTCGATCACGTCTTCCTTGCGCAGGATACGCATGTCATCCGGGCAATCGAGCTCCAGACGCATGTTCATCTTCACACGCCCGACCGAGGACAGGTCGTAACGCTCGCCATCGAAGAACAGGCTCTTGAACATGGCCTCGGCGGCTTCCACCGTCGGCGGCTCGCCGGGACGCATCACGCGATAGACGTCGAACAGGGCATCCTCGCGAATGGTGTTCTTGTCTACGCGCAGGGTGTTGCGGATGTAGGAGCCGATGGTCACGTCGTCGATATCGAGGACGTCCATGTTCACGAAGCCCTGGGCCTCCAGCGAGGCCAGCAGTTCGACGTCCAGCTCATCTCCGGCCTCGGCATAGATTTCGCCGGTTTCAGTGTTGACCAGATCTCGCGCCAGGTAGCGACCGTTCAGGGCCTCTGGCGGCAGCAGCAGGGTCTTCAGGCCCGCGTCAGCGAACTTCTTGGCATTGCGCGCCGAGATCTTGGTGCCGGCCGGAGCGATCTCTTCGCCCGTCGCGTCATCGATCAGCGGGAAGTCGGGCTTCACGCCCCTCCAACGCTCCGGCAGATACGCCGTGGACCAGCCGCCGGTCTTCTTCACGTAGGCAACGGTCTTGTAGAAGGTGGAGAGGATTTCCTCGCCGTCCATGCCCAGAGCCATCAGGAAGGTCGTGGCCGGCAGTTTGCGGCGGCGGTCGATGCGGACGTAGACGATGTCCTTCGCGTCGAACTCGAAGTCGAGCCAGGAACCGCGATACGGGATCACCCGGGCGGCGAACAGCAGCTTGCCCGAGGCGTGGGTCTTGCCCTTGTCGTGGTCGAAGAACACGCCCGGTGAGCGGTGCATCTGCGAGACGATGACGCGCTGGGTCCCGTTGACGATGAAGGTGCCCTTCTCCGTCATGAGCGGGATATCGCCCATGTAGACGTCCTGCTCCTTGATGTCCTTGACGGAACGGGCGCCGGTTTCCTCGT
>NZ_JBILRO010000312.1:0-3254 GCF_044372605.1 Phenylobacterium sp.
AGCCAGACGGGGTCATCACAGCCCAGCGGACGATCTACCGAACGGGTGGCGTTGGCGCGGGCGGCCCGCAGCGTGCGGCCGGTCTCGACCTCCACCAGATAGGTGGTCCAGTCGCCCAGATAGCCATAGTCGACGATCTTGCCGGCCAGGCAGTTTTCGCCAGGCGGCGGGGGCTCTGCATGCACGGCGATCTTCTCGGGCCGCACCGCCAGCCAGGCGGTCTGCCCCGGGGTCGCGACCCCTTCGGCCACGAAGGATCCTTCGGCCGAGACGATGCGAACGCCCGCCGGATCGATCTCGGCCCGGCCCTCGAACAGGTTCACGTCGCCGACAAAGCCGGCCACATAGCGATCCGCCGGTGTTTCGTAGATTTCGGCGGGCCGGCCGATCTGGACGATCTCGCCGGCGCGCATGATGGCGATGCGGTCCGCCACGACCATGGCCTCATCCTGGTCGTGGGTGACGATCATGAAGGTCATCCCCAGGCTCTGCTGGACCGCCATCAACTCAAACTGGGTCTCCTCGCGCAACTTGCGGTCGAGCGCGGCCATCGGCTCGTCGAGCAACAGGATGCGCGGCCGGGGTGCGAGCGCGCGAGCCAGCGCGACCCGCTGGCGTTGACCGCCGGAAAGCTGGTCCGGACGGCGTCCGCCCAGGCCCTCCAGCTTCATCAGCGACAGCATTTCCTCAACGCGCGGCCCGATCTCTGCCCTGGACACGCCCTGGCGTTTCAGACCGAAGGCGATGTTTCCGGCGACACTCAGGTGCGGGAACAGGGCGTAGGCCTGGAACATCATATGGATCGGCCGCTGATGCGGAGGACTTCCGCTGATGTCTCGCCCTTCCAGCAGGATCCTTCCGGCATCCGGGCTCTCGAACCCGGCCAGCAGGCGCATCAATGTGGTCTTGCCACAGCCGGACGGGCCCAGAAGCGCGAAGAACTCGCCTTCATATATCGAGAGGTCGACGCTGCGGACCGCTGCGGTATCGCCGAACGCGCGCGATACGCCCTCGAACCTCACCAGCGGCTTCGCAGCCGGATCTTCCCAGGGCGCGAAGCTGGAGCGGATTCCGCCGATTTGAGCCCGGCCGTTCAACGCCCCGTCAGGACCTTCGTCCACTGCCGGTTGACGTCACGCAGAAGCGCCTGGTCCTTGGTGGTGGTCACGAAAAGACGGGTCGCCAGTTCGGGAGTGGGATAGACGTTGGGGTCGTTGCGGATCGCCGCCTCGACCATCGGCGTCGCTGCCGCGTTGGCATTGGCGTAGCGGGTGAAGTTGGACGCGCGCGCGATGATTTCCGGGCGCAGCATGAAGGCGATGAACTTGTGCGCCGCCGCCGGGTTGGGGGCGTCCTTGGGGATGGCGAAGACGTCGAACCAGACCTGGCTGCCTTCCTTCGGAACCGCGTAGGCGATCTTGACGCCGGTCTTGGCCTCTTCCGCGCGCGCCTTTGCCTGCAGGATGTCGCCGGAGTAGCCGACGGCAACGCAGATGTCTCCGTTGGCCAGGGCCTCGATGTACTCCGAGGAGTGGAACTTGCGCACGAAGGGGCGCGCCTTCAGCAGCAGCGCGGTCGCAGCCTCATAGTCGGCCGGGACCTTTGAGTTGGAGTCCTTGCCCAGGTAGTTGAGCGTCACCGCATACATGTCTTCCGAAGCGTCGAGAAAATAGACGCCGCAGTCCTTGAGTTTGGCCAGGTTGGCCGGGTCGAAGACCACCGCCCAGCTGTCGATTTTCACGCCCGGCAGGCGCTTGGCGACGGCGGCCTCATTGTAGCCGATCCCGATGGTGCCCTGCATGTAGGGCACGGCGTAGGCGCCGCCCGGATCGAAGGCCGCCATGTGGGCCACGGTGTCGGGCGACAGATTGGCCAGACCGGGCAACTGGGCCTTGTCCAGCGGCAGCACGGCCTTTGCAGTGATGTAGCGTGGCAGGTTGTGGTTGGAGGGGACCACCACGTCGTAGCCGGTGTCGCCCTGGAGCACCTTGGTCTCCAGCACCTCATTCGAATCAAAGGTGTCGTAGGTGACCTTGATCCCGGTTTCCTTGGTGAACTCCGCCAGCAGCGCCGGGTCGATATAGTCGGACCAGTTGTAGATCCTGAGCACACCGCCAGCCGCAGCTGTCGGCGCGGCCCCGTCGGGTTTGGGTGTGCATGCGGCCAGCGCCAGCGCTGCCAGAAGCCCAATCCCCCTGCTCCACCTGTTCATTCCCAAAGCCCCCACGGTTCGATTAGCCGTTATAGGTCCCTGACCCCCAAGGTTAAGTGTGAAATGCAGATTGGTGGCCGTGAATCGATGGGATAGGACGGGTTCCAACGGTTCCGCGCCAGAGGGCGCCAGGGGAAGGTAACTTATGATCAGACTGACAACACTGGCTGTGGCCTTCACGCTTGCGGCAGGCGTCGCCCAGGCCCAGGCGCCCGCGGCTCCGAACGTGGTGCGCGGTGTGGTGACTGCGCTGGACGCGAGCTCCATATCGGTGAAGCCGGCCAAGGGCCCCGTCCAGAAGGTGGGCCTGACGCCCAACTGGAGCGTCGCGATGCTGAAGCCCGTCGAGATGGATGCCATCAAGCCTGGCAGCTTCATCGGCACGGCCGAGGTGCCCGGCAAGGACGGCAAGGGCCGATCGCTTGAGGTCCACGTCTTCCCGCCCGGCGTGAAGATGGGCGAGGGCCACTACGGTTGGGACCTGAAGAAGGGTTCGATGATGACCAACGGCACCGTCGGCACGGTGGTGGCCGGCAAGAGGGGCAGCCGTCAGATGGAGGTGTCCTATTCCTATGGCAAGCGCACGATCACCGTTCCCGCCAATGTTCCGATCGTGCAGATCGTCGGTGGGACCCGCGCCCAGGTGAAGCCGGGCATCCCGGTGTTCATGGTGGTGCAGAAAGCCGCCAGCGGCCAGCTTATGGCCGGTTCGATCTCGATCGGGGAAAACGGCGCCAAGCCGCCGATGTAGGCACAGCCTGGCGCCGCGGGTCCTATTTCGCCGGCGGCGCCGCAGCGCCTGGCAGCATGGCGACGACCGTGTTGGTCTTGGAGATGTACTTCACGCCCTTGACGCGCCCGTCCGTAAACTTGGACCAGTCGCCCTTGACCTCGATCGAGGTCGGGGTCGCCGCGCCCGGCGTCGTGGGCTTCTGGGCGACGACGTCGACCTCATAGATCCCGTCCGGCGCCTTGCCGGCGTAGACCCTGGGCAGGAACCCCGCCTGTGTCCAGCCGGCGCCGGCTGTCATGCCCGTCGCTT
>NZ_JBILRO010000313.1:0-3215 GCF_044372605.1 Phenylobacterium sp.
GCCTGATGACCACCGGGATCGGCTTCCACGCCATCGAGCTGGAGCTGGAGGGAGACACCGGGCCGCCGCGCGAGCGGATTGCGCGCGCTGCGGCCCAGGTCATGCTCTTGCCCGCCGCCCTCATCAGGGGCGGACAAAAGGCTTAGGCGGCTTCGTCCGACTCGACCGTCTTGGCCTTGGCGGGCTTTTCAGCCACGGCGGCCTTCTCGGCCTTCAAGGCGGCCACTTCCTGGGTCAGTTGCTCGACCTGGGCGGTCAGCTTTTCCATGGCATGACCCAAGGCGCCGATGTTCAGCGGGGCGAGGGTTTCCGACACGGTCTTGCGGACCTTACCGATGCGGGCTTCGAGGGCGGCGCGCTGCTCGGCGCGGAAGGCCTTGACCTGATCGGTGGCGTTGCCGACCAGCGACACCACGCGGTCGCCGCGCGGCGACTTGGCGATGGTTTCGCGGACCTTGTCCTCGACTTCCTCACCCTTGGCGACCAGCTGGTCGAAGGCTTCGTTGGCGCCGGTGGCGAGCTTTTCGACCGCACCCTGCGTCTCGGTGTACATGCGCCCGTAGGCGCCGACGCCGGCCAGCCAGATCTTGCGGGCGATGTCGGTGTCTACGGCGACTTCGACGGTCTCTTTGGTCTTCCTGGCCTTGGCCATGATCAGCATCCTTGCAATGTGTGCGGCCCCGGGGAGGAAGCCGATGACGTCGCAATAGGCCGGCGGTTTAGAAAAAGCATTCTAACCGCCCCGATGGCTGCGACGGGCGTGGTCGCCGTCGGCGCCCGACACAACCTTGATCACTGCCAGTTAGCCCTTGGCGCCGGGGCGCTGGGTCAAGCCCGCTGATGACGGGCGTGGGCGGTGTTCAGATATCCAGCTCGCCCACCGCAAACTCGGCATTCTCCTGGATGAACTGGAACCGCGCCTCGGGTTTGCGGCCCATCAGGCGTTCGACCAGGTCTTCCACCAACTCCTCGGCCCGGGGCAGGGTGACTCGGGCCAGGGTGCGGGTGGCCGGGTCCATGGTGGTTTCCTTGAGCTGGGCCGGCATCATTTCACCCAGGCCCTTGAAGCGGCTGATCTCGGGCTTTTTGTTCCTGAATTCCGTGGCCAGCAGTTCGTCGCGGTGTTCGGGATCGCGGGCGTAGACGGCCTTGCCGCCGTGGCTGATGCGGTAGAGCGGGGGAAGCGCCAGGTAGAGGCGGCCGCCCCGGATCAGGTCTGGCATGGTGCGATAGAAAAAGGTGATCAGCAGGCTGGCGATGTGGGCGCCGTCGACGTCGGCGTCCGTCATGATGACGATGCGGTCGTAGCGCAGGTCTTCGTCGCGGTACTTCGAGCCGGGTTGTGCGCCCAGCGCCAGCAACAGGTCGGAGAGTTCCTTGTTGCCGCCGAACTTGTCGGCGGTGGCCGATGCGACGTTGAGGATCTTGCCGCGCAGGGGCAGGATCGCCTGGGTTTTGCGGTTGCGGGCCTGTTTGGCCGATCCACCGGCCGAGTCGCCCTCGACCAGGAACAGTTCGGTGCCGTCCATGGCGCCGCCGGAGCAGTCGGCCAGCTTGCCAGGCAGCCTCAGCTTGCGGGTGGCCGAGGCGCGGGCCACTTCCTTGTCCTTGCGGCGCTTCAAGCGCTCCTCGGCACGCTCGATGACGAATTCGAGCAGGGCGCTGGCGGATTTGGGCTGGGCGGTCAGCCAGTGGTCGAAGGGGTCGGCCAGGGCCTTTTCCACCAGACGCTGGGCGTCGGAGGAGGAGAGGCGCTCCTTGGTCTGGCCCTGGAACTCGGGGTTGGCCACGAAGACGCTGACCAGTGCGCCGGCCTGGGCCAGCACATCATCGGCGGTGATAATCAAGCCGCGCTTCTCGCCGGTGAGCTCGGCGTACTGTTTCAGGCCGCGGGTAAGGGCCGCGCGGAAGCCGCTCTCGTGGGTGCCGCCCTCAGGTGTGGGCACGGTGTTGCAGTAGGACTGCATGAAGCTGTCGGCCTCGCCGAAGCCTGCGGGGGTCCAGGCCACGGCCCATTCCACCTTGCCGGTCTCGCCGGGGCGTTCCCAGCGGCCGGCGAAGGGCTCCGGGGTGACGGTCTCCAGCCCCTTGATCCGCTCGGCCAGAAAGTCCGCCAGGCCGTTGGGGAAGCGGAAGGTGGCCTCGGCGGGGGTCTGGTCCTGAATGCGCTCGGGCGCGCACTTCCAGCGGATTTCGACACCGCCGAACAGATAGGCCTTGGACCGCGCCATCCGGTAAAGCCGCGCCGGACGGAACATGGCCGCGTCACCGAAGATGACCGGGTCCGGCGTGAAGCGGATCTGGGTCCCCTTCTTGCGACTGGCGCCGATCTGTTCGAGCCCGCCCACCGGCTTGCCGCGGCTGAAGGCCTGGCGCCACTCGGAGCCATCCTTCCAGACCGTGACCTCGACCCGTTCGGACAGCGCATTGACCACCGAAATGCCGACGCCGTGCAGACCGCCGGAGGTCTCATAGGCCTTGCCGGAGAACTTTCCGCCCGAGTGCAGGACGGTCATGATCACTTCCAGCGCCGATTTGCCGGGATGCTTGGGGTGCGGGTCGACCGGGATGCCGCGCCCGTCGTCCTTGACGGTGAGGGCGCCGTCGGCCTCGAGGGTGACCTCGATCAGTTTGGCGTGGCCGGCGACGGCCTCGTCCATGGAGTTATCCAGCACCTCGGCGAACAGGTGGTGCAGCGCCCGCTCGTCGGTACCGCCGATGTACATGCCCGGCCGCTTGCGGACAGGCTCCAGACCTTCGAGGACCTCGATGTCCTTGGCGGAGTAGCCGCCGCCCTTGGCCGGCGCCGTGTCAGGGCGAGTCTCGTGGGCCTCGGTCAGCGGCGCCAACGGCGCAGGGTTGAGCGCGTTGTCAAACAGGTCGGGTAGAGGGCGGGCAGGGGAACTGGACATTGAACCCGGTAAGGTGGGGCGATTCTGGTTCGCCCGGTATCAATCCCCAGTCGCGGGTTGGCAATGCAGACCCGCTATTTCCGCGCCTCATGGATCCTGGTCAGCAGGTCCGGGGTTCCCTCGATCCGCTCCAGCTTCGGGTAACGCAGGCCACCGGTGTAGTTGATCGAGACGGTGCGGAAATGATCGCCGTTCTTGATCAGGAGTTCGATGGGCTTGCCGGATTTGCCTTCGGTGATGGCGGCCTTGATGCGATCAGCGCTGTAGGCAATCCCGTTTACCGCCAGCACCCGGCTCGAAACA
>NZ_JBILRO010000314.1:0-3211 GCF_044372605.1 Phenylobacterium sp.
CGCGATGAAGCGCGCCGTGATGGGGGTGCCGTCGTAGTGCAGCAAGGAGGGCAGCTTGCCGGGATCGACGCCGCCCTCGGTGGTGATCAGGGTCTTGAGCTGGGCGTCGCGGTTCTGTTCCACCAGGAAGATGCGGTCGTGGGCGGCGATGAAGTCGAAGATCTCGTCGGCGAAGGGGAAGCCGCGGACGCGGAGGGCATCCAGCGGCAGGCCCTGGGCCTCCAGCATCTCCAGCGCCTCGTCCATGGCCGCCGAGGTGGAGCCGTAATAGATCACGCCGTCGCGGGTCCTGGCCGATGCATTGCGGATGACGGGCGCGGGGACGAGGGACTTGGCGGTCTCGAACTTGCGCAGCAGGCGCTCCATGTTGTCGACGTAGACGGAGCCCTCCTCCGAGTAGCGCGCATAGGGGTTTCGCGAGGTGCCGCGGGTGAAGTAGCCGCCCTTGGTGGGGTGGACGCCGGGATAGGTGCGGTAGGGGATGCCGTCGCCGTCCACATCCTTGTAGCGGCCGAACTCCTGGGTGGCGGCCTCCAGATCATCGTGGCTCATGACCTTGCCGCGATCGAGCTTGCGCGCATCGTCCCACTGGAAGGGTTTGGTCAGCCACTCGTTCATGCCGATGTCGAGGTCGAGCATGACGAAGATGGTGGTCTGCAGGCGGTCTGACAGGTCGAAGGCCAGCGCGCCCATCTCGAAGCATTCGCCGGGATCGGCGGGCAGCAGTAGCGGGTGTTTGGTGTCGCCGTGGCCGGAATAGGCGGCGGCCAGCAGGTCGGACTGCTGGGTGCGGGTGGGCATGCCGGTGGACGGGCCGCCGCGCTGGACGTCGAAGATCACCGCGGGGATCTCGGCGAAGTAGCTGAGGCCGATGAACTCGGTCATCAGCGAGATGCCGGGGCCGGAGGTGGCGGTGAAGGCGCGACAGCCGTTCCAGCCGGCGCCGATGACCATGCCGATGGAGGCGATCTCGTCCTCGCCCTGGATGATCGCATAGCGGTTCTTGCCGGTCTCCGGATCGACCCGCAGATCCTGGCAATAGCCGGTGAAGGCCTCGGCGAGCGAGGTGGACGGCGTGATCGGATACCAGGCGCAGACGGTGGCCCCGCCGTAGACGGCGCCCAGGGCGGCCGCCTCATTGCCCTCGACGTAGATCCGGTCGCCGACGCCATCGGCCCTGCGCACCTGCAGCGGCAGGGCCTTGAGGTAGGTCTCCACGTAGCTGTGGCCCATGGCCAGGGCCTCGACGTTGGCCTTGATCAGCCGGTCCTTGCCGGCGAAGTCCTCGGCCAGCAGCTCCTGGATCGCCTGGATGTCGATCCCCAGCAGGGCGGCGAGCGCGCCGACGTAGATGGTGTTCTTGAACAGCTGACGCTCGCGCGGCAGTTCGTAGGCCTCATTGCACATGGCCGTCAGCGGCACGCCGATGACGGTGATGTCGTCGCGGAAGCGGCTGGCGGGAATGGCCTTGGTGGAATCGTAGAACAGATAACCGCCGCTCTCGATCTCGGCGACGTCCCGGTCCCAGGTCTGGGGGTTCATGGCCACCATCAGGTCGACGCCGCCGCGACGGCCCAGATGGCCGGCCTCGGTAATCCGGACCTCGTACCAGGTCGGCAGCCCCTGGATGTTGGACGGGAAGATGTTGCGCGCGGCCACGGGAACGCCCATGCGCATGACCGAGCGGGCGAACAGGCCGTTGGCGCTGGCCGAGCCCGAGCCGTTGACGTTGGCGAACTTGACGACGAAGTCGTTGATGCGGAGTGGCTCAGGCATTGACGCCCTCCGCATGGGTCATCTCGAGGTAGAACTTCTGCATGTCCCAGGCGCCGGTGGGGCAGCGCTCGGCGCAGAGGCCGCAGTGCAGGCAGACGTCCTCGTCCTTGGCCATGATCCGGCCCGTCGGCAGCTTGCCGGAGAGGTAGAGATCCTGGGTCAGGTTCGTGGCCGGGGCCTTCAGGCGGGTGCGCAGGTCGGCTTCGTCGCCGTCCTCGGTGAAGGTGATGCAGTCCATCGGGCAGATGTCGACGCAGGCGTCACACTCGATGCAGAGCTTGTCGGCGAACACGGTCTGGACATCGCAGTTGAGGCACCGCTGCGCCTCGCCCAGCGCCAGTTCGCGGTCGAAGCCGAGTTCGACCTCCAGCCGGATATCCTTCAGCGCCTCGTGCTTGTCGCGCATGGGCACGCGGTAGCGATGGTCGTTGGAGACGTCGTTGTCGTAGCTCCACTCGTGGATGCCCATCTTCTGGCTGACCAGGGTGGCGCCGGGCGGCGGGCGGACCGAGACGTCGTCGCCCTGGCAGAACTTGTGGATCGAGACTGCGGCATCGTGGCCGTGGGCCACGGCCCAGATGATGTTCTTGGGCCCGAACGCCGCATCGCCGCCGAAGAAGACGCTGGGCAGGGTGGATTGGAAGCTGGCCTGATCCACCTTGGGCATGTGCCATTCGTCGAACTCGAGGCCGATGTCGGTTTCGATCCAGGGGAAGGCGTTTTCCTGGCCGACGGCCACCAGCACGTCGTCGCACTCATAGTGTTCGTCGGGTTGGCCGGAGGGGACCAGGGCCTTGCGCCCGCGCCCGTCGAGCCCCCACTCCACGACTTCAAACAGTACGCCGGTGAGCTTGCCGTTGTCGTGGGTGAAGGCCTTGGGGACGCGGAAGTTGAGGATCGGGATGTCCTCATGCATCGCGTCTTCTTTTTCCCAGGGCGAGGCCTTCATCTCCTCGAAGCCCGAGCGGACGATGACCCGGACGTGCTCGCCGCCCATCCGGCGCGAGGACCGGCAGCAGTCCATGGCGGTGTTGCCCCCGCCCAGGACGATCACCCGCTTGCCGATGGTCTCGATGTGGCCGAACGAGACCGAGGCCAGCCAGTCGATGCCGATGTGAATGTTGGCGGCGGCCTCCTTGCGGCCGGGCAGGTCCAGATCACGGCCACGCGGGGCGCCGGAGCCGACGAACACCGCGTCATAGCCCTCGCTCAGCAGCCCCTTCAGGCTGTCCACCCGCTGGCCCAGCCGCATGTCGATGCCGCCCAGGCCGGTGATGAAGCCGACTTCCTCGTCGATCACCTCTTCCGGCAGGCGGAAGCGGGGGATCTGGCTGCGGATCATGCCCGCCGAGCGGGTGTCGCCGTCAAAGATGGTCAGGTCGTAGCCCAGCGGCGCCAGATCGCGCGCCACGGTGAGCGAGGCGGGGCCGCAGCC
>NZ_JBILRO010000103.1:0-10739 GCF_044372605.1 Phenylobacterium sp.
AACGAGTGCCGACTGGACGGCGCGGGCGTCGGCGGAGCGCGCCTCTCCATCGTCACCGGCCCGAACATGGCCGGCAAATCCACCTTCCTGCGACAGAATGCGCTGTTGGCCGTGCTGGCCCAGTCCGGCTGTTTCGTGCCTGCCAAACGCTTTCGCCTGGGCGTGGTCGACCGGTTGTTCAGCCGGGTGGGCGCTGGCGATGATCTGGCCCGGGGCCGCTCGACCTTCATGATGGAGATGGTCGAGACCGCCGCCATCCTGACCCAGGCCACCCCGCGCAGCCTTGTGATCCTGGACGAAATTGGCCGCGGCACCGCCACCTACGATGGCCTGGCCATCGCCTGGGCCTGCGCCGAGGCGCTCCACGAGACCAATCGGTGCCGGGCCCTGTTCGCGACGCACTACCACGAGCTGGCGGTGCTGGAAGGCCGCCTGGCGCATGTTTCCAACCTCAGCCTGCGGGCCAAGGAGTGGAACGGCGACCTGATCTTCCTGCACGAGGCCGGCCCGGGGGCGGCAGATCGGAGCTATGGGGTGCAGGTGGCCAAGCTAGCGGGCGTGCCGCCGGGTGTGGTGGCGCGCGCAAGACAGGTGCTGGAACGTCTGGAGAAGGAAGCCTCGGGCCCCGCCAACCTTGACGACCTCCCCTTGTTTGCGGCCGTCGCGGAGCCCGAGACCCGCTATGGTCCCAGCAAGGTCGAGGAAGCGCTGCAGGTGCTCGACCCCGACGGCATGAGCCCCCGGGAGGCTATGGACGCGCTCTATCGGCTGAAGGGCCTGTTGGCTTGAGAGCCCTGATGGTCGATGTCGACGGCGTCATCATTCTCCCGCGTGCGGGCGGATGGGCGGTCGATCTGGAGGCCGACCTGGGGATCTCGGGTGCCGCTTTGCAGACCTGGTTCTTCCGCCCCCACTGGAACGACGTAGTGCTCGGTCGAGCGGGGCTCCATGAGCGGCTCGGGCCTGTTCTTGCAGAGCACGCCCCCCACATCACCAGCCAGCAACTCGCCGACTACTGGTTCGAAAAGGACTCCCGGCTCAATCACGTCCTGCTGGCCGACCTCGCGACGCTTCGGGCGGCCGGCATCCAGTTGCACCTCGCCACCATCCAGGAGCACGAGCGCGCGACCTATCTGTGGGAGACGCTGGGCCTCCGCGATCGCTTCGACGCCATGCACTACGCCGCCAGTATCGGCTGGAAGAAGACCGACCGGGAATTCTATGCTGCAGTGGAAGCCCGCACCGGAATTGCCGGAGCGGATATCCTGCTGCTGGATGACACGGCGGCCAATGTCGAGGCCGCCCGCGCGGCAGGCTGGGGTGGCGCTCTGTGGGATGGTAGGGCGCGTCTGTCCCAGGTTCTGGAAAAGCACAGCTGATCACAGCTTCAACGGAAGAACGCGATCCCGCTGCGCCCGCTAACGAACTGTCCTATATGGCTCAACAGTCATGGTCACACGCCTTCGCCCCACACGCCTGGAATATGTCGTCGACGGCGTTCGCCTGCGCAGTCAGTTGTCGGCGGCGGCCCTTGAACGTATGGGCGACGAGCCGGCCCAACGAAAGGCGGCGCTGGATATTCTGAAGGCTGCCCTGTTTCGCGGCCGGATGATCGCCAAGGAGCGGCTCGAGAACGGCGCCGGCGGGATCGAAACCGCGAGCCTGCTGTCCGGAGTCACCGACGAGGTGGTCTCGGCGCTATGGGATTTCACCACCGTCCATGTATTCCGCGCGCGCAATCCCACCGAGGGTGAACGTCTGGCGCTGATGGCGGTGGGCGGCTACGGGCGCGGCACACTGGCGCCGTTCTCCGACATCGATCTGCTGTTCGTGCGCCCCTACAAACAGACGGCGCACGCCGAGAGTGTCATCGAGTTCATGCTCTATGCGCTCTGGGACCTTGGCTTCAAGGTGGGTCACGCCTCGCGGACCATCGAGGAGTGCATCAAGCTCAGCCGCGAGGATTTCACCATCCGCACGTCGATCCTGGAGGCCAGGCGGCTGACCGGCGACGAGAAGCTGGCGGAAGAGCTGATGCGGCGGTTTCAGGCCGAGGTGGTCCGCGGAACGGGCGCAGAGTTTGTCGCCGCCAAGTTGAAGGAGCGCGACGAGCGCCAGACCCGCGCCGGAGCCAGCCGGTACATGGTCGAGCCCAATATCAAGGACGGCAAGGGTGGCCTGCGCGACCTGAACACCCTCTTCTGGATCGCCCAGTATCTGCATCCCGGCCAGTCCATTGAAAAGGTGCTGCAACTGGAGATGTTCGCGCGGCGCGAGGTGCGGGCCTTCATCCAGGCCTTCGATTTCCTCTGGGCCGTGCGTGGTCACCTGCACTTCGCCACCGGACGCCCGGAAGAGCGGCTGACCTTCGACCTGCAGCCCGAGATCGCCCGGCGGATGGGCTATGGCGACCGCGGCGATGCGCCGGCGGTCGAACGGTTCATGCGCCGCTATTTCCTGATCGCGAAGGACGTGGGCGCGTTGACGCGGGTGTTTGCCGCCAAGCTGGAATCCGAACAGGTCAAGATGGAGCCGCGCGGGATCTCGCGCTTCATCCCGGGCCGCAAGGTGACCCGCAAGCCGCTGGCCGAGCCGGGGTTTGTCGAGGTGGGCGGGCGTCTCGATGTGGACCCCGACATCTTCCAGGCCGACCCGACCAACCTGTTGCGGCTGTTCAAGGTGGCCGACCATCGAAATCTGGATCTCCACCCTGACGCCTTTACCGCCGCATCACGGGCGATATCCCTGATCACATCAGCGGTCCGGCGCGATCGTCATGCGGCGCGCGTGTTTCTGGATATTCTGGCCCGCGGCCGCGATCCGCGCAGGACGCTCACCCTGATGACGGAGGCCGGGGTCCTGGGTCGCTACCTGCCGGAGTTCGGCCGCATCGTCGCGCAGATGCAGTTCAACATGTACCACTCCTACACGGTGGATGAGCACACCCTGCGGGCCGTAGGCGTGATCTCTGAAATCGCGGCGGGCCGCATGCTGGAAGAGCATCCGCTGGCCACCCAGATCATGCCGCTGATCGTGGATCGCGAGGCGCTGTTCCTGGCCATGCTGCTGCACGATACCGGCAAGGGCGGCGCCGGGGGCCAGGAGGTGGCTGGCGCGCGCGCGGCCCGTCAGGCCTGCGAACGCCTCGGGCTGGAACGCTCCAAGATCGAGCTGGTGGCCTGGCTGGTCGAGCATCACCTGGTGATGAGTGACACCGCCCAGAAGCGCGATATCTCCGACCCGCGCACCGTTTCGGATTTCGCCGCCATCGTGCAGTCCCCCGAGCGGCTGCGCCTGCTGCTGGTGCTCACCGTCGCTGACATCCGCGCCGTGGGACCGGGCGTCTGGAACGGCTGGAAGGGCCAGTTGCTGCGCGAACTCTACTCCGCGACCGAGGCTGTCTTTCGGGGCGGGCGCGGCTCGGATGCGGCCGCGGCGCTCAGGCGATATCAGGAGAACGCGGCCTACGACGCCCGCGTCCGACTTGCCAGGGCGGAGACCAGCGCCGAGCCCTGGGGCGACGCGATGGAGGATGCCTACTTCACCGCCTTTGACGACGCCGAGGTGCTGGCTCATGCCCGCCTGTCGCGCGCGGCCCGGGACGACAAGGGCGCGGCCGCCGCCGGCCGCGTCCGCGCCGACCTCAACGCCGCCGAAGTGGTGGTCGCTGCAGCCGACCGGCCTCGCCTGTTCGTGGATCTCGCCGAGGCGATCACCGCAGCCGGGGCGAACATCGTCGGCGCGCGGGTCTTCACCTCGCGCCAGCAGCAGGCGCTGGATGTATTCTATCTTCAGGATATCACTGGCGCGCCTTTCGGGGGCGTAGACCCGCGAAGCCTGACCCGGCTTGCTGATCAGCTCGCCGCCGCCGCCCGCGGCGAACCCCACGGGCGCGAACCGCGTCGCCAGGACCTGGCCCGCGCCGCGGCCTTCGCCATCACGCCGGCGGTCATGCTGGACAATGACGCGTCGGAGACCTCCACAGTCGTGGAGGCGTCCGGTCGCGACCGGCCCGGCCTGTTGGCCAGCCTGGCGCGTACCCTGTCGGATGCCGGCCTGTTGATCACCTCGGCGCACATCGGCGGCTATGGCGAGCGGGCGGTGGACGCCTTCTATGTAGTCGACGAAGCCGGCGACAAGATCACCGACGCCCGCAAGGGCAATTCGTTGAAGGCGGCGCTGCTCGCCGATCTCAATGCAGGCGAGGCCGAGAGCGCCAGGGCCCGCCGCACCAACCTTCAGCAGGCGCGCGCCAGCAGCGCGCGATAGCCTTCAGAGCCGCGCCACCTTTTCCAGGTCGATCGGCATCTGGCCGCTGGCCACCCGGCTTTGGAACTCCTGCTTCGAGTTTTCCCTTGGATAGGGCGTCTCCGGAACCGGCACGGCCAGGAAGGCGCAGAGCGGTTCCCAGCCCTCGGTCACGTCGAACACCAGCAGTCGATCCTTCGGCACGCCGGCGACGACCGCCTCGGTATGGCGGCGAAAGAAGTCCACCATGAAGGCGCGATCATGGATATCGCCGCCGTACCAGCCATGGAGTTGGTCAAAGAACACCTTCATGTCGCCGCCGGGCGGGCCAGGACGATCAGGATTGAAGATCGTGGCCTGGGTCGAGTCGAACCATTTGTCCGGATCTCGCACCGTGTGCAGCACCCTGGCGTCGGGATAGTAGTCCGCCAGTTCGCGCCAGAACGCGCAACCGGGATGGTCGACCATTGCTTCGAAGTCCCCGAAGATCGCGTCCCAGTCGGGTTTGCCCTGACTGGCGGCGATCCAGAGCGGCACGGAGGCCGGCCGCATGAACACCTCGACCATGTGATGACAGGGGGCGAACCCCAGCTGTTCCAGCGCCAGCTTCGTGGAAAGCGTGCCCGTCCGCCCCAGGCCTGAGCCGATGACCTTCAAACCCATGATGCGGTTCCTCTTGCTGGACGAAAGCCTATCCCAGGCCTTGAGACTTGCACGACAAATCCACACGCCTTTTCCACTTTCAGCCGCTAGGTTGACGTGGTTCCCGACGCAGCCGACCTAGGCCCCGTGACCGACAGCCCGCCCTCCGCCGATCCTCCGCCCAGGCGCGGCGGCCTGCTGCGCTCATCGGCGATCTATTCCGGGCTGACCCTGGTCAGCCGGTTCATGGGGTTGGCGCGGGATCTGGTGATCACTGCCAAGCTGGGCGCCAGCCAGACCATCGCCGCCGATGCCTACTACACGGCCCTGGCGTTTCCGAACCTGTTTCGCCGCATGTTTGCGGAGGGCGCGTTCGCCGCGGCATTCGTTCCCGACTACGCCAAACGTCTGGCTACCGACGGGAAGGAAGAAGCCGACCGTTTCGCCTCGGATGCGCTGGCCACCATGGCCGCGGGCACGATTGTGCTGACCATCCTCTGCCAACTGGCCATGCCCTGGCTGATGATGGCGTACAGCTACGGGTTTCTGGCTGATCCTGCCAAGTTCAAGCTGGCGGTGATTCTCACCCAGATCACCATGCCCTACCTTCCTTGTATGGTGATCGCCGCGCTGTTTGCTGGGACCCTCCAGGCGCGGGGACGCTTCATCATCTACGGCTTCTATCCCACCCTGCTGAACGTGGTGATGCTGATCGCCATCCTGCCGCAGCATGATCCGACTGAGGCAGCCTATGCGGCGTCATGGGGCGTGCTGGTCGCCGGCGTCAGCCAGGCGGGGCTCTGCTGGTGGGGCGCCCACCGCGCCGGCGCCCGTATTCATCCGCGACACCTGAAGCTCACGCCGGAGATGAAGGCGATGATCCGGCGGATGGTCCCCGGGGTGATCGCCTCCAGCGCCACCCAGATCAATCTGTTCATCTCGGCGATGCTGGCCAGCCAGGTTGCGGGCATGCGCGTCTGGCTCAACATCGCCGAACGTTTCTACCAGCTGCCGCTAAGCCTGGTGGGCGTGGCCATCGGCGTGGCTCTGCTGCCCCGTCTCTCGACTTCGTTCCAGCAGAAGGATCAGGCCGACACACAGGTCGCCATGGACCAGGCCGTGGTCTTCGGTCTGGCCCTCAGCTTGCCGGCGGCGGCGGCCCTGATGGGCATGCCGGTCTACCTGACCGACGGGTTCTTCACGCGCGGGGCCTTCACCAGTGAGGACGCCGCCAATGCCGGAAAGCTGTTGTTCCACTACGGTTGGGGGGTGCCCGCCTTCGTGTTGATCAAGATCCTGCAGCCGGCCTTCTTCGCCCGGGGCGACACACGAACGCCGATGAACTACTCGCTGCTCTCGGTGGCTGTGAACATCGCACTGGGTGTCGCGTTGTTCTTCACTCTTGGCTTTGAGGGCATCGCTTTGGCCACATCGGCGGCTTCGTGGATCACCGTGATCCAGATGGTCGCCTATCTTCGCACTCATGGACACTGGACGCCCTCTCCGCGCGCCACGGGCAAGATGATCCGCGTCGGGCTGGCCAGCGGCGGGCTTGGGCTCGCACTTGTCGTCGGGGTGCATTTCAGGGCGGCTCTGGAGGCGCCGTTGGGGGCGGGTCTGGGGGTCCTCGGCGCCAAGGAAATTGCCGTCCTGCTGCTATGTCTGGCGGGCGCCCTGCTCTATCCAGTGCTGCTGTTCGCGTTCGGCGGGGTGACGCCAGCCGAGGCCCGTGCGGCCTTCCGACGCCGCAAGGGGGACGTTGCAACGCCTACGCCCGACTTGTCCTGATGATACCGCGACTATACAATGGTTCCATGATCGTGAACGGACTGAATTCCCGCCGATGGCGCTGACGACCTGACCCACCGTCGTTTCAGGCCTTGCGCCTGCCTGTCCGTATCCTTCAGAAGCCGCACATCATGACCGATCAAGCTCCTGCCCCCTACGCGGGCCCTCAACGCGTGCTCTCCGGCGTCCAGCCGACGGGCGACCTTCATCTCGGCAACTACCTCGGCGCGCTGGTGAAGTTCGCCCGCCTGCAGCACGAGATCGAGACCTTCATCTTCGTCGCCGACCTGCACGCCATCACGGCCTGGCAGGATCCTGCGAAACTGAAGGGCCAGGTCCGCGAGATCGCTGCAGCCTACCTGGCCACCGGACTGGACCCCAAGATCGCCACCATCTTCCCCCAGTCTGCCGTGCCGGCGCACGCCGAACTCGCCTGGGTTTTCAACTGCGTGGCGCGTGTGGGCTGGCTGGACCGGATGACCCAGTTCAAGGACAAGGCCGGCAAGCACAAGGAGCGCGAAAGCGTCGGTCTCTATACCTATCCGGTGCTGCAGGCCGCCGACATCCTGATCTATAAGGCTACCCACGTGCCGGTTGGCGAGGACCAGCGCCAGCACCTTGAACTCACCCGCGATATCGCCGCAAAGTTCAACACGGACTTCGACGCACCGGGCTTCTTCCCGCTGCCGGACGCCCTGACCCAGGGGCCAGGCGCGCGGGTGATGAGCCTGCGAGACGGGACGACGAAAATGTCCAAGTCGGACCCTTCCGACAATTCCCGGATCAACCTGACGGACGACGCCGACACCATCGCCCAGAAGATCCGCAAGGCCCGCACCGACGCCGACGTGCTGCCGCAGACGCTGGACGAGCTGAAAGGGCGGGCGGAAGCCGAGAATCTGGTTGGAGTCTACGCCGCTCTGTCAGGCCGTACGGCGCAGGACGTGCTGACCGAATTCGCCGGCCAGGGCTTTGGCGCCTTCAAGCCTCGGCTGGCTGACCTCGCCGTGTCCGTTATGGCCCCGATCGGCGGGGAGATGCGGCGGCTGATGGCCGATCCCGCCGAGATCGACCGGGTGCTGGCCGCGGGGGCGGAACGGGCCCGCGACGTGGCCGCGCCGACGCTCGCCGAGGTCAAGAAGATCGTGGGCTACTGGGCTGGCTGACTTGCGCCTCGGTCGCCGGCGCCGCAGGTTCGCCCCATGAGCACACGGCGCAAGTTTCTTGTAGTGGCGGATGAGACTGCCGAGTTCCAGACGGCCCTGCGCTTTGCTTGCCGGCGCGCCCGTTCCACGGGCGGCTATGTGGCACTGCTCAAGGTCATCGAGCCGGCGGTCTTCGAGCACTGGTCCGGTGTCCGCGACGAGATCGCCCGACAGCAGCGAGAGGAGGCGGAGGCCGCCCTGCAACTCTCGGCGGCATACGTTCTCGCCGAGACGGGCCTGCCGCCGGAATTCCTGATCCAGACGGCCGATTCAACCCGCGCGGCCCTGCGTCAGGTGCTTTCTGACGATCCGGACATCAAGATCCTGGTGCTCGCTGCCGCGGTCGGCGGGCGAGGCCCGGGCCCGCTCGTCACGTCCATCGCCAGGGAGGGCGTCAAGTGGGGCGCCCGCAAGGTGCCGATCACCATCGTGCCTGGCGACCTGTCGGATGATGAGATCGCTGACCTGGCGTAATCGCGGGAAGCTCAGCGCGAGCGCGCGATGTAGGCGTCGACCCGCGCTTCCAGGACGTCCAGTGGCAGGGCGCCTGCCTCCAGCAGGGTTTCGTGGAAGGCCCGGACATCGAACTTCGATCCCAGCGCCTCCTGCGCTCTTTGGCGCAACTCGAGGATCTTCAGTTCACCGATCTTGTAGCTGGTAGCCTGTCCCGGCGTGGTGAAATAGCGGTCAACCTCGCTCTGGATATCCCGCTCGGAGTTCAGGGTATTGCTTCGCATATAGTCCAGGGCCTGATCACGGGACCAGCGCTTGGCATGGATTCCGGTGTCGAGGACGAGGCGAGCCGCCCGCCAGATCTCCAGCGAGAGGCGTCCGAAGTCGTCGTAAGGATCCGTGTAGAATCCGGCCTCCTTGCCCAGCTTCTCGGCGTACAGGCCCCACCCTTCGATATAGGCGCCCTGATAGGCTTGCCGCCGGAACATCGGCAAATCGGCCTGTTCCTGGCTGCGCGAAATCTGGAAGTGATGGCCGGGTGCGCCCTCATGGTATGCGATCACCCGCAATTGCGGCTTGAGGACCTTGGTCATGTCCGAGAGGTTCACATAGAAGACTCCGGGTCGTGATCCATCCGGCGCGCCTTGAGCATAAAAGGCGACGGCTGCGGTCTTTTCGCGGAAAGGCTCCACCGCGCGAACCTCAAGCGGCAGCTTTGGCAATGAGGAGAATTGCTTCTCTGCCACGGCGAGATACTCGGCAATAATTCCCCGGGCGTCAGCTAGATATTGCGCCTTACCGGCGGCGTCGTTGGCGTAGTGAAAGCGGGGATCGGTCTTCACATGCTGGAAGAACGCCTCAAGTGATCCCTTGAACCCGACCTTGCGCTTGATGGCCTCCATATCGGCGCGAACCCGGGCGACTTCGGAAAGTCCCATGCTGTGGATCTGATCCGGCGTCAGCGGGGTGGTCGTGTAGTAGGCCACCATGTCGGCGTAGTAGGCTTCGCCCTCTGGCAACGCCCATACCCCGTCGACCGAACCCGCCGCCCGGGACATCGCGGTCAACGCGGCAAGATAGCTCTCGTAACCCTTGCGCCACTCGCCCTTGAGAGCGGCTTCGCCTTCCGCCAACAGCCTGGCCTTGACCGCGTCATCGGCTTTCAGCGCAGCAATTTTCGTCTTCAGATCTGCCCAGACGGGGTGATCGGGCCCGGTGTCGAAGGGCGCGCCCTTGATCTGGTTTCCGGCGTCGGGGATCACCCTGTCGAACACAAAGGCCGGCGGCAGGAACCTTCTTTCTGTCCGCGCCTCGATATCCGCAGAAACCTCGCGGGAGACGCGGTCCACGGCGCGAAGTCGAGCGATATAGGCCTCCGCGTCCGAGACGGTGTCCACTCGATGCGCGTTGATCAGCAACACAGGGATGCCATCAAGTGCGCCGCCGGTCCAGGTGACAGCGTAGTTCTGCCACCGCCAGCGTGTGAGAACCCGCTGCACCGCGACTCTCTGGCCAAAGAGGTCGAACGAAAGCTTTGAGGCCTCGCTGAGTTTCGACCGGTCAAACAACCGGGTCATTCGCGCCAGCTGATCTTCCGATAGCGCCAGCGCCTTGCGCTCACCGGCTTCGGTGTAGTCGCCCAGTTCGCCGTAGCGGTCCTTCATGCCCAGGAAGGTCAGTGACTCGGGGCTTTGCCGCACGCCCTCCAGAAACGCCTCCTCGAAGAACCGGGCCAGGCGCGCATCCTCGGTCATGGTCGCAGCTGCCACTGGCGCCGCCTTAGCGGGCCGCGCTGCAAGCGGTGATGCGCACGCGGCCGCGCCCAGGACGAGAAGGATTTTCAAAGTGCGATTCATCTGCGGCCCCACAATCGCCTATCGGCTCAACTTCCTGTCGCACAGCCTGTGATTTTGTGGCGATCTTGGGGCCATCCCTATCGCGTGATGGCTTGCAGGGCGATGCAGGAAGCGCCACATCTCAGGAATGTTCATCCAGACCGAAGCCACACCCAATCCCGAAGTGCTGAAGTTCCTGCCCGGCAAGGCCGTGCTGGGTGAAGGCACGCGGGATTTCCGTTCGCCGGACGAGGCGTCCGCCTCGCCGCTGGCCGCCGACCTGTTCGGCATCGAAGGTGTCAATCGGGTCTTCTACGGCCCGGATTTCATCACTGTTGGAAAACAGGCTGACGAGGATTGGGCGCACCTGAAGGCGCCGATCCTGGCGTCGATCATGGACCACTTCACTTCGGGCCAGCCGCTGTTCGCCGACGCCGGCGACAGTGAGGCCGGCGGTCATGATGAGGGTGTCTATGAAGGTGATACCGCCCAGATCGTCGCCGAGATCAAGGACCTGCTGGACACCCGGATCCGTCCCGCCGTCGCGCAGGACGGCGGCGACATCCTG
>NZ_JBILRO010000014.1:0-29739 GCF_044372605.1 Phenylobacterium sp.
GGGGTGGTCTGGCTCAACATGCGCGGTGCCTGCTCCGGCTGCCCTTCATCGTCAGCGACGCTGAAGTCCGGGGTGGAGAACATGCTGAAGCACTATGTCCCGGAAGTGACGCGGGTCGAGCAGGCCCTTTAAGCGGCGTCGCGAACCGGCTAACGGGGCGCCATGATTGTCCTGGGGCTGGATACCTGCCTGAATGCCTGTTCGGTGGCGGTGCTCGACGGCCCGACCGTGCTGGCCCACCACACAGCCTTGATGGCGCGGGGTCATCAGGAGCGGCTGGCGCCCATGGTGCAGGCCGTGATGGCCGAATCCGGGCTTTCCTTTGATCGCCTTCAACGTATCGGCGCAACCGTGGGGCCGGGCTCGTTCACGGGGTTGCGGGTCGGCGTGGCGTTTGCGAAGGGCTTGGCCTCGGCGCTGACGATAGCCGCCGTCGGGGTCGGGACGCTCGAAGCCCTCGTCGCAGATCAACCCGGGCTGACGGCAGCGATCCTGGATGCCCGTCGCGACCAGGTCTATTTTCAGGTGTTCGAATCCGGGGTGGCCCTGATGGCGCCCGACGTCCTGCCGTTGGGAACCGCGGCGGCCCGGCTGGCCGAGTTGAGCCATGGTCGGCCGGTCACCCTGATCGGCTCGGGCGCGTCCTTGCTGGCGCCGGCTTTTCCTGACGCAGTGACCCGCGCGCCCGACGGCAGTGATCCGCGCCAGGTCGCCCGCCTTGCGGCTGCACGTTCGGTCACCCCGATACGGCCCCTCTATCTGCGGGCACCCGACGCCCGGTTGCCCGCATGAACGTGAGTTTCGCCGCTCCGGTCGATGCGCCCGACATGGCCGCCGTTCACGCCCAGGCGTTCGACAAGCCCTGGGACGAGACCGATTTCGAGGATCTGCTGGACGGCGAGGGCATCTTCGGCGTGGTCGCCCGCGACCCCGGGCCAGCCGGCGTGTTGATCTGCCGGGCGGTTGCGGGGGAAGCAGAGGTCCTGACGGTGGGTGTTGCAACCACCTCCCGCCGTCGGGGCATCGCTCGTGCGCTGATGGAAATGGCGATCTCCCGGGCGCGGTCTATGCAGGCCCTGGAGATGTTCCTGGAAGTCGACGTCGCCAGCTCCGGCGCCGTGGCGCTCTACACCGGCCTGGGATTTGTGCAGACCGGCCTGCGCAGGGGCTACTATGATAGGGGCGCCGCCGGACTGGCCGACGCGCTCGTTATGCGTCTCGACCTGACGAAGCCGCCGAACTAGACCTATCGAAACAGGAAGGGAGAACACCTCGTGTCGGACCGAATCGAGAAGCTCTGCCTGGCCAAGAACATGCGCATGACCGATCAGCGCCGTGTGATCGCGCGCGTGCTGTCGGTGTCCTCAGACCACCCTGATGTCGAAGAACTCCACCGCCGGGCGCACGCGGTGGATCCGCACATTTCCATCGCCACCGTCTATCGCACGGTGCGGCTGTTCGAGGAGGCCGGGATAATTGACCGGCTGGACTTCCGCGACGGGCGCTCGCGCTATGAGGAACACAGCGACGACCATCACGACCACCTCATCGACATGAAGACCGGCAAGGTGGTGGAGTTCGTCGACGCCGAGATCGAGGCGCTGCAGGAAGCTATCGCCCGCAAACTTGGCTACCGGCTGGTGGACCACCGGCTGGAACTGTACGGGATGCCCCTCGAAGACTGAGGCCCCTATGTCTTCGCCCGCATCCGCATCAGGCCTTCCTGGGCGACCGAGGCCACCAGGGTTCCATCCTCGGCGTAGATCGATCCGCGGA
Source organism: Phenylobacterium sp. (assembly GCF_044372605.1). Classification (GTDB taxonomy): domain Bacteria; phylum Pseudomonadota; class Alphaproteobacteria; order Caulobacterales; family Caulobacteraceae; genus Phenylobacterium. The sequence continues at coordinate 1,777 of NZ_JBILRO010000014.1, forward strand.
TAAATCCACGTCCGCCTGAGGCGGACGGACTGTCGTGGGCGTAGAGGTGCCACTGGTTGAAGTCCGTGGTCTTGTGGAACCACATGGCGTGGTCGAGGCTGGCCGACTGAAAGCCGGGCGTCTGCCAGTGCACGCCGTGGGGCCGCATGCCGGTGGACAGCAGGTTCATGTCGGAGGCGTAGGCGAGAATAACCTGATGCATGTGGGCGTCATCGCCGATGGGCGTGCGGCAGCGGAACCAGTTCTGGGCCACGGCTGGCTTGGGGCCGTTGCGCCAGTAGTTCCGGGCGTCCTCGGCCCGCATTTCGATCGGCCGTTCGCGGCCGGCCCACTTCTTCATCTCCTCTGGCGCGGTCTTCATGAACTCCCGCATCATTTCCGCTTCGTCGGGCAGTTCGCTCCAGTGCGGTCCTGGCGGCATGTCGGACTGATGCTCGAAGCCCTCCTGCGCGGCCATGAAAGAGGCGGCGAGGTTGAAGATCTGCTCTCCATGCTGCACCGCCACCACGCGGCGGGTCGTGAAGCTGCCGCCATCCCGGGACCGGTCCACTTCGAAGACGATGGGTATGCGCGGATCACCCGGTCGAATGAAATAACAGTGCAGCGAGTGGCACACACGCTCTTCCACCGTCTCATAGGCCGCCAGCAGGGACTGGGCGATCACCTGGCCACCAAAGATGCGCGGGCCCATGCCGTCGGGGGTGATGCCCCGGAACAGATTCAGCTCCAGGCGTTCAAGCTGGAGGGATTCCACGAGGGTCTGGATGGCGTCGGTCACGATCTGGCGGCCATGCTGCAATTGCGAAGGCGCGTGGATTACGCCCCGCCCGCTCTTGCGGCAAGCGGCCCTTGCCGAGAGGGTGGTCCTGGCCCCATGTTGCCGACATGGGGGACGTAGCGGAAGCCATAAGACCGATCTGGCGCACGCCGCTCGCCGCCGCACTGGCCGGGTGGATGGCGATTGTCATTGGCGCGACCCTTTCGTCAGGGCGACTGATGGAAATCGTGCCCGGCGAGGCGCTGCCGGTGCTGGCGGTGGCGGTATATGCCGCGCCGCTTCCGATCCTGCTGGGCTGGAGCATCTGGGCCATGTTGCGCGAGCCCACGACCGCCTGGCTGGCGCCGACCATATTCCTGGCCTTCTGCGGGGCCTTCGTACCCGCTTTCGGGCCGCTGCTGGAGATCGGAACCCGGCTCAATTTCGAATCCCGGCGGGCGGTCTATGACGCCATTGTCGCCGAGGCGGTCCGCACACGTGCGCTCGGCGGGCCCGATGGCGCTGTAATCGGTGTGCGCGATGGCGTGCGCTACCGATATCGCGCGGACCGCCCTGGCGAGATCGATTTCATCTGGGCCCGGTCCGGCGCCTTCGCCGAGGGCATCCTCTACGACAGCAGCCCCTGTGTGGGGCGTCCGGGGATGCTCTGCGCCGATCGGGGTGAACTGCTGGACGGCTTCTACAGGCACTACCGGTTCATCTTCTGAGGCTTGACGGCCCCGCCTGCGCAGGTCCTTTGACCGCCCATGTCCTTCGACTGTTCTGTCCTGACCATGTTTCCCGAGGCCTTTCCGGGCCCGCTTGGCGTGTCGCTGATCGGCACGGCCTGGCGCGAGCAGGGCCTCTGGTCGCTGGAAACAGTGGACATCCGGGGCTTTTCCAAAGATAAGCGCGGCTTCCTGGACGACACCCCTGCCGGGGGAGGTCCGGGTCAGGTGATGCGAGCGGACGTCATCGCTTCTGCACTCGACAGTGTGGAGCGGCGGGGACGGCCGCTTTTGTATATGAGCGCCCGGGGAAAACCCCTCACCCAGGCGCGGGTCCATGAGTGGTCCAGAGGGCCGGGACTGATCGTCCTCTGCGGTCGGTTCGAGGGGGTGGACCAGCGGGTGCTTGACGCCCGCGGGTTCGAGGAGGTCGTCGTGGGCGACGCGGTGCTCGCCGGTGGCGAGGCGGCGGCGCTGGTGGCGATCGAGGCGTGCGTACGGCTGGTTCCGGGAGTTCTGGGGCAGGCCGAGAGTTTGAGTGAAGAAAGCTTCGAGGACGGTCTCCTCGAGCATCCGCAGTACACACGGCCGCGGACGTTCGAAGGACTGGAAATCCCCGAGGTGCTGCTCTCGGGTCACCATGCGGATATCCGCAAATGGCGGCAGGGGATGCGGCAGGAGACCACGCGGAAACAGCGGCCCGATCTCTGGGACCGGCTGCCCGCCAATCAACAGGCAAAGGGCGATAAAGCCCGGAAGGATTGAGTAAAATGGCTGCGAACATCATTCAGGAACTGCGCAAGGAAGAAGCCGACCGCCTGCTGGCCGTCCGGCAGATCCCCGAGTTCCGCCCCGGCGACACGGTGCGCGTGAACGTGAAGATCAAGGAAGGCGAGCGCGAGCGCGTCCAGGCCTATGAGGGCGTCGTGATCGCCCGTGGCGGCCAGGGCATCGACGAGAGCTTCACCGTCCGCAAGATTTCCTTCGGCGAAGGCGTGGAGCGGGTTTTCCCGATGCTCTCGCCCAACATCGAATCCATCGAAGTGAAGCGCCGCGGCGTCGTCCGGCGCGCCAAGCTCTATTACCTGCGCGACCGCCGCGGGAAGTCGGCGCGGATCGCCGAACGTCAGATGAACACCAACAAGGCCGTCGCGGAGACCGCTTCGGAAGGCTAGGACTGACCGTCACGTCAGACCAATTCGGCGGTTGGAGCAATCCAGCCGCCGTTTTTGTATCTATGGTTCAACATAGCCAGCCGCGCACTGCGGCAGGCCGTCGTCCAGCTTCAGCCAGTCCAGCTTGCCCGACACCCAGATGTGGACGGTGGGCGCAATGGCGTCCGGATCATCGAGCGTCGCCAGCGAGACGCCCAGCCGCGCGGGGGCATCCTTGGGCCGGGCGAACATCGGGGTTCCGCAGCGGGCGCAGGACAACCGGTCAATGCGCGGCGATGAGGGCCAGGACGTTGTCGCGCCGCTCCAGGTGATATCTTCCGCACGGAAGATCGCCCTTGCGAAAAACGGCGCACCGGTCGCCTTCTGGCAAAGTCGGCAGTGACAGACCCGGACATTGGCGGGCGCGGCCGCCGATGCCCACCGTACCTGTCCGCAAAGGCAACCACCGGCGCAGGCGGTCACGGGACCTCGGCCACGTAGTCGCCCAGGGTCCTTGCAAGGTAGTCGAACATCAGCCGGATGCGCGGCGTGCCGCGCAGGGTCTCGTGCATGCAGATCCAGACCTCGAGCTTGAAGCTGAACGCGCCGGGCAGAACCGGAACCAGATTGTTCCGCCGACCCACCTGATGCTGGCAGACCCCGATTCCGAACCCGGCTTTCAGCGCCGCGAGCTGGGCCGCGTCGTTGTCTGTGCGCAGCGCAAACAGGTCGCGGGTGATCGGCACGCCAATGTTCAACTGGTTGACCAGCTCCGGGAAATTCCGGTCGAAGCCGATCAGGGTGTGGCGCGTCAGGTCCTCGAATCCCTGCGGTTGACCCTTCCGCGCGATATAGTCAGCGGTGGCATAGAAGCCGAGTTTCAGGTCCCCGACCTTCTTGGCGACCAGGCTGTTCTGGGTGGGCCGCGACATCCGCACCGCCACATCGGCGTCACGACGGGTCAGGTCCTCCAGCTTGTTGGACAGGGTCAGCTCCACGTCGATGCCCGGATGAGCGTCGTGGAAGCCGGCCAGGATCTCCGGAAGAACTTCGATGCCTACGATCTCGCTGGCAGCCAGGCGAACCACCCCGCCCTCGCCGGAAGCGACGCCAGTTGCATCACGCCCCGCAGCGCTGGCGGCGGCGTACATGTCGGCCAGGTGCGGAAGGAATGCCAACGCCAGGTCCGTAGGCTGCAGACCTCTGGGGCTGCGCAGAAACAAGGGTGCGCCCAGCTGACGTTCGAGCTGGTCGATGTGCCGGCCCAGGGTCGGCTGGGTCAGGCGCCTGATCTTGGCGGCGGCTGAGAAACTGCCGGCCTCCAGAACGGCGTGAAGGCTCTGCAGAAGGTCCCAGTCGGGTGTGTGAGGCATACACTTGCGAATAGCTGTTCTGCTCGAAAAGGCAATTCCGTTCGGCGCTGGTCAGGCTCAGGTTTCGGCCCAACGGAGACCAGATATGACCCAAGCTTCTCAACCTCTGGCGCTGGTGATCGGCGCCACCGGCGGTATGGGCGGCGCGCTTGCCGACCGGCTTGTCACGGCCGGCTGGCAGGTTCGAGCCCTCAACCGCAATCCTGATCTGGCTCTCGTCGGTTGCCCCGATCTGGAGTGGCTCAAGGGCGACGCCATGGTCGAAGCCGACGTCGTCTCGGCGGCTGAGGGCGCGCAGATCATTGTCCATGCCGTCAACCCGGCCCGATACAGGAACTGGGCCGGCCTGCTGATGCCGATGCTCGACAACACGATCGCCGCCGCTAGGGCCTCGGGCGCGCGGATCCTGTTGCCGGGCAATGTCTACAACTATGGCGAAGACGCCCTGCCGCTGATCTCAGAGACGTCGCCCCAGAGCCCCATCAGCCGCAAGGGCGCGATCCGGGTGCAGATGGAAAAGGCGCTCCGTGCCGCGGCTACGGACGGGGTTCATAGCCTGATCGTCCGGGCAGGCGACTTCTTTGGCCCCAGGCCGACCGGGGGCAGCATGTTCGCCCAGGCCCTGGTGAAGCCGGAACGACCGGTGACCGCCGTCAGCTATCCGGGGCCGCTGGCGATCCCCCATGCCTGGGCCTACCTGCCCGATCTCGCCGAAACGTTTGTTCGCCTGTTGGACACCGACCTTGGTCCGTTCGAGGTGTTCCACTTCCAGGGCCACGAGGTCACCGGCGACGGTTTCGTGGATGCCCTGCAGATCGCGGCGGGGCGCAAGCTCAAGGTCGGTCGACTGCCCTGGTTCGCCCTGCGCGCCATGGCACCCTTCAATGAAACGATGCGGGAGCTGTCGGAGATGAAGTATCTCTGGGATCGGCCCGTGCTGCTGGACAATAGCCGGCTGGTGGCGAAACTCGGCTCAGAGCCGCGCACGCCTTTGCCCGTCGCCTTACGGGCGGCGCTGGCCGGGATGGGGTCGTTACCCGCCGCCGCCATCGCCGCCTGACGCCGGATTTCCCGCCTCCAGGCTCTGGACGCAGGCGGCGCCAACGACCTACATGCGGCCCATGGCTGGCAAGACACTCTATGACAAGATCTGGGACGCGCACGTCGTTGATGAAACCGACGGCGAAGCGATCCTCTACATCGACCTGCACCTGATCCATGAGGTGACGACGCCGCAGGCGTTCGCGGGCCTTCGGGCGAACCGCCGCGCCGTGCGCCGGCCCGACCGCACCCTGGCGGTGGCGGATCACAACGTGCCCACCGAGGGTCAGGCGCTGGGTGTCGACGCTGTGGCCGATCTGGAAGCGCGGCTGCAGCTGCAGACCCTGACGAAGAACGTCGCCGACTTCGGGATCGAGTATTTCCCTATGGGCGACATCCGCAACGGCATCGTCCATGTGGTGGGGCCGGAACAGGGGCGCACCCAGCCCGGCATGACCATTGTCTGCGGCGACAGCCACACCTCGACGCACGGCGCGTTCGGGGCCTTGGCCCAAGGGATTGGCACCTCGGAGGTCGAGCATGTGCTGGCCACCCAGACGCTGCGCCAGAAGAAATCAAAGAACTTCCGGGTCAATATCGAAGGCGAGCCCGCCCCGGGCGTCGGCGCCAAGGACTTCGCGCTGGCAGTGATCGGCGCGATCGGTACGGCGGGCGGCACTGGGTCGGTGATCGAATACGCCGGATCGGCCATCCGGGCGCTGTCGATGGAAGGTCGCATGACCCTGTGCAACCTGACCATCGAGGCGGGCGCACGCGCTGGCCTGGTGGCGCCCGACGAGACCACCTACGCCTATCTGACGGGTCGTCCGGCGGCGCCCAAAGGCGGCGGCTGGGAGATGGCGCTCAGCTACTGGAAGACGCTCTATTCCGACGACGACGCGGTGTTTGATCGTGAGATTCATCTGGACGCAGCCACCATCGCGCCGCTGGTCACCTGGGGCACCAGCCCGGAGGACGTGGTGGCGGTTACCGGCCACGCGCCGGACCCGGCTGATTTCGACGCGCCGGACAAGCAGGCTGCCATCGCCCGCGCTCTGGACTACATGGGTCTGACCGCCGGCCAGCCCATGACCGACGCGAAGGTCGACGTGGTGTTCATTGGCTCGTGCACCAACAGCCGGATCGAAGACCTGCGCACGGCAGCCGCCATCGTGCAGACCGCCTTCCTGAACGGCCGTCTCGTGGCGCCGCATGTACGGGCCATGGTGGTGCCGGGTTCCGGCCTCGTCAGCCATCAGGCCGAGGAAGAGGGGCTGGACGCGATCTTCAAGGCCGCCGGTTTTGAATGGCGCGAGCCGGGCTGTTCGATGTGCTTAGGGATGAACCCCGACCGGCTGACCCCCGGCCAGCGCTGTGCGTCCACCTCCAACCGCAACTTCGAAGGTCGCCAGGGTCGCGGCGGACGCACCCACCTGATGAGCCCCGCCATGGCCGCCGCCGCCGCCATCGCCGGTCACATCGCCGATGTGAGGGATTTCCTTTGATCACCGGCCTGGACCACATCGCCATCGCCGTTCGCGACTTCAAAGCGACCGTTGACGCCTACCGCCGGCTGTTCGGCCGCGAGCCTGATCTGGAGCCGGGCGACGGCGCGCACCGGGCCTGGTTCCGCTTTCCCAACATGGCCTTCGAGATCATTGCGCCCGGCGACGATCACCCGGGTCATCAGGTCCGCAAGCGCCTCGAGGACGCCGGCGAGGGCCAGTGGCTGGCTGCGTTCCAGGTAGACGACGTGGCCGGTTCGACGCGCCTGCTGGAGCGGCGCGGTCTGGCGGTGGAGCCGATGGGCGCGCTGAGCCGGATTCAGGCCGCTGGATTACACTTCCTGCTCTGGCCCAGCCGCGCACCCACGACATCGCCCGCGACAGGCGACGAGGCCGCCGCCGTCGCCGAACTGGATCACGTGGTCGTCCAGACCCCGAACGCCGACCGCGCCGTCGGCATCTATGGGGCCAAGTTCGGCATGGATCTGCGGCTGGATCGTTCCAACGAACAGTGGGGTGTGCGCCAGCTGTTCTTCCGCTGTGGCAGCGCGGTGTTCGAAGTGGCCGCCAGCCTGAAAACCGCCCCCACCGACGGCCCCGACAGCTTCGGCGGCCTGGCCTGGCGGGTGAGCGATCCCGAGGCGGCGCGCGCCCGGATGATCGCCGAGGGGTTCAATGTCTCCGAGGTCCGTACGGGCCGTAAACCCGGCACCAAGGTCTTTACGGTGCGCGATGCACCGGGCGGCGTACCGACCCTGATGCTTCAACAGAACGCGGATCCCGCCTGATGGAACCCTTCACCCGCCTGGACGCCAAGTCGGCCCCGTTGCCGCTGGCCAATATCGACACCGACCAGATCATCCCGAAACAGTTCCTCAAGACGGTGGAGCGGGCGGGGCTGGCCAAGGGGCTGTTCTACGACCTGCGATTTGACGAGCAGGGCGTGGAGAAGCCGGATTTCGTGCTGAACCGGCCTGAGTACAAGGGCGCGGGCGTGCTGGTGACCGGCGACAATTTCGGCTGCGGGTCCAGTCGCGAGCATGCGCCCTGGGCGCTGATGGACTTTGGGGTCAAGGCGGTGATCTCCACCAGCTTCGCCGACATCTTCTACAACAACTGCTTCCAGAACGGCCTGCTGCCGGTGGTGCTGAAGGCCGAGGAGGTCGCCCAGCTGATGGACGAGGCCCGGGGCGGCAACCACGTGGTCAGCATCGACCTGGAGACCCAACGTGTCACCTCGCCGTCGGGCAAGGTGTTCACCTTCGAGATCGATCCGCAGCGCAAACAGAAGATGCTCCTGGGCCTGGACGCCATTGGCGAGACCCTGACCGCCGCCAGGTCCATCGACACCTATGAGATGAAGCGCGCGCTCTCCCAGCCCTGGCTGGAAGAGGCATGAAGGTCATCGTCGCCGGCACCGTGCGCGTGCCGCCGGAAAACATCGAGAAGCTGCGCCCGCACATGCATACGATGCTGGCGGCCAGTCGGGCTGAGGACGGGTGTGAGACCTATTCCTATGGGTTCGACGCCAGGGACGAAGGTCTGGTCCGGGTTTTCGAGATATGGCGCGATCAGGCGGCGATCGAGGCCCACTTCAAGGCACCGCACATGGCGCCCTGGCGCGCGGCCGGCGCCGAGCTTGGGGTTTTCGAGCGCAAGCTCAGCCTCTATGAGGTCGCCTCCGAACGCGCTCTAGGCTGAAGGCCCGACACCATGACCGATCTGCTGCTCCTGCCCGGTGACGGGATCGGGCCGGAAGTGACCGCCCAGGCGCGTCGCGTTGCGGAAGCCCTGACGCCGGATCTGAAAATCGCGGAGGGCCCCTTCGGCGGCGGCAGTTTTGACGCCCATGGCAGCCCGCTGACGGACGATACCCTCGCCGCCGCCAAGGCCGCCAAGGCCGTCCTGATGGGTGCCGTCGGCGGTCCCCAGTGGGCCAGTGCGCCGCGCGACAAGCGCCCCGAGGCCGGGCTGCTCGCCTTGCGCGCCGGTATGGGCGTGTTCGCCAACCTGCGTCCCGCACTCTGCTTCCAGCCCCTGGCCGACGCCTCCAGCCTCAAGCGCGAGGTGATCGAGGGCCTGGATCTGATGATCGTGCGCGAACTGACCGGCGGCATCTATTTTGGCGCGCCCCGCTTTATCGAGGACCTGCCGGGCGGTGGGCAGCGGGCGGTGGACACCCAGGTCTATACGACGATGGAGATCGAGCGCGTCGCCCGCGTCGCCTTCGAACTGGCCCGGGGACGCCGAAACAAGGTGACCAGCGCCGAGAAATCCAATGTGATGGATTCAGGCCTGCTGTGGCGGCGCGTGGTCACCGACCTGCACACCCGCGACTATGCCGATGTCGAGCTGGAGCACATCCTGGCCGACAACGCCGCCATGCAGATCGTCAAGAACCCCAAGCAGTTTGACGTGCTGGTCACGGACAACCTGTTCGGTGACATCCTCTCGGACATCTCGGCCCAGCTGACCGGTTCGCTGGGCATGTTGCCCTCGGCGGCGCTGGGTGTCGCCGGAACGCCCGGCCTCTATGAGCCGATCCACGGCTCGGCGCCGGATATCGCCGGACAGGGCGTGGCCAATCCTCTGGCCTCTATTCTCTCCTTCGAGATGGCGCTGCGCTGGTCGCTGGGCCGTCCCGCCGAGGCGGATCGGCTCTACGCCGCCGTAGGCCGCACCTTGGCCGATGGCGCGCGAACGCGGGATCTGGGCGGATCGCTGACTACGGTGCAGATGGGCGACGCGGTACTGGCCAGCCTCTAGAGTCTGAGCCGCCCGCGCATCCACAGCCGGCAACCGAACAGCATAAATGTTGAGGCCTGAAGCCACCCGTGCAGACTGCCCGCTCCTGAGCCCCGGTCAACCAGGGCCGACAACCCTGTGTTGCAGCGTAAGGGTGTCGTTAAGGCCTTGGCGTCAGGATAGCGCCCCGAAACCAGTTTAGTATCTCACCCTCTGAGGACTACGAAGGTCATGGACGCCGCCGCGCAGAAGCGCCTTTCATTTGTGGATGCCGCCGAGACGGAGTTCGCCGTCCTAAGCGACCGGTTTGACGCGGCGGGCCTCAGCGCCCTGCGCGCCGTGGTTTCCGGATATCCCGACACCGGCGCGCCGGGCGCAGGCGAGGTCACCGCTAGCCTGTTCATGCTGCTGGAGCGCCTGATTTCAGACGTCCGGATGGATCATCAGGCCATAGCGGTTCATCTTCGAGCCTGGCGCCTTATGCTGACGACCAATCCAGATGCCGAGGCGACGCGCTTGCTGATCAATGGCCTAAAGGCAATCCGGGATCACAGCACCCAGAACAAGGCTGCCTGACGCGGCATTGACGCCGAAGGCGCCAAACTCCCATCCTTGGGTTCAGCGCCCTTGGAGATCGCCCCGTCATGACCACCAGCTACTGGCTCGTGAAGTCCGAGCCTGCGAAGTACGCTTTCAGCGATCTGGAGCGCGAGGGGCGAACCATTTGGGACGGCGTCAGGAACAATGCCGCTGCGCTCCATCTGCGCGCCATGAAAGTGGACGATCAGGTCCTCTACTATCACTCGCGGGAAGGCCTCGCGGTGGTGGGTCTAGCCAAGGTGGTGCGGGAGTCGTTTCCGGACCCATCTGATCCCGCGGGCCGGTTCGTCGCGGTGGAACTGGCCCCCGTCCGGGCGTTGATGCGGGAGGTCACCCTGTCGGAGCTGAAAGCCAATCCCACGCTGGCCGCCATGGCCATGCTGCGGCAGAGCCGTCTTTCGGTCTCGCCGGTGACGGCGGTCGAATGGGCCGAGATCCTGACGATGGCCGGCGAGGCCTGGCCACCGGCGGGGCACGAGGGTTGAGCGCCCAACTTGCGCATCGGGGCCGCACGGCGTAACGGAACCCTCCCTCAAGTCCAGGAGACATCCAATGGGTTACCGGGTCGCCGTTGTGGGCGCCACGGGCAACGTGGGCCGTGAAATGTTGAACATCCTCGAGGAACTCAAGTTCCCCGTGGACAAGATTCACGCCATTGCCTCGCGCAAATCCATCGGGGTCGAGGTCTCGTTCGGCGACCGGATCGTCAAGTGCGAGGATATCGCTCAGTTCGACTTCTCGACGGTGGATCTCGTCCTGATGAGTGTGTCCGGGACCTTCTCCAAGGAATGGTCTCCGAAGATCGGCGCCGCTGGCCCCATCGTGATCGACAACTCCTCGGCGTTCCGGATGGACCCCGATGTGCCGCTGGTAGTGCCGGAAGTGAACCCGGACGATGTGATGTGGGCCAACCGCAAGAACATCATCGCCAACCCCAACTGCTCCACCGCCCAACTGGTGGTGGCGCTGAAGCCGCTGCATGACCTAGCGAAAATCAAGCGCGTGGTGGTCTCGACCTACCAGTCGGTCTCCGGCGCGGGCAAGGAGGGCATGGACGAGCTGTTCGACCAGACCAAGAACGTCTTCGTGCTGGGCGCGACGCCGCCGAACAAGTTCCCCAAGCAGATCGCCTTCAACGTCATTCCGTTCATCGGCGCCTTCCAGGACGATGGCTACACCGACGAGGAACAGAAGATGTGGAAGGAGACCCACAAGATCCTCGACGCCGACATCAAGCTGACCGTGACCTGTGTGCGCGTCCCGGTAATGGTGGGCCACTCCGAGTCGGTGAACATCGAATTCCATAATCCGATCGACGAGGACGAGGCCCGTGACCTTCTGCGCGAATCTCCCGGCCTGATCGTGATCGATAAGCGCGACAGCACGGGCTACATGACGCCCAAGGAAGCCCAGGGCGAGCACCCGGTGTTTGTCAGCCGGATCCGCAGGGACCCGACCGTTGAGAACGGCCTGAACCTCTGGGTAGTGGCCGACAACCTGCGCAAGGGCGCGGCGCTCAACGCCGTGCAGATCGCCGAGCTGCTGCACGAACGCGGCCTGATCCGCCAGAAAGCGCTGGCGTAGGTGCCCACGCCGTCTGCGCCGGGGGCTGAGGCCCGCACGGCTCTGACGGCGGGGATCGGCTGCTATCTGATCTGGGGCTTTGTGCCGCTGGCCTTCCAGCTGATGGGCCGGATGGGCATATCACCCTGGGAAATCGTCGCGCACCGGACCATCTGGGCGGTGCCGGTGGCCCTGGCGTTCGTACTGGCCGCACGCCAGAGCCGGCAGGTGCTGAGCGTATTGCGCAATGCGCGCGTCATGGGCTGGCTAGCCCTCTCGGCGGCGCTGATCGGCGGCAACTGGCTGCTCTATATCTGGGCCGTCAACTCGGGCCGCGTGCTGGAAACCAGCCTCGGATATTACATCAACCCCTTGCTGGCGATGGCGGCGGGCGCCCTCATCTTCGGAGAGCGGATCGACCGCTTCGGCGCCCTGGCCATCGGTCTGGCGGCGATAGGTGTCGTTATCCAGACTGTGGCGCTGGGACATCTCCCGGTGGTTTCACTGGTGCTTGCGCTCACCTTTTGCGGCTATGCCATCGTACGCAAGCGGGTGGCGGCGGACGCCCAGACCGGGCTCCTGGTCGAGTGTCTGCTGCTGGCCGGCCCGAGCCTGGTCTATGCGATATGGTTGCAGGGCTCCGGCGCCGGCAACTTCGGCGCGGGCGTCTCCGCCACGGCCTGGTTGCTGGCCTGCGGTCCGCTGACCGCCACACCCCTGATGCTGTTCGCCTGGGCGGCGCGACGCATCCCGCTGTCGTTCATGGGCTTCCTGCAGTTCATGGGTCCGACCATCGGCTTCGGCATCGGCCTGTCCCAGGGCGAGGCCTTCACGCCCGTAAGAGCCGTCTCGTTCGTCTTCATCTGGGCGGGCGCGGCGGTGTTTGCGTGGGGCGCGTGGCGGCGGTCGCGGGCGGTGACGGCCTCATAGACCGGCGTAGGCCGCTTCGATCAACCGCCGCGGGCGCAGATCCCCCATGAGCGCGACGCCCTGCTTGTTCATCACATAGGCGCCGCCCAGTCGGTGCTCCGGGTCGGCGAAGGCGCAGGCGCCGCCCCATCCGGCGTGGCCGAAGGTGTGCTCGCCCGGTCCCCAGGGAAAGTTGGGCGGATTGCGCATGAACCCGGCGCCCCAGCTCATGTCGAAGGGCAGGACCAGATCCTGGCCACGAATGCGTTCGCGCGAGGCCTCGGCGATCATGGCGGGCGACAGCAGTTCACCGCCTTCCAGCCAGCCATCGTTGGCCAGTCCGCCCATCAGCCGGGCGAGCGCCGCGGCAGTGGCGTAGCCGTTGGTGGAGGGCACGCCCATGCGCCGATAGTCGTCGCCTGCCTTGCCAGCGGCGGATGACCACGGCGTGAGGAAGGCGGCGCGGGTGGCGGCGTTGACCTCGCCAAACGCAGGCAGTCCTCCGGGGCGTTGAAGGTCGGCGAGGCGCGCCTCGACGCCGGACGGCAGGCCGATCCAGATGTCCAGATCGAACGGGTCGCCGATGTCTTCCCGAAATGCTGTGGCCAGAGGTCGCCCGTCGACGCGCCGGAAGATCTCGCCTGTGATGTAGCCCACCGTGACGGGGTGGTAGCCACTGGCCGAGCCCGGCGGCCACATGGGCGTCATGGCAGCCAGCCGCCCGCAGATGGCGTCCCAGTCCAGCCAGAGCGCCGGGTCCATCAGCTCGGGGAAACCCGGTAGACCCGCCTGATGCGAGATCACCTGCTCGATGGTGACCGAGGCTTTCCCGGCCGCCGCGAATTCCGGCCAGACGCTGGCGACCGTCTGGCTGTAGGTGAGTTTCCCCTTATCCACCAACCGCACGATCATCAGGGCGGCGAGCGCCTTGGTGGTCGAGAAGACCGGTGCGAGCGTGTGCTCGTGCCAGGCCACGGTGCGCTGGCGATCCGCCCAGCCGGCCCAGAGGTCCAGCACGACCTCACCGGCCTCAACCAGGGTGAAGCGGGCGCCCAGTTCCTCGCCCGCGGCGATGCTGCCGGCGAAGACATCCTTCACGTGAGACAGGCGCTGCGGGGCGAAGCCTGAGATCTCGAGCCTCACAGGACCTCAATCCGGACGTCGGCGGTGGGGTTCACCAACCGGTCGGCCATAGCGATAATGGGCAACTCGGCAGACTTCCAGAGTCTTGCGGCGCGGACGATCTCGGCGGCTGCGCGGGCGGTGCGTTCGGCGGCGTCGCGAGGGTCCATCCCCTCCACCAGGCCCGCGCCAAAACTGGCCGTCACCAGATCGCCTGTTCCCTTGGGTGTGTTCTCCACGGCGGGATGGGCGAACAGGACCGCCTCCTCCTTGTCCACATAGAGCAGGCCGATCTCGTCCGGCCGTGCGGGCGCAGAAGTGACCAGGGCGGGTTTGCCCAGAGATCGCGCGGCGTCACGGGCCTCATCTGCCGTCGTGATCTGCCGGTCGGTGAGGAATCCGAGCTCCCACAGGTTGGGGGTGATCCAGTCGGCCAGCGGCACCAGCAGGGTCTCGACGGCATTGGCCACTTCCGGGCGGACGTAGAGGCCTCCAGGGGCATCGCCCAGGACCGGATCCACCAGCACCAGAGGCCGCGGGCCCCAGTCTGCGCTGCGCTTGGTGGTGCGCACCCGTTCAATCACACCGGCGGCGATCTCTACCTGCTCCGCGTCGGAGAAATGGCCGGTGATGATCAGGTCTATCATGCCGAACAGAGCGTCGGCCTCTATGTCGCCCAGCATTCGCCGGAACACATCCGGCCGGGTTACCTCACCTTGCCCGCCGCGGGCCGGCGTGCGACCAAAAAGGGAGGTGGGGGCCAGTACAGGATCGATCTTGTGCGCGGCCAGCACATACTGCTGGGCCGCCCCGCCAATGCGGGAGGCCGCGACGAACGAGGATAGGATCAGGGCTGTGGGCACCAGAGGCCGTTAGCCCAGAAGCTCATGGCGAACCAGAAAGATTCTACTTTACATGGTGAAACCGCAAGAGGATGCCACTTGAAGTGGCAGATCCTTTCAACCACTCGTCGGGCCACCCTCCGGGAAAGATGGGATGGCGCTTCAAACATTCGTTCGAGACAGCTAGGTTCGCGCAAACCTGAGCGGGAGAGATGTCTATGAAAGCGCTGTTGAGCAAGGCTGTTGGCGGTCCGGAGACCCTGGTGCTGGATGAGATGCCATCCCCGGAAGCCAAGCCGGGCTGGGCTGTGGTCAGCGTCAAGGCCGTGGGCGTCAATTTTCCCGACACCCTGATCATCGAGGACAAATATCAGTTCAAACCTGCTCGCCCGTTCTCGCCGGGCGGCGAGATCTCAGGCGTGGTGAAGTCGGTTGGCGAGGGCGTCACCCATGTGAAGCCGGGCGACCGGGTGCTGGGCAATACCGGCTGGGGCGGGATGGCCGAGGAGCTGGCGCTGGAAGCCCACCGCCTGGTGAAAATTCCCGACAGCATGCCCTTCGATGACGCTGCCGCCTTCATCATGACGTACGGCACCAGCTGGCATGCGCTCAAGGACCGGGCCAACCTGCAGCCCGGACAGACCATGCTGGTGCTGGGCGCGGCGGGCGGCGTTGGCCTGGCGGCGGTGGAACTGGGCAAGGCCATGGGCGCGCGGGTGATCGCAGCGTGCTCCAGCCAGGAAAAGGTTGACCTTTGCATCAGCCGGGGCGCTGACGCTGGCGTGGTCTATGGCCGGGGTCCCTTCGACCGCGACGGCCAGAAGGCGCTGGCCGGCCTGTTCAAGGAGGCCTGCGGCCCTGACGGCGCCGACGTGATCTATGACGCCATCGGTGACGCTTACGCCGAGCCTGCGCTGCGCTCCATCGCCTGGGAGGGAAAGTATCTAGTGGTGGGCTTCGCCGCCGGTGAGATCCCGAAGATCCCGCTGAACCTGGCCTTGCTGAAGGGCTGCGAGATCGTGGGGGTTTTCTGGGGTGCCTGGGTCACCAAGAACCCGGAACGGCATCAGGTCAGCGTGGCCGAGCTTATGCAGATGTATGCCGACGGCAAGATCAAGCCCTACGTTTCCGAGCGCTTCACCCTGGCCAACGCGTCGGCCGCCATCACTCACCTGGCCAGCCGCAAGGCCATGGGCAAGGTGGTGGTGATGATCGAATAGATCGGACGCGGGCAACAGAACTGTCATCGACCGCGTCCAGGATGCCGGCCGGTCACGAAAGGTCATGCGGAATGTCGTCACGCCGACAGCTATTGGTGCAGGCGGCGGCTCTCGCTGGCGCTGCGCTCACCCCCGCAGCCTGGTCGTCGGCCATCGCCCAGACCCGGATGGCTGATGACCCGTTCGGGCTGGGTGTCGCCTCTGGCGAACCTTCGCCAGACGGCATGGTGCTCTGGACCCGGCTGGCGCCGAAGCTACGCGAGCCCCTGGGCGGAATGACACCGGCCCCGGTGACGGTGCGTTGGGAAGTCGCGACGGATCCGGCCATGCGGCAAACAGTGGCCCGTGGCCGGGCCCTGGCCGTCGCTGAGGCGGGTCATTCGATCCATGTCGAAGTGCGGGGTTTGAGTCCCGGGCGGGAGTACTGGTATCGGTTCAACGCCGCCGGCCACGCCAGCCCGATCGGTCGCACCCGCACATCGCCGGCCGCCGACGTCGCCATTGACCGGCTGAAACTGGCCTATGCCTCATGTCAGAAGTATTCGGCGGGCTACTATTCGGCCCATGCCGTCCTGGCGGCGGACCAGCCGGATCTGGTGCTCTTCCTGGGCGACTACATCTATGAGGAAGCTAACACCGGCAGGGGCGTCCGCGCTCATCCGGTCGCCGAGCCCGTCGATCTGGCCGGCTATCGCGAGCGCTACGCCTGGTACAAGGCTGATGAAAATCTTCAGGCCGCACACGCGGCGGCGCCCTGGATGGTGACCTGGGATGATCACGAGGTCGCCAATGACTACGGCGGTGACCAGGATCGCACCAATCCTTCGCCGGCCACCTTCCTGAAACGCCGGGCGGCAGCCTATCAGGCTTTCTACGAGAACATGCCGCTGCGGCGAAACCGCATGCCGGTGGGCCCCGACATGTTGCTCTACCGGTCACTGGACTGGGGGCGCCTGGCGCAGGTTCAGATGCTGGACACCCGCCAGTACCGCAATCACCGTACCTGTGAAGCCGTCTCGGAGGGCAAGCGGATCCCGGCCGACTGCCCCGAGCGATCCGAGCCGTCCCGGTCACTGCTGGGCGACCCGCAGGAGCAGTGGCTGCAGGGCCGGTTCCGGTCGACCCCGGCTCAATGGAACCTGCTGGCGCAACAGTATCTGATGGGTGAACTGTTCAGTGCCCCGGGCAAGGTGGGAAATGACGGTTGGGACGGCTATGTGGCCTCGCGCCGCCGGGTGCTGGAGGGCTGGCGCGACGCCAAGGTCTCCAACCCTATGGTGCTTGGTGGCGATATCCATTGTTTCTTTGCGGGCGAACTTTCGCTGGAACCCGGCGGCAAGCCGCTGGCCAGCGAGTTCGTCGGCGGCTCGATCAGCTCGCTGGGCCGACCCAACCTCGACATCAACCGGCTTGTGGCGGGCAACCCGCGTCTGAAGTACGGCGACGGCGAGAGCCGGGGCTACGGTCGCGTCGAGATTACTCCCAGGGCTGCGACCGTCACCTTCCGGGCCGTCGCCGATGCTCTGGTTCCGAACTCGACAGTGAGCGATCTGGCGACGTTCGTTGTCGAGGCCGGTAATCCGGAGCTGAAACGTGTTTGAGATGCTGTTTGCGGCCGCCCTGGTATTCGCGCCGGCCGAAGTGCTGTCGCGGCGTCCGGCCGAAGAGGCACGTCAGGGCGTGGCGGTTGACGCGGACTTTCTCTATGCCGTGGATAACGCGCAGATCGCCAAATATGACCGCAAGACCGGCCAGAAGGTCGCCCACTTCAAGGGCGATCCGGTCAAGTTCCC
Source organism: Phenylobacterium sp. (assembly GCF_044372605.1). GTDB lineage: Bacteria > Pseudomonadota > Alphaproteobacteria > Caulobacterales > Caulobacteraceae > Phenylobacterium. The sequence goes on from NZ_JBILRO010000014.1 coordinate 19,129, forward strand.
GCACATGAACTCCTGCGCCGTCATCGGCGCAGAGCTTATCTGCGCCGGCTCCAACTACCCGGCCACTCCGATGCAGAGCCAGGTTGAGGTGTTTGACCCGAAGACCCTGTCGCATCTGCGGACAATTCCAATGGGCCCTCAACCCGGTTCACTCACCTTTATGGATCGCAAGGACGGGTCCTGGTGGGCCGGACTCGCCAACTATGATGGCCGTGGCGGGGAGCCCGGTCGTAATCATACCTTCACGACCCTGGTCCGTTTCGATGATCAGTGGCGCGCCCTGGACCGCTGGACTTTCCCGCCGGAAGTCCTGGCCCGGATGGCGCCCTCAAGCGCGTCGGGGGGCGCCTTCGGCGCGGATGGGCGCCTCTATGTCACTGGCCACGACCGGCCGGAGCTCTACGTGCTGAGCGTGCCCGAAGGTGGCGGCGTCCTGAGACTGGTGGGGACAATCCCGATCGCGGTGGAGGGTCAGGCGATCACGTTTGACCGCAGTGCGCCCGGCGTGCTCTTCGGGATCAACCGCGCCAGTCGCGAGGTGGTGGCCATGAAGCTGCCACCGGTGGAGGGAAAATGAACCGCTGCATCGCCTTTGCCCTGATGGCCGGCCTGGCCCTCTCCGGCTGCGGTCAGAGCCCGGAGCCCGACCGGAAGGAACTGGTGTTCTCGATTCTGTCGGCCGAGAGCCAGGCCAGCGCCGAGAAAGACTGGACCCCCTTCGTCGAGGATATGGCCAAGGCCCTGGGCCAGCCTGTGAAGGCCTACTACGGCTCCAACTACACCGCCCTGATCGAGGGAATGAGGTTCAAACAGACAGACCTCGGCTGGTTTACAAACCAGTCCGGCCTTGAGGCGGTGCGCCGCGCCAATGGTGAGGTGTTCGCCCGTTCGGTGAACCCCTCCGGGATCGACGGCTACGAGGCGGTGATCATCGTCAAGAAGAGTTCGGGCGTGACGCTCGACAGGATTCTCAAGTGCGACAAGACACTGAACTTCGGGATGGGTGATCCGAAATCGACCTCCGGCACCCTGGCGCCGATGACCTTCCTGTTCGCCCCGCGCAACATCGATCCTGCGACCTGTTTCAAGAACGTCCGCTCAGCCAACCACGAGACCAACCTGTTCTCGGTGTCGGGCGGCCTGCAGGATGCGGCCACCAACAACACCGCCTCCATGGACCGGTTGCGCCTGCTGGACACCGATCTGGCGCGAAACACCCTCGCCAATGTCGAGATCGTCTGGCGCTCTCCGCGAATTCCGGAGGACCCACTGGTCTGGCGCAAGGACCTGGATCCGGCGCTGAAGAAGAAGATCGCCGATTTCATGTTTGGCTACGGTGTCGGCGACACGCCGGAGGCTGCCCGCCAGCGCGCCATCCTCGACAAGATCCAGACCAAGCCGTTTGTGGCCGCCAACGACACCCACCTTCTGCCGGTCCGCGAGATGGAGGCTACCGGCGCCCTGATCGAGGCCCGCAACCGCAAGGACGCGACGGCGACCTCCAAGGCGGAGGCTATGCTGGCGGAGGTACGGAAGGAGCGGGCGGCGCTGGCCGTCAATCCCTGACACGCGCTCGCCCCGGAGCCCCGCCAGGATGACCGGATCAGGTTTGGACAGGCTCGCGCAGCAGGAAATGCCCCGTCATCCCTGCGACAGGCCGGGTGCGGCTGTCCTGCCAGCACTCGACCTGCACATTGGCCACGCGGCGGCCCACCTTGCGCAGGTTGGCGCGGGCGAAGGTGTCCTGGGCGCGACCCGGGCGCAGATACTCGATGGTGATGTCGATGGTCTTGGGAATGCGGCGTTCCGGCTGGACCAGCGACAGCTGAGCCAGCGCGGTCATTTCCATGAAGGCGCCGATCACCCCGCCATGCAGGGCGGGCAGGATCGGGTTGCCGACCAGATGAGGCGCGAACGGCAGGATGGCGGTCATCTCGTCGCCGGCAAGTTCGAGCCGCAGGCCGAGGAACCGGGCGTAGGGCGCGCGCTCAAGGAACGCTTCCACCCGTTTGAAGGCCTCATCGCTCACGTCATTCGGCCCGGGTCAGCATGAACGAGGCCTGGGCCGTGGCGACCAGATCGGACGCATCGACATCCCACGCCTGCGCGCGGACGAAGCCGATTGAGCGGGTCAGCTTGTAGCAGTTAGCCTGGACCGTTACGCCCAGGCGGGGCCCCGCCGGTCGCAGATAGTCGATGCGCAGGTCGAGGGTGGCGATGGTCGCCGGAACATCGCCTGCCGAGCTGATCGCCAGTCCGCAGGTGTGATCGATAAGAGCCGTCACCACGCCGCTGGCGATGACACCGGTCTCGGGATCACCGACGAGGTCGTCCCGCCAGGCGATCTCCATCACCCCTGTGCCCTTTTCGATAGACACCAGCGTCATGCCCAGCGCCGCAGCGTGGGGAACGTAGCTGGTCATGCGGTCGCCGGGTGAGGCGGTTTCGTAAGTCTCGGCCATGAGGATCGGGTAAGGCGCGGGTCCCTGCGGAAGTCAATGCGCCTGCCGGGCCAAGCGCCTACATTGGAGGACGATGATACGCCCGCAGGATCTGCTCTGCCCCCGGCCCGAGGGGCTCTATTGCCCGCCGGGCGACTTCTATGTCGACCCGGTGCGCCCGGTAGACCGCGCGGTCATCACCCATGGCCATGCCGATCACGCCCGGGCCGGACACGGCGCCGTGCTGGCGACGCCGGAGACCCTGGCGATCATGGCGGAACGCTATGGCGCCGACTTTGCGATTGCGACCGAGGCTACCGCCTACGGTCGGGCTGTGGCGCGCGACGATGTGACCGTCACCCTGGTTCCGGCAGGCCATGTTTTGGGGTCTGCCCAGGCGGTGGTGCAATGGAAGGGCCTGACCATGGTGGTGTCCGGCGACTACAAGCGCCGGCGCGATCCCACCTGTCCGGCGTTTGAACCCGTCCCCTGCGACGTCTTCATTACCGAGGCGACGTTTGGCCTGCCGGTCTTCCGCCATCCGGACGATGGCGAGGAGGTGGCTCGCTTGCTGCGGTCTGTGACCCAGTTCCCCGAGCGCAGGCACATGATAGGCGCCTATGCGCTGGGCAAGGCGCAGCGGATTATCCGGCTGCTGCGCGAGGCGGGCTGGGACCGGGCGATCCATGTCCACGGCGCACTGGAACGACTGAACGGACTTTACGAACGTCACGGTATTGAGCTGGGTCCGCTGGCCCCGGCGACGGGCGGCGCCAAGGCCGACTTCGCCGGACAGATCATAGTTGCGCCGCCGTCCGCGCTCCAGGATCGCTGGAGCCGCCGGTTCCCGGACCCGGTGGCCGCCTTCGCCTCCGGCTGGATGCAGATCCGCGCCCGCGCCCGCCAGCGGGGCGTGGAGTTGCCGCTGGTGATCTCCGACCACGCCGACTGGGACGAGCTGACCGCGACCGTGGCCGAGATCCGCCCCGCCGAGCTCTGGATCACTCATGGTCGGGAGGAAGCTCTGGCGCGATGGGCGGAACTGCAGGGCATCCCGGCGCGGGCTCTGGCGCTGGTGGGTTACGAGGACGAGAACGACGACTAGATGCGCGCCTTTGCTGATCTCCTTGACCGCCTGAGCCTAACGTCCTCGCGTAATGCGAAGCTGACCATGGTGCGCGACTATCTGCGGGCCACGTCGGACCCGGATCGGGGCTGGGCGCTGGCGGCGCTGACCGGGGAGCTGACCTTTGATGCCGTGAAGCCCGCCTTCATCCGCAAGGCTGTTGAGGCGCGGATGGACGCGCAACTCTTCGCCTGGTCCTACGACTATGTGGGCGACCTGGCGGAGGCCGTTTCGCTGGTCTGGCCGGCGCGTCCAGGCGCCAACCGGGAGCCGTTGCTCTCGGAGGTGATCGAGGGCCTGCGCACCGCCACGCGGGCCGAAGCCCAGGGTCGGATCGAAGCCTGGCTGGACGCCCTGCCGCAGGCGCGCGAACGCTGGGCGTTGCTGAAACTGGTGACCGGCGGCCTGCGCGTGGGCCTTTCCGCGCGACTGGCCAAACAGGCCGTCGCCGATGTGGGCGGCGCGGCGGTCGCTGAGGTCGAGGAGCTCTGGCATGCGCTTGAGCCGCCGTATGCGGACCTGTTCGCGTGGCTGGAAGGGCGGGCAGATAAGCCATCCTCGGCCAACCCTGCGCGATTCCGCCCGGCCATGCTGGCCCAGGCTCTCGATGAGGCGGTCGACTTCGAGCGGCTGGACCCGGACCACTATGCCGCCGAATGGAAGTGGGACGGCATCCGCGTCCAGGCCGCTTTCGAGGACGGCGTGCGGCGGCTGTACACGCGGACCGGCGATGACATCTCGCGCACTTTTCCCGACCTGCTGGACGCCCTGGTCGAGCCGGGCGTGCTGGACGGCGAACTGCTGGTGATCCGGGACGGCCAGGTGGCGAGTTTCGGTGACCTGCAGCAGCGGTTGAACCGCAAGACCGTGGACGGCAAGCTGATGGCCGCCTTCCCGGCGGCGATCCGCGCCTATGATCTGTTGCAGGAGGGCTCCGACGACCTTCGCGGCCTGCCGTTCTCGGCGCGGCGCCAACGGCTGGAGGCATTTGTGGCGCGACAGACCAGGGGCCGGATAGACCTGTCACCGCTGCAGGCTTTCACCAGTTGGGAAGACCTCGCCGCCCTGCGCGCCGCGCCGCCGGAGGGCGACCCCCGGATCGCAGAGGGGCTGATGCTGAAGCGGCTGGACTCTACTTACGAGGCCGGTCGCCCCAAGGGGCCCTGGTTCAAGTGGAAGCGCGATCCGTTCCTCGTGGATGCGGTGCTGATGTACGCCCAGCGAGGCCATGGCAAACGCTCCAGCTTCTATTCCGACTACACCTTCGGGGTCTGGACCGGTGACTCAGGCGCCGGTCGCGTCCTGACGCCGGTGGGCAAGGCCTACTTCGGCTTCACCGACGAGGAACTGAAACAGATCGACAAATTTGTCCGCGACAACACGCTGGAACGGTTCGGGCCCGTTCGGTCGGTGCGCGCAGAGACACACGCCGGGCTGGTTTTCGAGGTGGCGTTCGAGGGCCTGCAGCGTTCGAGCCGACATAAATCCGGCGTTGCCATGCGGTTTCCAAGGATCCACCGCATCCGCTGGGACAAACCGCCGGGCGAAGCAGATGAACTGGCGACTCTGGAGGCGATGCTGGGACCGCCCCTCCCCTAGGGTAGGGAAAGGGCGCCGAGAAACGCCCTGAGATCTCCACCCTCAAACAGCACAGCACGGACACCTGCCCGCGCCGCCGCCTCGAGGTCCGAGGCCTTGTCGCCCACCAGCATGGAGGCTTCCCGGTCGATGGGCCACTCCGCCAGAGCCTGAAGGATCATGCCCGGGTTGGGTTTGCGCAGGGGTGGGTCGGGGTGGCGATAGATCTCCAGAATAGCGTCCGGGTGCTGGGGGGCGTGATAAAAGGCGTCGATGTGCGCGCCGAGGATTGCGAGATCGGCCTGCATCTGGCGGTGGAGCTCGTGGACTTCAGCCTCGGTGTAGTATCCCCGGCCCACGCCCGACTGATTGGTCACCACGATCACCAGCCAACCGGCGCGATTGAAGTCCGCCACCGCCTCGCGCGCGCCCTCGATCCAGCGGAAATCCGCCCAGCGGCAGACATATCCCTGGTCCTCGTTGAGCACGCCGTCGCGGTCAAGGAAGAGGGCGGGTTTGAGGGCGACGGTTTCAGTCACCCACCCACTATAGGCTCGCCCGCTCACAGCGGGCTTCCAAATTTCTGCATTCCCGCCATAGGTTTCCTCTGGCACTTTCTGCGAGGCGAAATTGGCGGCGGTCCTGTCCATCCAAGACCTGAAGGTCGACTTCGAAACCCACGATGGCGAGATCAGCGCGGTTCGGGGCGTGTCGCTGGAGATCGGCCGCGGTGAGACACTGGGCGTGGTGGGCGAGAGCGGCTCCGGCAAGAGCCAGACATTCATGGCGGTCATGGGTCTGCTGGCGCGCAACGGGCGGGCCTCCGGGTCGGCCAGCCTGCACGGGAAGGAACTGCTGACGATGTCGCCGCGCCAGTTCAATCAGGTGCGCGGCTCGAAGATGACCATGATCTTCCAGGACCCGCTGACGGCGCTGACGCCGCACGTGCGAATCGGGGAGCAGATTGCCGAGCCGCTGCGCCTGCATCTGGGCCTCACCGGCGCCGACGCCGACAAGAGGGCGCGGGAGTGGCTGGATAATGTGCGTATTCCGAATTCCGCCGAGCGGATGCGGCAGTATCCACATGAACTGTCGGGCGGCATGCGCCAGCGGGTGATGATCGCCGCCGCCATGGCCCCGGGGCCGGAATTACTGATCGCCGACGAGCCCACGACGGCGCTGGATGTTACGGTGCAGGCCGAGATCCTGGATCTGATGGCGGAACTGCAACGCGCCACCGGTACGGCGATGGCCCTGATCACCCACGACATGGGCGTGATCGCCCGGCTGGCGGATCGGGTTTGCGTAATGAAGTCGGGTTCCTACGTCGAGGCGGGATCTGTCGAGGACATCTTCCGTCGGCCCCAGAGCGACTACACCAGGGCCCTGCTTGCGGCGATCCCGCGTCTGGATCGAGCCGATCGTGGCGGGCGGCCCGAGATCGCGGCGCTGGCTGCCGACGCGCCGATGGTCGCCGAAGGTCGCGACGTGAAAGTGTACTTCCCCATTCCAGGCACACTGTTCGCCAAGGGTGCGGTGCTGCGCGCGGTGGACGGGGTCTCCTTCGAGGTGCGCCAGGGGGAGACCCTGGGCATCGTCGGCGAAAGCGGGTCGGGCAAATCCACCCTGGCCCGCGCGGTGCTCAACCTGCTGCCGGCTACCGGCGGTGCGGTCACGCTCATGGGGCGCGATATCACCGGCGCGGACCGCGAGGCGATGCGCGCGGCGCGCAAGGACCTGCAGATCGTCTTCCAGGACCCCCTGGCCAGTCTCGATCCCCGGATGACCGTGGGTTCGTCCATCGCCGAGCCGCTGACTGCGTTCCGGCCTGATCTCAACCGCGCGGCCCGCGAGATCGAGGTCCGGGCCATGATGGAACGGGTCGAGCTGGATACCGACCTGATCAACCGCTATCCACACGAGCTGAGCGGCGGCCAGAACCAGCGGGTCGGTATCGCCCGCGCGATGATCCTGAAGCCAAAGCTGGTGATCTGCGATGAGGCGGTCTCGGCGCTGGACGTCTCGATCCGGGCGCAGATCATCGACCTGCTGATCCAGCTGCAGGCCGAGATGGGCCTCGCCATGATCTTCATCAGCCATGACCTGGCGGTAGTGCGCGAGATCAGCCACCGGGTGCTGGTGCTCTATATGGGCCGCGTGATGGAGCTGGCCGACCGCGACAACATCTGGAAGGCGCCGCGGCACCCGTACACCCAGGCCCTGCTTTCAGCCGCGCCGATCCCTGACCCTGCAGTCGAGCGCACGCGCAAGCGGCTGAAGCTTACCGGTGAGCCGCCCAGCCCCTTGGATCCCAGTACAGCCTACCGCTTCCTGCCGTCGAGGCTGGCGTCCGGACCGCCGCCGCAGCTTCTCGAGGTGGCGCCGGGGCACATGGTGGCGGAGTTCGATCCCGTCTAGACCGCCGGACGTTGCCCCGAAGCCCTGCCGTCGTTAGGTTGCGCGCCTTCTCAAGACCCCGGCCGCCATCATGACCCTCGCCTTTGACGATATCCTCGCCGCCCATGCGCGGGTGAAGGGTCATATTGAGCGCACGCCCTGTCGTCGCTCTCGCACCCTTTCGGAGATCACCGGGGCCGAGGTGTGGGTGAAGTTCGAGAACCTGCAGTTCACAGCGGCCTACAAGGAGCGCGGCGCGCTCAATAGACTGCTGCAGTTGGGGGAGAATGTCCGCAAGCGTGGCGTGATCGCGGCCTCGGCCGGCAACCACAGCCAGGGGCTGGCCTATCATGCCGCACGGCTGGGCATCCCTGTGACCATCGTCATGCCCAAGGCGACGCCGTTCATGAAGGTGCAGCAGACCCGCGCCCACGGCGCCGAGGTGGTCATCGATGGCGACGGGTTCGACGAGGCGGCGGCCACCGCCGACCGGCTCTGCGCGGAGCGGGAGCTGACCTATGTCCACCCTTTCAACGATCTGGATGTAATGGCGGGTCAGGGCACAGTGGCCATCGAGATGCTGGAGGACGTACCAGACCTGGAGGTCATGCCGATCCCGATCGGCGGCGGCGGGCTGATCGCAGGCATGGCGACAGCGGCCAAGCATATCCGCCCGGAGATCCAGATCGTGGGCGTGGAGCCCGCTATCTTCCCCTCGTTCACCGCCAAGATGCGCGGCGTCGACACGGCCCGCAGTGGCAGCGCTTCGACCATCGCCGAGGGGATCGCGGTGAAGGAAGTGGGCGACATCAGCTATGCAGTCGCCCGTCCGCTGATCGACGAGGTGTTGCTGATTGAGGAGCCCTACTTCGAGCGTGGGATTGCGCTGTACTGCAATGTCGAGAAGACCGTAGTCGAAGGTGCCGGCGCGGCTTCCCTGGCGGCGCTGCTGGCCTATCCGGACAAGTTTCGGGGCAAGAAGTGCGGGCTGGTGATCACCGGCGGCAATATCGACACCCGGCTACTGGCCTCGGTGCTGACGCGCGAACTGGTGCGGGAAAGCCGGATCGTGTCGCTGCGGGTGATCGGCGATGATCGCCCGGGACTGCTGGCCAACGTCTCTGCGATTATCGGCCAGATGGGCGCCAACATCATCGAGGTGGCCCACAACCGCCTGGCTCTCGACGTCCCGGCCAAGGGCGCCGAATTCGATCTGATGATCGAGACCCGCGACCGCCAGCACACCCATGAGGTGATGGACGCCCTGCGAGATCGCGGCTATCCGCCACGCGTCGTTTGAGGGATAAGTCTGATGATGCGTAACGTAGTTCTGCTGTCCGTGCTGCTGGCGCTTGCGGCATGCTCTCCGAACAAGGACACAGCTTCCAGCTCGTCCGTTCCAGGGACCCAGAGCGAGACCTCAAAGGCCTACATGGCCAAGGTCGGCAAGGAGGCCGGCGTGGTCGTGCTGCCATCCGGGCTGGCTTACAAGATCGTGCGATCAGGACCTGCTACCGGCCTGAAGCCGCAACTGACCGACGAGGTCAAGGTTCACTACGAGGGCAAGCTGGAGGACGGCAAGGTCTTCGACAGTTCCTACGAGCGTGGCCAGCCTGCCGCTATGCCGCTCAGGGGTCTGGTGTCCGGCTGGCAGGAAGCGCTGCAGCTGATGCGTCCGGGCGACGAGTGGGTGCTCTATGTGCCTTCGAACCTCGGCTACGGCGAAGAAGGCGCCGGTGGCGGCGAGATCCCGCCCGGCGCGCCCCTGATCTTCCGGATCGAGCTGATCGACGTGCTGCCTGGACCGGGGCGCGTCCAGCAGGGGTAGGGGTCCTTCAACCCGGCGATCAACCGCACTTCGGTCCGGTTTCCGCTACGCTACCGGCAAGTTTTGTCCCAGATCAGGCGCCTTGCTCGCGCAGATCGACGGTATTGTATTCGGACTGCCCAAACGCCAATTCTCGGACTAGATATCGTACGAAGCGCGCGTGGGCGGCAGGCGAGGGGCAAGAGACCTTGAACGAGGACAAGTCGGAGCTTCTGAAGTCGCTCAGCATCGACCGTTCCCGCGATGACGAGCCTGCGGGCGGCCCATCTCCCCTGATCCTGACGGCCATCATCGCTGGCAGCGTGCTGGTGGGCGGCGGCGCGGGATGGTTTCTGAAACCGGTGCCCAAGGCCAAGCCGGTGGCGGCCGAGGCGGTACAGGGGACCGCTGGGCCGGCCAAGGTTGTGGCGCCCGCCGGTGGATTGACCGCGTCAGGCTATGTTGTCGCCCGTACGCGCGCGACTGTCGCCGCTGAGGTGACCGGTCGCGTCGTGGAAGTCAGAGTCGAGGAAGGCCAGGCGGTTCGAGCCGGGCAGGTGCTGGCCATTCTGGACGGGTCACTGGCGGCCGTCGACGCCGCCTCGAACCGGGCACGGGCCCTGACGGCTCAGGCCGCACTCAATTCGGCCCAGGTGCAGTACCTGCAGGCGCAGCGCGATCTGGCGCGCGCCGAGACGCTGGCCAAGAGCGGCTATGTCAGCGAGGCCAGTCTACAGGCCAGCGCGCTGCAGGCCCGGGTGGCGGCGGCGCAGGAGGACCTGTCCCGCGCCCAGCTTACCGTGGCTCGCTCGGAGTCCAACCGCACCCAGGTCCAGCTCGGCAAGTATGAGATCCGCGCACCCTTCTCTGGCATCGTGATCGATAAGGCGGCCCAGCCGGGCGAGATCATATCGCCCCTCTCGGCCGGCGGCGGCTTCACGCGCACCGGCATCTGTACCATCGTCGATATGGACAGCCTTGAAATCGAGGTGGACGTCAACGAGGCCTACATCGGCCGGGTCTCCACCGGTCAGAAGGTGGAGGCCATCCTCGACGCCTTCCCCGAAACGGTCCTGCCGGCCCGGGTGATCGCCAAGATCCCGACCGCCAGTCGCGACAAGGCGACGGTCCGGGTGCGGATCGGCTTTGACAGCAAGGATGTCAGGGTCCTTCCTGAAATGGCCGTCAAGGTCACCTTCCTGGAACCCCGCACTTGACCCCGGCCTGCAGGACCCCGCGATGAGCGCCCTCATTCAGCTGAA
>NZ_JBILRO010000101.1:0-10790 GCF_044372605.1 Phenylobacterium sp.
CACGCGCCATTCAGACCGTAGCCAAGAGCCGGGGTATCGTATTGATCGTTGGCGAGGGTTGTGCTCGCCCGGTTCGCAGCAACCGCGACGGAGCTATTTCTGAGATTGCTGCCCCGGGCCCACCCCTGTAGCCGCCACCCGCCCACACCTTCCGACGCCGGCTGGGCAAGGGTGAGACTCAAGGCCTCGCCGGTGGAAACCGACCGTGCGCCAACCAGGCCTGCGCCCTGCTGCACGCGAAACGCCTGCACGCGTAGGGCGACCTGAACGTCGCCGATCTGGTGCTGTGCGCGCACCGCGACGCTGGCGTCCTTTGTGTCGAGCCGCTGATCGGCAGCGCCCTGTCTCGGCCCTCGCACAACAAAATAGCCGGTTGTGCGCGACGTCGCTGCCGTCACCAGCACGCCCGGTAAGCCGCCGGAGATCGCCACGCGGTAACTCGCGCGCGCGCCTGCCGAAGCGTCCAGCGCGGCGAGCCCGCCGCCGATGCCTCGTTCCTGCAACGCTACCACTCCGGTCAACGCGCCTGCGCCGTAAGGCCCTGCTCCTGCCCCGCGCACGATGCTGGCGCCGTCCAGCCCTTCGGGTGGCAGGCCGCTCCAGATCACCCAGCCGCCGAAGGGATCATTCTGCGGAACACCATCCAGCGTCACCAGCGCCCGACCGGCGCCCGACGGCGCGATGGCGCGGAGTGATAGCCCCTGCGTCGTCGGATTGGCTGCGCCACTGCCTGTCCGGCGAAAGAGCGAGACCCCCGGCGTGCTCTTGAGGGCCTCATCCAGCCGGGTTTCGGTCTTGAGGATCTCCGTCCCGATCTGTACGGCGCTGAACACCGCGTCGCCGCCGAGCGGGGCCAGCCGCGGCGGATGGACCACCACGATCTCGACTTCACCTACTGGTGGCGGGGGCAGTTCGGGCATGACAACTCGAAGGTCTGGTATGAACGTGGGGGCCGAGGGCTAAAGAGCCTTGGAGGAGAGCGCAATGACGAAGGTCGCCATAATCACCGGTGCGGGGAGCGGGATCGGACGCGCTGTGGCCCTGGCGCTACTGAAGTCCGGCTGGTCGGTATCCCTGGCGGGACGCCGCTCGGAGGCGCTGGAGGCCACCATGGGTCTGGCGGAAGGCGGCCAGGCTTTGGCCCATCCCACGGACGTGGCAGACCCGGACAGCGTCGAAGCCTTGTTCGCCGCGACCCGGGACCGGTTTGGTCACCTCGACCTGCTGTTCAACAACGCCGGAACGGGTGCCCCGCCCGGCCCGCTGGAGGAACACTCCCTCGAACACTGGCGACGCGTAGTCGACGTGAACCTGACCGGGACTTTCCTTTGCACGCGCGCCGCGTTCGGCCAGATGAAGGCCCAGAATCCGCGCGGCGGACGGATCATCAACAACGGCTCGATCTCGGCGCACACGCCGCGCCCGAATTCTATCGCCTACACCGCCACCAAGCACGCCATCACCGGCATGACACGGTCCACGTCCCTCGACGGGCGAGCCTTCGACATCGCCTGCGGCCAGATCGACATCGGCAACGCCGCCACCGAGATGACGCGCGGCATGTCGCGCGGCGTGCCCCAGCCCGACGGTTCCATGAAGGTGGAAGCCACCATGGACGTACAGGCGGTGGCCGACGCCGTGCTCTACATGGCCGGCCTGCCCCTATCGGCCAATGTCCAGTTCATGACGGTCATGGCCACCCAGATGCCGTTCATCGGGCGCGGTTAGGCAGCTCGGTCATCCAAAAATTGGTGCGCGCTTCTCGAGACTGGCCCGCACGGCTTCAACCTGGTTTGGCGAACCGATGAGGGCCGTCTGTTCGACGCTCTCCGCCAGAAGGATGGCGTGCTGATCCCCGTCGGCCATCAGATTGAGCAGGCGCTTGCCGGCCCGGACAGCATCGGGGTTCTTGCCCGCCACTTCCCGCGCAAAGGCCAGAGCTTCGGCGCGCGGGTCCTCGCACACGCGGGTCGCAAGGCCCATGGCCAGCGCCTCATGACCATTGAATAACCGGCCCGAATAGGTGAGCTCGCGGGCGACGTCGTCGCGCACCAGGCCGCGCAGCAGCGCCATGCCGGCCATGTCCGGGATCAGACCCCACTTGATCTCCAGCACCGAAAGCTTGGCATCCGGCGTAACAAATCGCATGTCGGCGCTGAGTTGCAGTTGGTAGCCGCCGCCGAACGCCACACCGTGCACGGCGGCGATGACCGGGACAGGGATCTCGCGCCAGACCATGACCGCGTGCTGGGCTCGATTTGAGCCGCCGGGCGTGCGGTTGTCGGTGACGAGCGCACCTGCCGATCCCTGTCCGCCCGATCGTTCGCCCGACGCCATGGCCGCGAAGTTGGATGTGTCGAGCCCAGCGCAGAACGACCGGCCCTCGCCTGACAGCACCACCGCGCGCACGCCTACCTCGGTCTTCAGCCGTTCGCCGGTCTGGATCAGCGCATCGAACATGGCATTGTCCAGTGCATTCATCTTGTCGGCCCGGATCAGGCGCACGTCGGCGACGCCATCCAGGATATCTACGGAAATTCGATCGTTCATATGTCTCTCCTTCAGCCGCGGGTCAGGACATAGCCGACGCGCGGTACGTGCAAATGAATAACTCCAAGGTCCCCGGCTTCCCGGGCCAGGGTAACGCGGTCTCGGGTTACTGCGACAAGGGCTCCGGCAATCGGGTCACGACCGTAGTCGTCGGCGTGGACGATAGCGGCGTCGCCTGCCTTGAGGCCGGAAGGGTCGTCGGGATCGCTCTCCAGTCCTGCGATGGGCGTCGCGCTCGCAGCAACAGCCAACGCGTCCGCGGACGCCAGATCCTGTCGACGACCGTGGCCGATGGCGCGCAGGCGATCGCGCCAGGCATGGGTTCGATCAAAGCCTGCCAGCAGTTCATCGGCCACGGTCGGCGCCGCAGCGCCAGTCCACCAGATGTTCATCCAGGCCGCCACGTCCGCGAGCGATGGCGTAGCGCCGCCAAGGAAATCACTCCGGCCCAATCCGTCCTCGAGCCATGCTGCGTAGGCCCGCCATTGGGGCTTCATGAAGGGCGCAGCAGCCTTCATGGCGGCGACGTCGAAAGGACGTCCCGAAAGTTTCTCCCGGTCCGCCGCAAACTCCGCAGGGATACTGTCGCCGATTTCGCCGAAGATCACGGCGACGCTGGCCTGAAACCAGATCCGGTCCGCCCAGAGGTTCACCGCCCAGTCGGCGCCGGTCACCACCGACGGGTTCGGATAGCGCCGCTCCAGTTCGGCCAGGATCACCTGGCTGTCGCAATAGACATCTGCCCCGATCTGCATCACCGGGATGCGTCGATAACCTCCGGTCAGGGGGATCAGGTCAGGTTTCGGCATGATCACCGGCTGGACCACCGAGGCCCATGCAAGGCCCTTGATCCCCAGCATCAGCCGGACCTTCTCCGAGAAGGGCGAGGCCGGGTAGTGGTGGAGAATGATGTCGGTCACGTGGTTGGGTCTCCGTCTGGACGCCGTACGCCCACTCCTAGAGCCTGTCCGGTTCAGATGGAAACATCTGAACCGGATAAACAGGCTCGTTATCATACGTTTAGAGCACGACGGGCGCTTGAACCGGTATCCACTTCAAGCTGTCGTGCTCCAGGCGAACCGTCCACCGCGGCAACGGCGCCGTTGCGGCAACATGGGGTTCACTCGAAAGGCGGTGCAAACCGGATGTTCCCCCTCTCGAGGCCCTTCAGCACCACGTCGACGCCGCCGGATTTGATCATCCACTCCAGTCGGTGATCGCGATACTCACGCTTGAACAGGCCTTTTTCCACCAGTTCAGCCACATCGGGCATGGTGGTTGAAGCGCTGGCCAAGGCGGCCATGTCCGCGTTCGTGGCGGCCACGGAGGGTCGGGCATTGGCGCGCTCAAGCCACGACGACAGTTTCGTTCCGCGCGCCGGTGGATTGCCCTGACCCACCGAGCCATTGACATAGGGGACCACCGATAGGTCGCCCCAGCCAAAGGTCTCGCCGTTGAACCACTCGCGCTCGCCCAGTTGCCGCTCAAGCCATGCAAAGAACCCATCGGTCTGAACCCTGGCGGCGGCGAACAGCGTCTCGGCCAGCTCGCCCTCGGCGCGCTTGAACCAACGAATCTCGGAAAGCCCCCAATTGATGGCCTCGAAGTGGGTGTCCATCACCTCCTCCAGCATCCGCACCCGCGCCCGCTCGCCGGGTGCGGCCGGGAGCATGGCGGGGCTGGGATAAGCATCATCGAGGTATTCCAGGATGATGGTGCTGTCGAAGACCCTCACATCACCATCAACCAGCGCCGGGACTTCCGCCCGCGGACTGGCTTCGACGAAATCGCCCTGGGCGCCGCCAGCACCCAGACCGCCGGGCTGTGGCGTTTCAAACGCCAGCCCCTTTTCGCGAAGCGCGATCTTGACCTTCTGGGCATAGGGCGAGAGCGGGTGATCGTAGAGGATGATCATTGTCAGCTCTCCCGCCTGGCATACGTCGGTTTGCGCTTTTCCAGGAAAGCCTGCACGCCCTCCTGAAAGTCGCCGTCCGAGCTGGCCAGGATCTGGTTGCGATCTTCCATGGCGATCACCGCCTCGAGGCCCTGGGCGTCGATGGCATGGTTCAGCGCCTCTTTGGTCAGGCGCAGTCCCAGCGGCGTGGCGTGCAGCATATCGTCGACGAAGGACTGCGCCTCTGCCTGGAGCTGATCTTTCGCGACGATCCGACTGATGAGGCCCAACTGATAGGCCCGGTCAGCATCGATGAACCGGCCCGTCAGCATATATTCGGCTGCCACGGACGAGCCCACCATCCGGGGCAGGAAGTAGCTGACACCGATGTCGCAGGCGGTGAGACCGATGCGGATAAAGGCGGCGTTCATCCGCATGCTTGATGTGGCGATCCGCACATCCGACGCCAGCGCCAGAGCAAATCCCCCGCCGGCAGCCGCGCCATCCACGCAGGCGATGATTGGTTGCGGGCAGCGCCGCATGGCGATCACGATCTCACTGATCTCGCGCTGGCGCGTCAGGCCGGCGCCTATGGACCGTGACCCCTGTGGGTCGCCACGCTCCTTCAGATCCAAGCCAGCACAGAAGTTCTCACCCGCGCCCTGCAGGACCACTACCCGCACATCGCGACGCCAGTAGAGGCCGACGAAGAATTCCCTGAGTTCCGTGACCAGGTTGCGACTGAGCGCATTCAGCCGCCCGGGCCGGTTCATGGTCGCCCAGACGACATCACCGTCCTGGCGCAGTTCAAGATCCGCCATCCTCAGAGTCCCCTCAGCCAGTCGAGCAACAGGGCCGTGGTTTCCGCAGGTCGTTCCTGCTGGGTCCAGTGGCCGCAGCCCTCAAGGATATGAACACCGCGCAGGTCGGTGGCGTGCTCACGCATCAAGGCGCCCGGATCGGCGATGCGACCGAAGCCGGTGAAGGCCGGGTCCTTGTCGCCACCGATCAGCAGCGACGGCTGATCCAGCTTGCGGCCCTTGAAACCCTGCAGCCACTCAAAGTCGCGCTCATGGTTGCGGTAGCGGTTGATCGGCCCCCGGAAGCCGGATCGCTCGAACTCCTCCACGTAGTAGTCGAGGTCGGCAGGCGATAGCCACTCGGGCATCACGCCCGGGTCCATCATCCCATCCAGCAAGGTGGAGTCCACGCCCTTCAGAGGCCACGAGCCCTTGGGCGCTTCGCCGGCGATGCCAAAGTAGAACTTGCGCAGGAAGTCGCGGACATCGCCTTCGGCCTCGGCCTCGGGCGGACCCACTTTCTGGAACCAGTCCTGGTAAAAGAAGATGCCTTTCGAGGTAAAGGCCTCCCTGAAGATATCGGTGAAGGGTCGTGTGGGGACGCCGGTGAACGGCACCGACAATCCCGCCACCGCCGAAATCCGGTCCGGCCGCGTAAATGCCGTGTTCCAGACAATGGGCGCACCCCAGTCGTGACCCATCAGGATCGCCTTCTCACCGGGAGCCAGCGTCTCAACCACGCCCACGACGTCACCCGTCAGGGCCTCCATAGAATAGGCGTCGATGGGATAGGGTTTGTCCGATCCGCCATAGCCGCGCACGTCGATGGCGGCGACTCGATAGCCAGCAGCGGCCACCGGACCGATCTGATGGCGCCACGAGTACCAGCTCTCCGGAAAGCCGTGGACCATCACTACCAGCGGGCCATCCCCTTCCACGGCGGCGCGCAGCCGCGAAACTCCGGTGTCGATCCTGTGAAATTCGGGCATGGCGATCCTCGTCGGTGGGCTGCCCATGCTTCTCCGGCGGAGGGCCCAAGGCAAGAGTGACCCGGCGTCACGGTTGACCTTGTTGTGCGCGACGCGAACCATAGGTCAAAGGGAGGAGCGCCGATGGTCTCGCTGACTGAGAAGAGCGCCGGGTTCGAGTGCGTGCTGTGTTCGCTCGAAGATCATGTCGCTACAATCACCCTCAACCGGCCAGAACGGCGCAATGCCCTGAGCTATCGGGCCTACGACGAGCTGGAGCAGGCTTTTCGCGCCGCCACCGCTGATTCCGATGTTCGCTGCGTGATCGTGACCGGCGCCGACCCGGCGTTCTGTTCCGGTGACGACGTAGGCGAGATCATGGCCGGCCCGAAACCGGTATCCAGGGCACCGATGCCGGTCACCTATCAGGCGACCCCCGCAGCCATCGCGGTGCTCGAGTGCGACAAGCCGGTGATCGCCGCGGTGAACGGCGCGGCGGTGGGCTGGGGCATGGAGTTGGCCCTCTTCGCCGATATCCGGATAGCCTCTGACAAGGCGAAGTTCGGCGAACTCTTCGTCAAGCGCGGCCTGGTCTGCGATGTGGGCGGTTTCTACCGCCTGCCCGCCATTGTCGGACCTGCGAAGGCCGCAGAGCTGTTGTTCACCGGCGACATATTCGACGCCGCCGAAGCGCTGCGTATCGGACTGGTGAGCGACGTGGTCGCACATGCAGACCTGATGCCCCGCGCCCGCGCCATGGCCGCCCGTATCGCCGCCAACCCGCCGCTGGCGGTACGTCATCTGAAAGCAGGGCTGACGCGCTACGCCTACGGCGATCCCCGCGAGATCGGCGCCTGGGCTATCGAGAAAATCCGGCTTCTGATGCAGACGGATGACCACAAGGAAGGTGTCGCAAGCTTCCTCGAGAAGCGGCCCGCCGTGTTTCAGGGACGTTGACCATGGATCTCGACTTCACCGGCAAGACGGTTCTGGTCGTGGGCGGCTCCAGCGGCATCGGCAACGGGATAGCTCATGGATTTCACGAGCGCGGCGCAAACGTCCATGTCTGGGGCACGCGCGCAAATGCCACGGACTATGAGGGGTCTGAAGGCTCTGACCTGACGGGCCTTGCCTACGCCAAGGTTGACGTCGGAGTTCGCGCCGAGATCGCCGCAGCCGAGACCATCGCGCCACTCGACGTGCTGATCCTCTGCCAGGGCACGGTCCAGTATCGCCGCGCCGAATTCGAACCTGAGGGCTGGGACCGGGTGATGGCCGTCAATCTCGATAGCCTGATGGACTGCGCGCGAAAGTTCCGCGCAACGCTCTCGGACCGAAAGGGCGTGATCATCATCGTCAGCTCGATTTCGGGCTACACCTCCAACCGGGGCAATCCAGCCTATGCGGCCTCCAAGGCCGGCGCCATCAGCCTGACCAAGACCCTCGGCGAAGCCTGGGCGCGGGAGGGCATTCGCGTCGTCGGTCTGGCGCCGGGCCTGGTCGACACCAAGCTCACCAAGGTGACCACCGAGCACCCGGAACGGCTCGAAGGTGCCTTGCGTTCAATTCCGTTGGGCCGGATGGGCACCCCCGCCGATATGGCCGGCGCGGCCCTGCTGCTGGCCTCTCCGCTGGCGGCCTATGTGGTGGGCCACACCCTGATCGTTGATGGAGGACTTTCCCTGTGAACAGCCGATCCGTAGCGGGCTCCGTCGTCCTGATCACCGGCGCGGCCAGCGGTATGGGCCGGGCGACCGCAGAGGTGTTCGCCGCCGAAGGGGCCCACGTCGCCTGCACCGACATCGCCGCCGAGAGCGTGCGCGAGGTCGCCGACGATCTTTCGCATCGCGGCTTCAGCGCCGAGGCCTGGACCCTGGACGTGGCCGACCCGGCGGCAATCGAACTGGTGACCGCTGCCGTCGCGGCGCGGTTCGGGGGCATCGACATCCTGGTCAACAACGCTGGCGTCGGCGGCTTTTCCGCCATTGATTCCGACAATTACGAAGCCGTGTGGTCGCGGACATTCAGCATCCTGATCACCGCCCAGCAACGGATGATCCGGGCCGCCCTGCCACACCTGCGCAAGTCCGCTGCGCCCCGGATCGTCAACATCGCCTCGACCGAGGCCCTGGGCGCGACAAGCCGCGACAGCCCTTATGCCGCAGCGAAGTCGGCGGTAACCGGCCTGACCCGGGCGCTTGCCGTCGAACTGGGGCCGGAGGGGATTACCGTCAACTGCATCTGTCCGGGGCCAATACTCACCGGCATGACGGACGCCATCCCCGAAAAGGACAAGGAAACCTATGCGCGACGCCGCACAGCGCTGCGCCGCTATGGTCGCCCTGAGGAAGTCGCCCATATGACGCTCAGCCTCTGCCTGCCGGCGGCCTCCTTCATCACCGGCGCCACCATCCCCGTCGACGGTGGCCTGATGGCGCGCAACGCTTAGCGCAGACGCCGCCCCTTAGCGGCTTAAGTCCCCTTGAATTTGCCAGGACGTTTCTCGCGGAACGCCCGGACTCCCTCGCGGAAGTCCTCACTGCTGGTGGCCAGCAGATACTGATCGCGATCCATGAACGAAGTCGCGTGAGCCGTCGCCGCTGCGACGGCATTGACCGATTCCTTGGTCATCCGGATCGGGATCGGCGGCAGAGCCGCGACCTTGGCGGCCCAACTCCGGGCTGCCTGCAGCGCATCGCCCTGGGCTACCAATTCGTCAGCCATCCCCCAGTCGAGGCATTTGCGCGCGTCGACCGGCTCTCCAAACATCACGAACTGCTTGGCCCGCGATGGCCCGGCCAGGGCCACGATCCGGGGTATGCTCCTCCAGCTCATGTTCATCCCCAGCGGCACTTCCGGCAAACGCAGATAGGCGCCCTCGCCCATGACCCGGAAGTCACAGGCCACCACCAGGGCGGCGCCGCCGCCGATGCAATACCCCTCGATGGCTGCGATGGTGACGGCCTCAATCTCCTCCCAGGCCCGGCAGAGATCGGGGCCCGCCATGACCGCACGGCGATTGTCCAGCAAGCCAGGGCGCGCGCCGTCAACATCGCGGTTCGACAGGTCTGCGCCCGCCGAGAAATAGCGGTCCGTCCCGGTCAGGATCACTGCCCGAACATCCGTCCGTAACCGTAACAGCCGGGCGACTTCGGTCAGTTCCTCCATCAAGGCGGGATTGAGCGCATTGCGGGCATCCGTGCGGACCATCGCCACCTCGACGATGTCGCCGCTGCGATACACCCGGACGAGCTGCCACGGATGATCAAAGAGCGCGTCCATGGCCGTTTCCTCGCAGAGTTCCGATTAGGCCATACTGAGTTGGACTCCCGCTTTGGGATAGCCCCCGACGGCGACTTATTGCTTGTCACGCCCGGGCCAGGGCAAACGCGGTATCAAGCGCTTCTTCGCTTTTGCGGGCTTCGGTGTCAGTTCCTGAATTGGCGGCGCGCCGGTGGTGCTGGCGGGTTCCTTCTCCTCCAAGGTCTGAATACCCTCGTCACGATCGCAGCGCCCGTCGCGCTTGGCGGCCTCGAACACAGTTACGACCAATACCGGCTGCAGGCCGGGCTTGGCCGTCGACACAACCACGTTCAGGTTCCGACGCAGGGACAGGTTGCAGAAGGCCTCGCGCGTGGCGAAACCTTGCGGGTCCCAGCGGGCTCGGGTGGGTCGGAACAATTCGGCGCGCCGGCTGATCGCTTTCATCACCGCATCGCGCACCACCACAGGCTCTCCATCCGAGACCGTAACGGTACAGCTCACCGGATCCGTACCGCGCCGGATCGCGATCGGGCCCGCCTCGATGTCTCCAACCGGCGCGTCGTCGATCACCGCCGACAGGCAGGCTGCTGTCGCCGAGCGGGCGTCATCCGCAGGATCAGCGTGCGCGGCGACGGCTGCAAGGGAGGCGAACACGGTCAGGACAATCAGGCGCATGGGTTCCCATAGCCCCGGCTTCGCGGCGAGGATAAGGCAGGCCGCTCAAGCGCCGGGCGTGCGCGGCACATAGGCCTTGTGACAGCCGTTGCAGGCGTCATAGAGCCGCCCGCCGATCTCGAAAGCCTTTTCTGCTTCCTTCGCCCGGGCGGCAATCTCGCCCTCAGCCCCGACCTGCGTCATCATCTCTGCAAAGGTTGACCAGGCGCCCTCGCGGGCGATCCCGGGGGATTGCAATAGCTTGCCCTTCGCCTGCAGGGCCTGCGCACCCTGGACCGCAGCCGTCCACCGAGCGTCTGCGGCGAAGACGCTTTCACCTTCCGGCGGGTCGTTGCCCGCCGCCCAGAACGCCACGGCGGCCGGGTTCACATCCAGCGCCATGATCATCTTCGACGCCAGGTCCGCCGCCGTTGCGCTGCTGGCGGCGAAAACCACGATCAGGGGCAGCAGGAGACGCACCCTCATACGCCTCGAATCCGGCGGGTCAGGTCTACCGTCGCACGGACCCTGGCTTCGATTCCGGCGTAGTCCCTGGCCTCCAGCAATGCCTTGGTTATCAGCCCCGATCCCATGCCGCAGGCCACGATCCCCGCGCCGAACCAGGCCCTGAGAGACACTTCGTCCGGCTCGACCCCGCCG
>NZ_JBILRO010000087.1:0-12026 GCF_044372605.1 Phenylobacterium sp.
CCGGCAACCACCCTCATCGCCTCTTCCGGCGCCGCGCCCTCCAGGTGGATCAGCGCCCACACCGCGAAGAACAACAGCGGCCACCGCCCCGCGCCCGGCGTCAGCATCCTTGGCCTTGCCTCATCGCCCAGCAGTCGCCGCACGGCCTCCACCTTACCGAGGTTCCCGGCGATGTCGGCGGAGCGCGGGGCGATCCAGGCGTCCACCGGCACGGTGAAACCCTGCTTCTTCGCCCAGGGGTCGGCAGAGGGGCAGACGCGTTCCAGCCACTTGCGCAGCAGCCACTTGCCGTAACCGCCGCGCACCTTCATGCGGTCGGGCAGGGGCCAGGCGAAGGTGGCGACCTCAGGATCCAGAAACGGCGTGCGCCCCTCCAGTCCGTGGGCCATCAGGCAGCGGTCCAGCTTCAGCAGCAGGTCATGGGGCAGCCAGGTGGCGATGTCGGCCCATTGGGCGGCCTGCAGGGGCGTGGCTCCGCGTGGCGCCCGGGCCGCGTCGCGCCAGGCGGCCAGCACCGGCGGGCTCGTCCCGCGAGGCTCGGCCGGTCGCCCGCCCAGCCAGGCCGGGCGCAGGGCGCGCCGATAGCGGCCATAGCCGCCGAACAGTTCGTCGCCGCCCTCGCCGGTAAGGACGACGGTCAGGGTATCCTTCGCGGCCTCCGCCAGCTTGAAGGTGGGCAGGATGGCGTAATCCGCTGTGGGATCATCCAGCGCCCAGGCGACCTGCGGCAACACCCGCCAGAAGTCGGCCTCGTCGAAGGTCGTCTCCCGCCAGTCGAGGTCCAGCGCCCGGGCCACCCGCTCGGCCTGGCCGCGCTCGTCACGCGCGCCCGGGGCGTCGAACCCGCAGGTAAAGGCGGTGACGGGCCGCGTGTTGAGCCGCGCCATCACCGTGGCGATGGCGGCGCTGTCGATCCCGCCCGACAGGAACAGGCCATAGGGCACGTCCGAGCGCTGGTGCACCCGCACGCTGTCCTCCAGCACTGCATCGAGCCGGTTGATGAGCGATAATTCCTCCCCCGCCTTTGCGGGGGAGGGGGACCACGAAGTGGTGGAGGGGGCGCTGCGGCGCGCACCCGGCGGTGGCAGCGCCCCCTCCGTCGGCTTCGCCGCCACCTCCCCCGTCGCCCGGGGGAGGAACGATTTTCGATGCCCGCTGACAATCCGCCCATCGCGCACTTCCAGCACCTCGCCGGGAGCCACGCGGCGCAGGCCCTGGAACGGGGTGTGGTCGCCCAGCACATAGTTGAGCTCGAGCAGTTCGCGGGCGGCGGTGTCGTCCAGCAGCGGGGTCAGCAGTCCGGCGGCGAAGAAGGCGCGGGGCTCGGAGGCGAAGGCCAGGCCCGTGTCATGCTCCAGGATGTAGAGCGGCTTGATCCCGAACGGGTCGCGCGCCAGCCAGGCGCGGCCATCGGCGCCCACCAGGCAGAGGGCGTACATCCCGCGCAACCGCTGGAACGCCTGCGCGCCCTCGCGGGCATAGAGGTGCAGCAGGGGTTCGAAATCGGAGCCGGTGGCCAGCTGGTCGGTCAGGCCATGGTCGCCGGCCAGTTCCACATAGTTGTAGATCTCGCCGTTCCCGACCACCGTGGCGCCGGCGGCGTGCAGGGGCTGCCAGCCGCCCTCCAGGTCGATGATCGACAGCCGCGCATGGGCCAGGGTCGCGCCGGCGATGGTCTCCAGCCGCAGACCATCGGGGCCCCGATGGGTCATGGCCTCGATCATCGGCCTGACGGCCGCGGCCCCGCCGCCCAACTGCCCGGCGATCGCGCACATCAGTCGGCGCCGAAATCGGCCAGCAGCGTCTTCCATTGGCCGACGACAGCGGCTTCGGAGAATTCCGCCTCAACCCGGCGGGCACCGGCGTCGGCGAGCCGGCCACGCAGCGCCGGATCGGCCAGCAGGCGGCGCACCCCGTCCGCAAGGGCAGGTGCGTCATCTACGGGAACCAGCAGGCCGTCTTCTCCGGTGTGGATCAGGGCGGCCGGGCCCTGGCTGGCCGCGGCGACCACCGGCAGGCTGTGGGCCCAGGCCTGGATCACCACATTGCCCAGTGGCTCGTAGCGGGACGGAAAGACGCAGACGTCGGCGGTGCGGTAGAGGGCTGACGCGTCGGTGCGCCAGCCCAGGAAGCGGACGCGCTCGGCCACGCCCAGCGCCTCGGCCAGTCCACGCAGCTTGCCCTCCAGCGGCCCGGCGCCGGCGATCCACAGCCAGGCGTCGGGGATGTCGACCAGCGCCTGCAGGCTTATATCGTGGGCCTTGTTCTCGTGCAGACGGCCCATCGCCAGCAGAAGCGGCGCGTCGGCGGGCGTGGTCAGGCTGGCGCGATCCACAGGCGCCGGGGTCGGTGGAGCCGCGGCGAAATTGGGGATGCAGGAGACGTTTCCGGCAGGCCAGCCCTGCGCCACGATCCAATCGGCGATGTCCTCGGTGTTGGCCACCAGGTGATCGAAGCCCTGATAGTATTTGAGGTTGTAGTAGCCGCCCAGCCGGCCGATCCGGGCCCAGGGTCCGCGCGGGGTATGGCGGGCGGCCCGGTTCATCCAGGCGACGGCGACCTTTGTGTCGCTGCGGGCCGCGAATCTCGCGATGGCCGGACGGGTCAGGATGTCGATGGGCCCGCCGAACCGGGCGACCTTGAACGGCACGCCGGCCCGGCCCAGCCGCGCTTCGCGGGTCGTGTTGGCGCGGATGGCGCAAGCCTCGGCAACGCCCGCGCGTGCCAAAGCCTTCACGAGGTCGACGAAGTAGGTCTCCGCCCCGCCTTCGCCGGCCGTTCCCAAGAGGTGCAGGACGCTCATTGCAGGAATAAACCTAGCCTCAGAACCCGAGTTTCCCAAGCGCTTGAAGCCGGATCGCTTCGCCCCTATAAACCGCGCCTCGCGCGAGCCGACCCATGGCTGGGTAGCTCAGCTGGTTAGAGCGGTGGATTCATAACCCACAGGTCGGCGGTTCAAGTCCGCCTCCAGCTACCATCGGCCGGCTCGCGCGAGTTTTCCCCTGAAAAGTCTAGGCCGCCTTGTCTTCAGGTGATCGGACGTTGACCATGGCCTCGTAGCCCTGCGCCTCCGCCTTGTGCGCGGCCCGCGACGCGGCGGCCATGACGGTGTCCAGACTCGAATAGGGACCGAACCGCTTGCCCTCGAGGTCGATCCACCAGGCGTCGCCCGCGAACTCCACCAGATAGGTCACCTGCGGCATGGCGGTTCTTCCGGTCCCTTACTGTGAAGCGTTCTCGACGATTCGGGCTTTGGCACGAACCTTGGGAGGAAACCGGCCAGGTGGTCCAGAACGGAACACCGTTCGATGGAGAGAGCCGATGGCGTCTTCCGTTGTTGTGGCCCGTGCCAATGCGGACCATCTTGAGTACCTGACCGAGAGCAACGCCCGCGTCGCCTGGACCGAGGCCTCTGAACTGGCCCAGCACTTTGTGACGGTCCGGGACGCCACCCGGGCCGCCATGCGGCTGCCCAGCCGCTTCCGGGCCTTCGCGCTCCCGGTCGTTCACGCCTCATGCACAACCGGCTTCTGACCCGCTAGTTGTCAAAAGTTTCAAGTATAGAAATCAATTAAAGAGGGGCAGCCTCGCCCCACTCGCTCCACCCCGCGATTCGGGGCGCGCCGGGAATGTATAGGCTGTCCTGCCAGCGGACCTTGAGGCCACCTGCCTCTATGGTCGCGTGGACCGGGCGCGTCAGATGGCACCCTCCGGCGATGCGCTTCCAAAGCGGCTCGACACGCCGCTGCCACCTGGCCACCCCTGCGTCGGGAGCCAGTCCATGCTCGCAGTAGAGGAACCGCCCGCCCGGCTTCAGCACCCGCCGCGCCTCCGCCAGCGCTGCTGCCGGCGCCTGCACGGAGCAGAGGGTGAAGGTGCAGACCACACAGTCGAAGCTCGCATCCTCGAACGGCAGGGCTTCGGCCGTTCCATCCTCAACCCTCACCGTCAGCCTGGGGTCACGTGGCGCGGCTTCAGCGATGGCCCGCAGTTCTGGCGCCGGATCCACCCCGGTGACGCTCTCGACCTTGTCGCCATCGTAGAGCGCCAGGTTCAGCCCCATGCCGATCCCCAGCTCCAGCACCCGACCGGAGGCCAGAGGCACGACCTTGGCGCGCTGCTTCATGATCCCCGGCGAGGAGCAGGCGCACTTGAGCAGGCCGGGCAGGACGAAACGGTTGTAGAGCGATGCCATAGCCCATCATGGCTCAGCTAGCGACGATCGTACACCTTTGGCGACGGCGCCAGTGCAACCGGACCCAACGTGGTCTGGCCGGCCTCGAAGTTGAGGGTTGCCCGAGCAAGATCGCCGCTGGTGCGGGCTTCTGCGACGGCGGTTGCGGCCACGGCACGATCGAGCGGCAATGCGCCTGATGCGCCCATGACGCCCAGCGCCCGTGGCGCCTGGCGCAGCGATACGTCCAGCACCCCGGTGAGGCGACCGTCCGAGCCGACCCCCAGGTTGCCGGAGTTCACCCCGACCAGCGCATCGCCCGCCGTCAGGCCTCCACGCTTGACGCTCATCCGCCCCCCTGCCGTTGTCCAGTTACGCACGGCGTCTGGCCAGTCTGGTCCCCGGAAGGCGTCGATGGCCGAGATCCTGCCATCCCACTCGATAGAGACTGGCTTCTCACCCGCCACCCGACCCAACATGCCAGAAAGCTGCGCCTTACCGTTCTTGACCATCAGCCAGACGCCCGCCTCGGCCCCGACCTCCTTTGGCGCGCGTCGTAGATGGAACTCGACCCGCTCCGCCGAAGACAGCGCAAAGGGCTGGGCCCCGGCTGTCGGCTGGAACACAAGATCGACGCCCTCAAACGACAGATTGGGCGGGGTGGCGGTCAGTCGGGTGAGGCTGGCGCGAATTAGCTTGCCCGTGACGCGCACCGGACCGGCGGCGGGGCGGACGAAAGTGAGGCCCTCTGGCGTCGCGATCACCCAGCTGGTCGGCGCATGCATGAAGGCCTGCCCCTCCACCACCGGAGCCTCCAGAGCCCACCCCGAGCTGTGCCTGGCGTTGGCTTCAGTCAGGGTAATGTTGAGCCGGAAGGGATAACCGCTGATCTTTCGATCCTTCCAGCTGATCTCGTATCCGGCGCGCTTCAGCTGCGCGACGCCGGCATCCATACGTGTTTCGGCCTCGCCGCGCGCCCAGAACCAGGCAGCGCTGAACCCCGCGACAAGCAGGACCAGGGCGACGATCGGACCGTAGAGGCCCAGGCGGCTGAGTTTGCGAGGCGGCGTCGGATCGGGCAGAGACATGATGTGATGGCGAGCGGGTCTGGAATGGCTTCGGAACGGTGGGTTTTCGGCTATGGGTCCCTGATGTGGCGGCCAGGGTTCCCGTTTGCCGAGCGTCGAGCCGCCACCTTACACGGACGCCGCCGCGCTTTCTGCATCTATTCAGTGCACCACCGGGGCACATACGAGCGGCCGGGGCTGGTGCTGGGCCTGGCGCCGGGCGGCGCGACACGTGGAGCCGCCTATCGGGTATCCGAGGCGGATTGGGCCGAGACCTACGCCTATCTGATGGAGCGCGAGCAGCCTACCGAGACCTACATTGAGGCGCGTCGGCAGGTTCGCCTCGAGGATGGCCGCCGGGTTGATGCGCTGACGTTTCTCTCTGACGTCGGCCACCCGCAATGGGCTGGCGTCCTCAGGCTCGACCGGCAGGCGGAGCTCATAGCGGACGCAAAAGGCCTATCGGGCCCGAATGTGGAATATCTGCGCGACCTCGTGAACCATTTGCGGGAAATGGGTGTTCGCGACGCCGCCATGGAGCGGTTGCTGGGGATGGTCGAGCGCCTATAGCGCCAGCAGCTCCGTCGACTTCGCCTCGATCCGCTCTTCCAGGATGCGCATGAATTCGGCGCGCTTCAGGCCCGGCGGGATAGGCTCCAAATACTCGAATACGATCAGACCCGGCTTGCGGATGAACCCATGGGCCGGCCAGTGGACGCCAGCGTTGGTGGCTACCGGATAGACTGGCACGTTCAGTTCGCGGTAGAGCGCAGCGATCCCAGGTTTGTAGTCGGGAGGCGAGCCCGGTGCCTTTCGGGTGCCTTCCGGATAGATCACCACCTGTCGTTCGAGCTTGAAGAGTTCCGTGCCTTCGCGAATGATCTGGCGGATTGTCTTGGCCTGTCCCTCGCGGTCAATGACGATGGCTCCAGCCTTCTTCGCATACCAGGCGAACCAGGGGATCCATGCCAGCTCCTTCTTCATCACGAACACTGACTGGGGCAGCCAGGTGAACTGGGCGAAGATATCCAGCATGCATTGGTGCTTGGGTGCCACCAGCGCCGCGCCAGTCGGAATGTACTGACGGCCGCGTACTTCGACCTGGATTCCGCAGATTCTCAATAGCAGGATGACCCCCCGACCCCACATATGGAACATCTTGAAGACCCAGTTGGTGGGCCCAAGCAGCAGTGGCGTGGCCAGGATCGCAACGACGGCGGTCCACAGGTAGAACAGCGCCACATAGAGCAGGGATCGGATTGCAGTCACAAGGCGGCTTTCTGTTGGGCGGCGGGTGTATCTCGGGGCCCGAGGCCCAGTACAGCCTCACGGGCGAGGATCGCCAGATACTTGCAATACTCTATCACCATCAATCGAACTGCGGCAGGATTGCGCCACCAGTCGCGGGCCTTGAGCGATGGCGTGGCGACAGCATAGGTCTGTGCTGTCACACCGGTCCCCCGCAGCACGGCGTTCAGTTCCAGCATCGCCCGGGGCAGATGGTAGTCGGCAGTGACGATGATCAATTTGCGGTATCTCATGGCACCTGCCCAGGCGGCGGTCTCACGTGCATTGCCCACGGTGTCGGCTGCGGTGAATCCAAGATCGACACAGCAGTCATAGAGCCTGCGCACAGCACGCGACACTCGACGTATGTCGGCTCGACTGGCGATCGGGTCGACGCCGGAAACCAGCACCCGGCGCCCATAGCCGTCTTCCAGCAAACCCATCGCTGCGGCCAGACGTTCGTTGGAGTTGGCGCCGGTCAGGGCCACGATGCCCTGGGCGTTGCCAGGCGCCGGGTTGGGCGTCGACCCCTGCACTCTTCCTGCGAAGGCCAGCAGGCCCGAGAACCAGATCAGCGCCAGGACCAGGAAGGCGGCGATAGACTTCATCAGAGGTCTTTTATCAGCCTCCGCGCTGTCAGGCGCGCGGCGATGGCGGCGACCAGTGCGGCAAGCACAGGACAGGGGAGTACGGCCAGCAGGTCGATCCAGGCGACTGGCAGTGCGGGTGTCAGTCCCTCGCCGCCGCCCATAATTCGCAAAACACCGCCAAGTGCGCCTGCGGAGACCGCGCCGATTGTCCCTGAAACGGCGGCAATCCGGGCGAACCGTAGCTCGAATAGACTGGCGATCTGGCTATCTTCGGCGCCAGTAAGGTGCAAGACCTCAACAACGTCCCGCCGCGCCGCCAGGCCAGCACGAGTGGCGAAGGCGACGATGGCCGCCGCAGCGGCGGCGATCAGCACAAAGATCACGATGGCTGTTCCGCGTACAACGCCAGCGGCGCGTCGGATGTCCTTGATCCAGATGGAGTGATCGTCGACCACTGCATCCAGCTTCTGGCGCTTCAGCGCCTGATCCAGAGATGCCGAGGTCGCCGGGGCTTTGGGATCAAGGGTCACCGCAACGAGGCGCGGCACCGGCAGGTCATCCAGGTTGGCTACATCACCGATCCAGGGTCGGATCAGGTCGTAGGCTTTCTCCTTTTCCAGGGCACGCACCTCGGTGACGCCGGGCAATCCGGCCAGGGCTTCGGCAGCCCGCGCCGCGGCCGCGTCGGGGGTCTCGCCGCCCCGGGCGCGCACAATCACCGTCGCCTCTCCGACCAGTTGTCCCGTCCAGCCTCGCGCGCCGCGGTCTCCGGCAAGCGCACCCAGTGCTGTAAGGCAGGCCAGAAAACACAAGACGGCAATCACGAAAATCAAGGCCGGGTCGCGGGCGTCCTGTTCCGGCAGGAATGCAGCGGGTCGCCAGCGGGCAGCGTCGAAAGCCTCGCTCATGTCACCGGTCCCTGCGGGGGCAAAGGCTTCAGCCGGCCCTTCTCAAGGTGAAGCACGGGTCGGCCCGACCTGGCGACCAGATCCTGATCGTGGGTTGCGATGATCACCGTCGTACCGAGCCGGTTCATCTCGACGAACAGCCGGTAGATCCTGAGCGCCATCTCATGGTCCACATTGCCGGTGGGCTCGTCCGCAAGCAGGATTTCCGGCCGGTTCACCACGGCGCGCGCGATCGCCAGACGTTGCTTCTCGCCCCCCGCCAGGGTTGGCGGCAGGGCATTCATCCGGGTGCCCAACCCCACCCAGGTCAGGAGTTCCGCCACGTCGCTCCTGTAGTCGGCCGCCTTATGGCCAGCGATGCGCAGGGGCAGGGCGGTATTGTCGAAAGCGGAGAGATGGTCCAGCAGTAGCAGGTCCTGAAACACCACGCCGATCTTGCGGCGCGCCATGGGCAGATCGCGGGCGCTCATCGTCGCCACGTCGTCCCCAAACAGTCGGAATGCCCCAGAGGAGGGACGTGCCGCCAGATAGATCAGCTTCAGGAGAGAGCTCTTTCCCGCGCCAGAGACGCCGGTGATGAAATGGAAGGATCCCCGTGGCAGGCTGAGCGAGACGTTACTCAGAACTTCAGGACCACGCCCGTAGCGCATGGACACATCAGAGAAGCGGAGGATCTCGTCAGACAACGATTCCCCGGCGGCGGCTTGGGCGTTTCTGGACATGGGGGCCGAAATCGGCGACCTCGGGGTGAGGGTGCTGGAGCGTCCGATTCGTTTATCATGATACTGACCTGTCCCGACTGCGCCACCAGCTATTTTGTGGACGACGACCGCGTCCCGCCGCAGGGACGCTTGGTCAAGTGTTCGAGCTGCGGCAACCGCTGGCGGGCCAAGCCCGAAGGCGCGCCGGAACCTGAGCCCGGCTCGCCCTCGCTTCGGCCAACGCCTGACGTAGTGGCGGACGTCCGCGTCGTCAGACCCGAAGTCACGGACGATCTGGATGTCATCGGCCCGGTCGGTAAGGCCAAAGCCAAACCGGACCGAAAACCGGCGGTGGCCCTGATCGCTGGCCTGGTCGGCGCTGTAGGACTGGTTGCGGGGCTAGGCGCCATCATCGTGATGCGTCAGGCACTGGTGGAGGCGGCGCCCGTCGTCGCCCCGGTGTTCGAGGCGGTCGGACTGAAAGTCGATACCCTGGGTCTGTCGATAGAAGATGTGACCTCCAAAGCCGTGATGCAGGGCGGGCGAGCCGTTCTGGAGATAACCGGGGTCATCTATAACCGCACCAAAGCCGAAGTCGGCACGCCCCCGATCCGTATCAGCCTTCTGGGCAAGGACGGCGTAGTCGTCGCCGGGATGTTGGCGCGGCCACTTAACGCCCGTGTGCCGGCTGGCGCCCGGCGTTACTTTGCAGTTTCCTTCCCGAACCCTCCTAAAGGGTCCCATGAACTTGAGATTACCTTCGATCCGGTGCCGACAAACGCCGGCGCTGATCACCATGCCGAGCCCGTCGCCCAGCCCGCACCCGCCGCCGTCGAAGCCAAACCCCTTCCTGCCGATTCACCGGACGCCTTGACCCCACATGAGTCTCACTGAACCCATCGTCCTGATTTCCGAGGCCGAGGTGGCCGCGCGTATCGAGGTTCTGGCCGATCAGATTGCACCGCGAATCGACAACGAAACGGTGGTGGTTTGCCTGCTCACCGGCGGGATCTGGTTCGCGGCGGACCTGACCCGGGCGCTAGCGCGGCGAGGTCGTATGGTTGCCTTCGACGCGCTCTGGCTGGCCTCTTACAAGGACGGGCGCCAATCCAGTGGGCGCTGTGAGGTGCGGGCCGATTTGCAGAGGCCCATTGCCGGGCGCAAGGCGTTGGTGGTGGACGATGTGTTCGACACCGGGCTGTCGCTGTCGGAAGCCGCACGCCTGGTCCGGGACTCGGGGGCTCGCGAGGTGCTCACCGCAGTCTTTGCCCGGAAGCCGTGGCCGACGCCGCGTGCGCGGGAGCCGGACTTCGTTGGCTGGGAAGCTCCAGGTCGGTTCCTGGTGGGCTACGGAATGGATGTTTCCGGTGGCATGCGGGGCCTGCCATATATCGGGGCGATGGATTGATGGCCGACCTGGTCCTTTGCGTCGACGACCTCTCCGGCCAGCCGACCCGTGATCTACTGGCGCTGCATCTGTCGGGCATGCACGACAATTCGCCGGCCGGACACGTCTTCGCTCTCGACCTGTCAGGTCTTCAGGTTCCGGAGGTCACAGTGTGGAGCGCCTGGATCGGCGAGAACATCGCCGGAATCGGGGCGCTCAAGGACCGGGGCGATGGCCTGGGTGAGATCAAGTCCATGCGGACCCACCCGGAACACCTTCGCAGAGGTGTCGGCGCGGCAGTGCTTGAGCATATCATTGCGGTCGCGAATTCGCGAGGGTATTCGCGCCTAAGCTTGGAGACCGGCAGCGGTCCGGCTTTTGGCGCTGCGCTGGCACTCTACCGAAGGCGCGGCTTCGTGAACTGTGAGGCGTTCGGTGACTATGAGGCCAGCGCTTTCAATCAGTTCCTACACCTGGATTTGTAACGGCGTCGTACCACCATGGTGCGCGCGGCGGAGATCACCGCGCCGATACGGCCCGGGCAAATCCGTCGCCAACGAACTGATCGCTTCCGGCGGAAATGGCGGCGATTACCTTGCGGATTGCGTCGGCCGTGATCGGCTTGGCCACGGCACCAGCGAAGCCCATCTCGCGAAGCGTGGCGTTGGTGAAGCTCATAACGTCGGCCGTGACCACCACAACCGGCGTCGAACGCGCAGGCTCGCGCAACGCTTTGACGTTCTTCAGGAAATCCAGGCCCGTCACATCGGGCATATGGAAGTCAGTGAGCACCAGATCAAAGTGGGTGCTTTCGATCAGCTCGAACGCTGCGGCGCCTGTCGCTGCCCCGACCGGCGAGTGGCCCAGCATGCTGAGCATCTGGTCGAGGACAAGGAGATTGATCTCCACGTCATCGATATGCAGAATCTTCAATGCAGACGTCTGGGCCACGGTTCTGCTCCCTCTACGCGGCAGATTGTGGCCCAAGGTTCGTTAAGATCAGGTTTTGAGTACAGCCTGCCATGGTGCCGGTCGTTCGCGTTCCAGCATATCTTCGTAGGTCGGCCGAGGTCGGACTATGGCGAACTCGTCGCCCTTGACCAGCACCTCGGGCACAAGCAGGCGGGAATTGTACTCGCTGGACATCACCGCGCCGTAGGCGCCGGCACTCATGAAGGCCACCAGATCACCGGCCGCCAGTGGGGGCAGGTCGCGGTCGCGGGTGAATGTGTCGCCAGTCTCGCAGACAGGACCCACAACATCATAGGTCTCCGGCGCGCCGGCGCGCGGCTTCACCGGACGGATATCGTGGTAGGCGTCATACATGGCCGGGCGGATCAGATCGTTCATCGCGGCGTCCAGCACCGCGAACCGACGACCCTCCGGGCGCTCGTGAATGTGCTGTACGGTGGCGAGCAAGACTCCAGCGTTAGCCGCGATCATGCGCCCGGGCTCGAAGGCGAACTGGATGTCCAGCCCCTTCATGGTGCGCGCGATCATGGCGGCGTAGTCGGCAGGCGAGGCCGGCGTCGGCATGTTGAAATAGGGCACGCCCAGGCCGCCGCCCAGGTCGAGGCGCTCCACGTGCAGGCCGCCGGCACGGAGACGCTCGACCAGCCCACGCATCTTGATGAAGGCTTCTTCCAGCGGACCCAGTTCGGTGATCTGGCTACCGATATGACAGGTGACGCCCACCGGGTTCAGGCCTGCATTGTTGGCGGCTTGCACATAGAGCCTTTCGGCTTCGGAGAAGGAAACGCCGAATTTGTTGTCGGCCTTGCCGGTGGAGATCTTGGCGTGCCCGCCGGCCGAAACATCCGGGTTCACCCGGATGGCGATCGTGGCGCGCTTTCCCAACGACTGCGCCACTCTTGAAGCCCGATGCAGCTCGGGTTCGGACTCGACGTTGATC
>NZ_JBILRO010000334.1:0-2747 GCF_044372605.1 Phenylobacterium sp.
GACGGCGTGAAGGAACCGCTGAACCGCCGCTCGACGATCGACATCAACTTCTGATCTCGATCGACGACAGGTTCGTCGAAATGAAGTTCAGGGCCCGGTGGAAACGCCGGGCCCTATGCTTTGTCCCTGGCGTGGCGGCTGGGTGGTCGACTTGACCTCTTCCAGCACCGCATGGGTTCGGGTCCCTCGGGCGCCGGGGGTTCGTGCCAGCACGTCCTCCGCGAAGATCAGAACGTGGCTCGCACGCGCCCTCGCGCTACGCGGTTGAGCGTGCGCTCAGCGTCAATATCGCCGCCCAGGGCGGGTGACCCCCGCGTCGCTGAATCTGGACGTCTGACCGCGATCACACTGTCGTGATGACCGCCCCCGGAGGACAAGCCTCTCCGAGGGGCGAGCCCTGCGTGTTAAGCTCTCGTTAACGAAAAAGACTGGGGACGGATCGGCCGCCTCATTGACGAGTCATTAGGACACATGGCCCCATATGTGGATTGGTTCGGGGGCTGAACCACAAGATGTAGGTCGGGAAGCGGCTTCGCTTCTCAAGAGGGCACAGGACACAGGTATGAGTGAAGCCGCGCAAGTTGGGATTGCCGAGACTTCTGAAAGGGTTGCGCCGCGCGTGGAGCGGCCGCAGCTGCAATTGGTCCGCAAGGTCGAGGTGGACCGCGCCCGCGACGCGCTGCTGACCGACTTTGGCAAGACCACGCTGGAAGACCGCTATCTGCTTCCGGGCGAGTCCTATCAGGACATGTTCGCGCGTGTCGCTACGGCCTACGCCGATGACGCCGATCACGCCCAGCGGATCTATGACTACATATCCCGTCTCTGGTTCATGCCTTCGACGCCGGTGCTGTCGAACGGCGGCGCGAACCGCGGCCTGCCGATCTCCTGCTTCCTCAACGCCGTGCCGGACAGCCTCGAAGGCATCCAGGGCGTCTGGAATGAAAACGTGGCGCTGGCCTCCAACGGCGGCGGCATCGGCACCTACTGGGGCGGCGTCCGTTCCATCGGCGAGAAGGTCAAGGGCGCCGGTCAGACCAGCGGCATCATCCCCTTCATTCGGGTGATGGACTCACTCACGCTGGCCATCAGCCAGGGCTCGCTGCGGCGCGGCTCGGCGGCGGTCTATCTCGACATCCACCACCCGGAGATCGAGGAGTTCCTCGAGATCCGCAAACCCTCGGGCGACTTCAACCGCAAGTCCCTCAACCTGCACCACGGCATCTCGATCAGCGACGAGTTCATGGAAGCGGTCCGTGACGGCGAAATGTTCGGCCTGCGCAGCCCCAAGAACAACGAGGTCGTCCGCGAGGTCGACGCCCGCTCGCTCTGGCAGAAGATCCTCGAGATCCGCCTGCAGACCGGCGAGCCCTACCTGATCTTCTCCGACACCGTGAACCGCTCGATGCCGCAGCATCAGCAGGACCTGGGCCTGTCGGTCCGCCAGTCGAACCTCTGCTCCGAGATTATGCTGCACACGGGCAAGGATCACCTGGGCACCGAGCGCACGGCGGTCTGCTGCCTGTCGAGCGTCAACGCCGAGACGTTCCTGGAGTGGCGCGACCACCCCACCTTCATCGAGGACGTCATGCGCTTCCTCGACAACGTGCTGGAAGACTTCATCACCCGCGCGCCGCCCGAGATGAAGAACGCCATCTACGCCGCAAAGCGCGAGCGCTCGGTGGGCCTGGGCCTGATGGGCTTCCACTCGTTCCTGCAGAGCCAGGGCGTGCCCTTCGAAAGCGCCATGGCCAAGTCGTGGAACATGCGCCTGTTCAAGACCCTGCGCCGCCAGTGCGACGCGGCCTCGCGCACCCTGGCCGCCGAGCGCGGTCCGTGCCCCGACGCCGCCGAGCGCGGCGTGATGGAGCGGTTCAGCCACAAGCTGGCCATCGCCCCCACCGCCTCGATCTCGATCATCTGTGGCGGCACCAGCGCCGGCATCGAGCCGATCCCGGCCAACATCTACACCCACAAGACCCTGTCGGGCACCTTCGCGGTGAAGAACCCCTTCCTGGAAAGGCTGCTGGACGCCGCCGACCAGAACACCGCCGCGGTCTGGGATTCCATCCTGCAGAACGAGGGCTCGGTCCAGCACCTGGACTTCCTCAGCCAGGACGACAAGGACGTCTACAAGACCGCCTTCGAGATCGACCAGCGCTGGGTCGTCGAGCTGTCGGCCGACCGCACCCCGGACATCTGCCAGTCCCAGTCGGTCAACCTGTTCCTGGCCGGCGACGTCGACAAGTGGGATCTGCACATGCTGCACTGGCAGGCGTGGGAGCGGGGCTGCAAGAGCCTCTACTACCTGCGCTCCAAGTCGGTGCAGCGGGCCAGCCACGCCGGCGGCGAGGCCCTGGCGGCCCACGTCTACGCCGAGGGCAAGACCGACTACGACGAGTGCCTCGCCTGCCAGTGATGGCGCAGCGGCGCTTCGTCCCCAGGCCATTCACAACATGTTGGGGCCCAACCCCAACTTGTCACTAGATGTAGATTGAACTTGGCGCCTATCGTGGCGGCCAATGTAAACCCTCGCTGTCTGGATTCGCCGCCGTGTCCACCGTCTCCAACATCCGCACGCTCCCGGGCCTGATGACGCCCTCCTATGCCTACAAGCCGTTCCGCTATCCGTGGGCCTATGAGTTCTGGAAGAAGCAGCAACAGGTCCACTGGATGCCGGAGGAGGTGCCGCTGGGCGAGGACCTCAAGGACTGGGCCACCAAACTCAACGACCGTGAGCGCAACCT
>NZ_JBILRO010000129.1:0-9239 GCF_044372605.1 Phenylobacterium sp.
ACCTGCTCACCCAGATCTTCCGCTTCTTCACCCAGTCCGACGTCGAGGTGAACGACAACTACATGGAACGCTACGCCCGCGTCTTCAAACCCACCGAGGTGAAGATGATGCTGGCCTCGTTCTCCAACATGGAGACGATCCACATCGCGGCCTATGCCCTGCTGCTCGAGACCATCGGCATGCCCGACGCCGAGTTCACGGCCTTCCTCGACTTCCAGGCCATGCGCGACAAGCACGACTACATGCAGCAGTTCGGCGTCGACACCCACGCCGACATCGCCCGCACCCTGGCCATGTTCGGCGGCTTCACCGAGGGGCTGCAGCTGTTCGCCAGTTTTGCGATGCTGATGAACTTCCCGCGCCACAACAAGATGAAGGGTATGGGCCAGATCGTCTCCTGGTCGGTCCGCGACGAGAGCCTGCACTGCGAGGGGATCGTCAAGCTCTACCACGCCTTCAACGCCGAGACCGGCGCGGTGACGAAGAGCGTCGCCGACGACATTGTCGACTGCTGCAAGACGGTGGTGAACCTGGAGGACAAGTTCATCGACCTGGCCTTCGAGGCCGGCGAGATCCAGGGCATGACCCCCGACGACATCAAGAAATACATCCGCTTCATCGCCGACTGGCGCCTGCGCCAGCTGGACCTGCCGGAGGTCTACGGCGCGAAGGAAAACCCGCTGCCCTGGCTGCAGAGCATGCTGAGCGGCGTTGAGCACGCCAACTTCTTCGAGGCGCGGAGCACAGAGTATTCCAAGGCCGCGACCCGGGGTCAGTGGCACGGGGATGCCGGTGTGTGGGCGGCGTTTGATGCGGCGCGGGCGAAGCGGGTTGGCGGCGAGGTTGTGGCGGGGGAGTAGGGGGGGTGGAGTGAGTGACTTCTTATGCCATTCGTAGAGCCGGGCGACTACACCCGAGGCGAACTCGACCGGTCTGGCGACAGGATTCGATCTGGCAATCCCACGCTAGATGATCTCACCAAACTTGAAAATTGGCGTGCGGCACATCTATACGTCATCAACACATTTCAGTCATCGCTCAGAGCAAGACGCACGAGAGTTGCGGATGCTGACAGTGTAAAAATTGCTCAAAGACTCAAGCGTAGGCCGACGATTGTAGATAAACTTAGCCGAGAACCGGGGATGTCGCTGTCCCGGATGCATGACATCGCGGGATGTAGGCTCATATTTGACAACATTGCGGCCCTTGACGAATTTCGCGATGGTGTACTGTCAAGCAGTGCCGGTCACAGGCTGGTTGGAACGAAAGACAAGTATGACTATATAAGAGGCCCTAAAGCTTCTGGATACAGAGGTATTCACGACGTTTATGTATATAACGTTCGATCAGCTGGCGGCCAAAAATGGAACGGATTGCGTATCGAGGTTCAATACAGGACGCAAATACAACATGCATGGGCGACCGCCGTAGAAATCAGCGATATTGTAAACTCAACGAGACTAAAATTCAGCGACGCGCATCGAGACATTAGTCGGCTCTTTCTATTGGCAAGCGAGCTTATTTCCCGAAAACATGAGGGGGTGACGGGACCTCTTCCTCTAATTTCTCAGGGTGATCTCGAGCAAGAATTCGTCGACTTGGAAGACAGAATTCATGCGGTTTCGCGCCTTCGAAGGTTGACCTCATCAGATTTTCAAACTTTTGCCAGGCGGGCAAAATTGTTTATCCTAATTAACTACACCTCAGGGCCTAGAGAAGGGACCTTTGAGGCCGAGGGATTCTACGACAATGCGAGTGCAGCCAGTAAATACTCCCAGCTCGAGCGCGAATTGCAGGATGTTGCCGATGTCGTATTGGTCGGATCTAGTCAGCAAGACGCAATTCGACTAGCGTATACAAACTATTTCTCAGATGCATCAGCATTCATCGCGGCTATCGATGGCGCGCTTTCGACCGGACTTCGGTAACAGAAAGTGGGGACGCGAAAGCATTCCAAGCCCATCGCACCTGAAGCCTGCGCCCTCCACCCCCCCTTCCGCCGCTTCGCGGGGGAGTTAGTCGCGCCGTCGCGAGCGCATCGTCAGATGCCTCCCCGCACCAAATCTCACGGATGATGCGAGCCTGACGTCCAGGCCAAGTCAAGGTCGGCGCGCAGCGCCGCCGCGGGGCGGTCGCCCGGAGGGCGAACCTTGAGTTGGCCTGGGCGTCAGGCAAACTGGCTGCCATGAGATCCATGGCCGGGCCTGCGCCGATGCGCGCTTTTTGAGGGGGCGTTTGCCGCATTACCTCCTCGCCCCCGACCCCGCGAATGCGGGGGCAGAGAGGGAGCGGATCGAGGAGAGGGCCAGCTCGTGAAGGGGTGATCCGCCGGCGGGGGTGCGAGGATTTGGGGCGGTGATGCTGGTGGGTCCTTGGCGTCCCATCAGAGTCGCCCAGCCGGCCCTCTCCTCAATCCTCTCCCTCTCGGCGCTGTGCGCCGGGGGAGAGGAGGGGGCGGGTGGCGGGGGCGGTCAGGATGGGTGCTTTCCAGTGACACTTCACTCAACCCCTGTTGGGGGCGGGATGTCGGGCTGTGCGGGACGGATGATGGGCCCTTGACGGCAGATCCGTCTCCCTTCCACCAAGGCGCTGCTCTAGCGGCGCCGGCGCTCGTGGAGCATCACGATCACTTCTGTGAGGGCGCCGCCGGCGTCACGGTCGAACTGGCTCGACAGCCTTTGGGTGATCTCAGGGCCGGTCGCTGGGCGCGCGACCACATCAAAAGAACAGCCGGGTATCGTAGCGTAGTGGTAGACGCAGGTGACGGCGCGAACCGAGATGAGTTGAAACCTGACCCCGGGTTGTCTGGCAAAATTGGCGAAGCGCCAGGCGTAGTCGGACCAGTTCTGCGAGACGTAAGCCTCGACCTCCTCTGAGGGCGGGAGCGGCGGCGGGGTGGCGAGCGCGCGCACGGCAGATCCCGCGCATCCGGCGACGAGCACCGACGCCAATACCGCAGTGAACCGTGTCAGGTATCGTGAGCGCATCGTCGGGCCACCCTTTCGCGGACAGGGTGAGCGTCAGGCACACGGGTTGCAATGAGATCCATGGCCTGGCCTGCGCCGACGCGCCTTTGTCCACGAAGCCCGCGACCCCACCTCCTCGCCCCCGACCCCGCGAAAGCGGGGGAAGAGAGGGAGAGGATTAAGGAGAGGGCCGGCTCGTGAGAACGTGATCCACCGCTGGGAGTGCGAGGATCAGCGGCGGTCCAGCTTTCAGGCCCTCGACATCACGCCAGAGTCGCCCAGCCGGCCCTCTCCTCAATCCTCTCCCTCTCGGCGCTGTGCGCCGGGGGAGAGGCGGCGGGTGTCGCGCGCGTCGAGGATGGTCAGACAAATGCCGTCGCGGTTGGTGAGGACGTCAGAGTTCCAGAAGCGCAGGACGCGCAGGCCGCACCGTTCGATGTAAGCCGTGCGGTGGGTGTCGTAGGCGATCCGGTCGGCGTGCTGGTCGCCGTCGACCTCGACCACCAGGCGGGCGTCGCGACAGAGAAAGTCGAGGATGTAGTGGCCGAGAGGGACCTGGCGTTTCCAGGTCATACCTCCGAGGCGGCCGGCGCGGAGTGCACTCCAGAGGTGCGTTTCGGCGGGGGTGTCCTGGCGGCGCATCGTGCGGGCGCGGTGGAGGATGAGGTTCCGGCCGAGGCTTTTGATCTGGCCCATGAAATCAATGTTCATGTTAAGTTCTGTCGGGTCAAGCGCCTCCTCGCCCCTGCTCGTCCTCACCCGAACCAGCCGGCCTTTGACAGCGGTATCTCGGCCACCAGCCGGATGTCCTGGCCGACGCGGGATTCAACCTCCAGCGCTTCAAAGTGGCCGTGGATGTCGAGGTCGCCCTGGTTGAGGGCGAAGGCCAGTTCGCGGGCGGTGGTATAGTCCGGGGTGGTGGCCACGGTTATATGGGGCAGATAGGGGCTGTCCTGGCGCAGGGCCGGTCTCAGTTTCCCCATATGCAGGGCGTCGTGCAGCTTCAGGATCGCGCCGAAGCCTTCATCCGGGATCAGGAAGACATGGAAGCGGCCGATGGCGGGCTCCGGCACCACCAGGGCTGACCTCAGGCGGAAGCGGATGGGATGAAAGCCCTTGGTGTAGGCCTGGATCGTCTTCACGAAGGCGGCGGGCGCAATGCTCAGGTTCGCGAAGACCAGGGTGAAATAGGGCGAGCCCCGGCTGCCGGCGCGGCGCGAGCGGATGTCGGTTAGCCAGGCCAGATCGGCCTTGTTGAAATGGGGTCGGGCAATGACTTCGAGCGATTCCATATCGGCTCCCCGTGATCACGAATGCATTAGGGGTGTTTGCAGAAGACATGAAACGGGTTCGGCGCCGGCCCCCTCACACCACCCGATCCTGCAGCCACACGATCGCCGGATAGACCGCCAGCCAGGTCCAGAAGAAGCGGTTGAGGCCGAACAGGCAGGCGTTGGCCAGGTGGAAGAGGCCGGCCAGCGCCAGGGCCGCGATCAGTGTCGGCTGGGTAGCCAGGCTGAGCGGGAAGGCCAGTTCCAGCCCGATCACCGCCCAGGACATGGCCCGCATCACGCGCGGCCGGTCGGCCCACCCGCGCAGGGCCTCGCTGACCGGATAGGCGGAAAACCGGAACACGTCGGCCAGCGCCCGGCCCGAGCGCCAGTCGGGGTTGATCAGCTTCACCCCGCCGGCGACGGCGTAGGACAGGGTCAGCTGCAGGCCCAGATAGCCGAAGGCCACCTCCCGCGCGGGCTGGGTGGGCAACAGCTGGGCGGCGATCAGGCACCAGAGCGCCAGCAGCCCCATGCGGTCGCTGCCGCCGTTATAGGGCCCCTGAAACCGCGTCAGGATCAGCAGCGACAGGCCCCCCAGGCCCACCAGCGGCCAGGGCCCCGCCAAGCCTGAGATCACCAGCCCGCACAGCAGGGTCCGCGCCGCAAACAGCCACCGCTCGCGCCGGTCGCCGGCCAGGTGCTCCAGACCCTGCTGGATCAGCGCCAGCGCCAGCAGGATCTCGGTCAGGCGGACCGCGGCTTCCAGGGTCATGGGGCGACGAGGTCCGCGCGGCGGCGGGGCGGGGCGGTGAACAGGGTCTCGCGCACCAGGTCCCCGCCCTCGCGCCGGATGAAGACCAGGCGAAACCACAGCCAGGGCGCCAGCCCGGCCGCATCCGGCGCGCGGGCCAGCTCGGCGGCGATGCGGCGGAAGATCTCGTCCTCACTGTGGGCGGTGGGCTGGTCGACCAGCCGCTCGGCGCAGCTCACCAGGAACAGGGTCTCGTTCCAGCGCGGGTTCCAGAATAGCCGCCCCAGCATCGCCAGCGGCGGGAGGCGTGCGGGCCGGGGCCGAAATTCCTGCCAAACGCCAGGCGCCGCCTCGGGCGCCGGGCCGAGCGCAAACTCGATCCGGGGCGAGGGCGCGATCACGTCGAAGAACTTCCACGACGGAACCAGCGCCGGCAGGAGCAGCCTGAGCGCCTTCAGCATGACCGGCAGGATGGGAGGGTTCGGCGGCGGCGGCAACGGGCCCGCGTGAGCCCCGCCACCCGGTCTTCAGTGCGCCTCTGCCGTCATCAGGGAGATATCCACCATGATCTCGCCCGAGATGGCCTCCAGCGCGATCTGGACGTCCTGCGCCGTCACGCCGGCGGGCAGCCGCAACCGCGCCTCCAGGTGGAACAGCGGCGCTCCGGAATAGGGCTCGGCGCTGATGCGGGTCTCGAAGGCGTCGATGTTGACGTCCAGCACGGTCAGGGCGCCGGTCACCTGGCGCACGATCCCCGGCCGGTCCTGACCGACCAGGCTGAACGACACCACCTCGCCCGCCTCGCCCGTGTCCTCCAGCGCCGGCGCGATCCGCACGTCCAGTCCCTGGACGTCCACCGACGTCACCGCCGCCCGCAGGGCCTCGACGTGCTCCGGCGTCAGTTCGACCCGCACCGAGCCCACATAAAGGCCGCCCAGCCGGCTCAAATGGCTCTCCAGCCAGTTGCCGCCCGCCGACAGCACCGCATCCGCCAGCGCCTGGGTCAGGCCCGGCCGGTCGCTGCCGATCACGCTCAGGATCAAGGTCGCCATCTCTGCACTCACAGCCTCGGGGTCCAGCCCCGCGCCTGTACCCGCCACGCCCGCCCGGCGTCGTCAAGCGGTGCGATGACGCGGCTGGCGGCGAGGGAGATTTATTCGGGCCGTTTCGGCGCTGATGGGGGAATAGAGTGAGCGGCAAGGGAGGGGGCAGTCCGCGACCCCGACCCCTTGACGCCATCGCCGGACCCGCCATCCTCATTCTTGGAGGCGCACGTGGCCGAAATCGACTCAAATCGGCCGGACTGAAGTGACGCCGAGCTCGATCTCATCGTTGCTGACTACTTTGCCATGCTGGCCCTCGAAGAGGCCGGACAGCCCTACGTTAAGGCGCACCATCGGGCCCGTCTCGGCCAACAGATCAACCGGTCCTCAAAATCCATCGAGTTCAAGCACATGAACATCTCCGCCGTGCTGGCGGAGATCGGCGAGCCGATCATTCGCGGCTATCGTCCTATGGCCAACTATCAGGCCGCCATCCTCGACGCGATTGAGCGCCGTCTCACCACCCAGTCACCGCTCTGGGTTCCGAGCGTCTCCGGTCAACTGGCCGAACCAGCCATGCCGTTTCTCGAGCCTGCGCCCCCACTGCAGCCGCCCCGCGAACGCCCCGCCATCCTCGAACGCTTCGTCGCCAAGTTCGATGCCGGCGCTCGCGACTTCCGCAACCGCCAACTGGGCAAGGCCGGTGAAGAGATGGTCTTCCACTTCGAGCGCCAGCGCCTGCTGGACGAAAATCGCCCCGACCTCGCCCGCAAAGTCCGCTGGGTGGCCGAGGAAGACGGCGACGGCGCCGGCTATGACATCCTGTCTTTCGACCGCGACGGGGGCGAGCGTCTGGTGGAAGTGAAAACCACCCGCGGCAACCAGACCACACCATTCTTCCTCACCCGCAATGAACACGCCCTGTCTGAGGAGCGCACCGACGCCTTCAAACTGATGCGCCTCTACGCCTTTGCCCGCGACCCCCGGATGTTCGAACTCACCCCGCCGCTGGGCGAGGCTGTGCGGCTGTCGACGCACACGTATCAGGCGCGGTTTTCTTGAGGGCGAGAATCCCGTCGACTTGATAGCCTTAGCCCAACGATCGTCACGCCGGAGTGGATTCCTTTTCTCATCTTTCCAATTGATATCGAAAAGACAAAACCGCCATCATGCCCGCCGTCACCATCCGCAACCTCTCCGACGAAACTCACCGCGCCCTGAAGGTCCGGGCGGCGACCCACAATCGCAGCACGGA
This sequence comes from Phenylobacterium sp., assembly GCF_044372605.1. Lineage (GTDB taxonomy): Bacteria > Pseudomonadota > Alphaproteobacteria > Caulobacterales > Caulobacteraceae > Phenylobacterium. The sequence goes on from NZ_JBILRO010000129.1 coordinate 7,290, forward strand.
AGCCGAAATCCGCGCCATCCTTGAGACCGCCGTTCGGCCGGCGGATCGACTGCGGCTCGGCAGCGCGCTGGCCGATATCAGCCGCAAGGCAGGCCTCACCAACGCCGATGTGGACGCCCTCGATCAGGCCCGGGACACAACTCCTGCCGAGCCCCTGACCTTCGGATGATCCTGCTCGACACCAATGTGGTCTCCGAGGCGATGAAGCCCGGGCCGGACCCGGCTGTCCGCGACTGGCTCGACGCCCAGGCGGCCGAGACGCTTTATCTTTCCAGCATCACCGTCGCGGAGCTGATCTTCGACATCGGCACGCTTCCGAAAGGCAGACGCAAGGATAGCCTGGCCGCCGCGTTACATGAGGTGTTGGCGCTTTTCGCGGGCAGGATCCTGTCATTCGATGCCGACGCTGCCCGCTGCTATGGCGATCTGGCGGTCAGGGCGCGCGCCGCCGGCAAGGGCTTTCCGACCCCGGATGGCTATATCGCCGCCATCGCCGCCGCCCACAGCTTCGAGGTGGCTTCCCGGGACACCAGCGCGTTTGCGGCGGCGGGTCTCATGGTGATCAATCCCTGGAGCGACCTTTGAAATTGAGCGGCAATTTTCCCGGTCAGCCGTTGATCACCCATTGATATCGCTGGTGTATAGACTGGTGAAGCCCGGTCCATGCCTCACAAAGCATCGGACTGCCACCTGGGATCACAACAAGCTAGGCCATCTCACCCGTCTATGCCCACCTATTACCCCGACCTCCTTAAACTCATGCGGGCGCATGGCTGCGAGCAGCGGCCCGGTGGCAAGGGCAGTCATGAAAAGTGGTGGAGTCCGATCACCGGCCGCGTCGTCATCGTGCCCCGCACAAAAAGCCGCCACACGGCCAACAGCGTCCTGAAGGACCTGGGTATCGACGCCAAATTCTAGGCTCAGGCGACCGCCACTTCTCGGGCGCCCTGGGCGCGGAAGTCGATCAGGATGCGGGCGTCGTGAATGCCGACGTTCTCGGCTAACATTTCAGGGGCCAGCGCCATGGCCAGTTCTTCAAACTCACCGAGGGACTCGGCCTCAACATGGAGGCCTGGAATATTGCTCTCGGAGACCCAGACGCCAGCCTCGGCGTCCCATGTCGCAGCTACAAAGTATGAGGTCGGCATTGGCGTTCCAATCGGTCCCTCACTCTGATGGGGACGGCTTCGGCGTGTCAAGAATAGCCACAATGAATGCGGCGGCTTAAGGACAGGTTCAGGAACGGGTGTCGAGCGCATAGCGCGCCGCCGGAATTGCCCCTTGCTCCCACCCTCGCCGTTGACTCACACCAATCCGGCTGTATAACCGCCCACCTCTCGCCCGTGAGCCATCTCTCGGGCGCGTTTTCTATTGCAAACACACACTTTAGTACCGAAGGCGCGAACGATGTACGCGGTGATCAAGACCGGCGGCAAGCAGTACCGGGTCAGCCCCGGCGACCTGCTGGTGGTTGAAAAGCTCGAAGGCGAACCCGGCGCGGCCGTGGCGTTTGGCGATGTGCTGATGCTGGGCGACGGCGAGGCCGTGACGGTCGGCGCTCCCCTGGTGGACGGCGCCTCCGTGGCCGCGACCCTGGTCGAGACCCGCAAGGGCGAGAAGGTGAAGATCTTCAAGAAGATCCGCCGTCAGGGCTATCGCCGCACCCGTGGCCATCGCCAGCACGAGAGCGTGCTGCGCGTGGTCGGCATCACCGCCAACGGGACCGAGACCAAGTGGGACGGCGTGGTGGACATGACCACCAAGGCCGAGCTTGACGCCCGCGCCCGCGGCCTGGACTTCGCGACGCTGAACCTGCCCTGGCAGAGCAAGGCCGAGAAGGCCGCCGCCGCCAAGGCTGTCGACGCGGCCCCGGCTGTCGAAGCCGCCGCCGAGGCTGCTCCGGCCGCTGCACCCAAGAAAGCTGCTGCGCCGAAGAAGGCCGCCGCCAAG
>NZ_JBILRO010000157.1:0-8210 GCF_044372605.1 Phenylobacterium sp.
ACAAGATTTCGGTGCAGGCGAAGTACGAGGCATATGACTCGGAGAGATATCGAGTCAACCTGACCGGAAACTATACTTATCAATCAAGCCAGCAGAACAGCATCTCCCAGACACCGGACACCATCGCGCCGGGATATGGTATCGTGAACGGCATCCTCTCGGTCATGGACAAGAAAAGCGGCTGGGAAGGCCGGGTTCTTGTCAGGAATTTGTTCGACAAGTTCTATCGCACGACCTACGCGCAGGGTAACGGCGGCTTGGTCGGCGGATTGCCTCGCGACTACAAGCGATACTTCGGCGTGACGGTTCGCAAGGACTTCTGATCGGAGCGTGACACGAGGGTCTGGCCGGACGGGTAAGATCAATGGCGCTTAAAGAGCTGGATCATGTGGTGTTGCTGGTCCGCGACATTGAGGAAGGCGTCGCGACCTGGACCCGGCTTGGCTTGTCTCTGAGCCACAGGGTGAACAACCCGGACAATGGGGTCGCTGTCGCGTTCTTCATTCAGCCGGATGGGACGTTTCTTGAGCTGGTCGCCCCAACGAGAGACGATTCCCACTACGCCCAGATGTTGCGGGAGCACGGCGAGGGGCTTCGCCTGCTCTCCTTCAAGGTGGACGATCTGGATCAAGCGGTCGCCGAACTTGCGGCCAGGGGCGTCAAGCTCCGCGGCGTCGGGACGGATCGGGTCTTTATCGAACCGGACTCGGCGAGCGGCATACTGGTTCAGTTGTGGCCGAGAGATCGGCCTCACAGGTGGAAAGCCTTGGTCTCGCCAACAGCCTAGAAGTCAGCAAGGGAGTATATCAGGTGGGATACCAGATTACCGCGACCGAGAGGGCGGATGGGACGATCGCCCCTGAGAAACTTGCGGCCATTGTTCGGGACATCGAAACCATCGGCTTCGCTGTCGTCGAGGACATTGTTTCGGTCGAGAGCTGTGACATGCTCATGGACTCGGTGCTGGAGGACGTCGAGAAGGTCCGGGCTTTGGGGAAGCCCACCCGACACGAGGAGAACACGGGTCCGGGACACCTACAGCTGGGTCTCCGCCGATATGCTCCCTACGTCCGCCCCGATCTCGTAGCGAACCCGCTGATCGAATGTGTCGTTGAGGGCGTGCTGGGCGACGGGGCCTGGCTTGGATTCTACAATGGTAATGTGAACTGCGTGGATAGCGGTTATCAACCACTGCACTTCGACCGGCCCTACTCCTGGAAGTCGCCGGAAGATGCGGCGCGCGACGGCCAGAGTTGGCCTCCGCCGATGACGACGCTCAGCTGTTCAATCGCGTTCGATGAAATCACCATCGCCAATGGCGCCACGGAGATTTATCCCAGGTCGCAGTTCGAAACCGAGGTTGTCACCTGGGCAACTACCAGGATCAAGGACAGGCCGGACCTCCTTGAGAAGTGGGGACCGCCATCGCGCATGACGATCCCGGCGCGCAGCGTCTGTTTTCGAGACCCAAGGATGTGGCACCGTGGCGTGCCCAACACCGGGATCAGGGCGCGCGCCATGATCGCGGCGACCTATCACGCGGGGAAGTGCAAGAATTGGCGTGGCCGGTACATTCAGGACCTGGATCCGGCGTTGTCGGCCCGTCTTGACGCCGACCCCACGCTGCGCGTGATGGACGATGGACAGCTTGGCGATGGTCGGATGGTGTTCCAGTCGGACGTGCGGGAGGTGTTCGATGCGCCGAGCCTTCACGGCGTCAATCGGAATGTGCGGTTCGTGGAGGACCCTGAACGGGTCAACCACTTCCTGGATTCGCACCAGCTGGGCGGCGCGCGGATTGTGAGAGGCGCGATATCGCCCGTTGACGCCTGACCATGCGGGTTCTGTACGTTGGTGGAACCGGCGAGATATCCTTTGCGTGTGTTGAGGAGGCAGTTCGCGCCGGGCACGATGTTACGGTCTACAACCGAGGCGCCAGACCGGGGTTCGGGACGCCTCTTGTAAAGCACGTGGCCGGGGACATCGCCGATGACGCGCTCTATGCCGAAGTCGCGAAGCAGAATTTCGATGTCGTCTGCCAGTTTCTCGCGTTTGAGCCGACGGATATTGATCGGGATATCAGCATGTTCGGCGGCAGCTGCGGCCAGTATGTCTTCATATCTTCGGCGTCGGCCTATGCGAAGCCAATCAGTGTTCCGCTAATTCGGGAAGATACGCCGCTGGGCAATCCCTTCTGGGAGTACAGCCGCAAGAAGGCGGCATGCGAGGCCCGGCTACTGGCGGCGGAAGAAGCGGGCGATATCAGGGTGACGATTGTTCGTCCCAGCCACACCTATCGCACAAATCTGCCGAGCACGGTCGTTCGTGGAGATCACCTGGCCTGGCGCCTGGTGAACGGAAAGTCCGTCATCGTGCATGGAGACGGCGAGTCCGTATGGACGCTGACGCATGCCGAGGACTTCGCGCGGGCGTTCGTACATATCTGCGGTCATCAGGATGCGCCTGGCAGTGTATTCAACATAACCGACAGCGTAGGGCACACGTGGAATAGAATACTTCGCACCGTTGGGGCTGTGATCGGGGCCGAGCCGAACATCGTCAACGTTTTGTCGAATACGCTGGTGAAGTACGAGCCGTCCTGGACGGGTACCTTGCTTGGCGACAAGTCCAATTCCATGATCTTCGATGTCAGCAGGGTCTCGCGCGCTGCAGGCGGCTGGCGTTGCGAGATACCCCTGGAAGAGGGTGTCGAGCGTGCCTGGAGATTTACGGAGCGGCGGTTGAAGAGCGGCTATCGGCCTGATCCGGAACTCGATGCGCGTATCGACCAAATCATAGCAGAAAACAGTTACGACGTCTGAATGTCGTCTGGGAGAGTGTGTGACCACAGCCGCAACCGACGTTGAGCGCGCCCCGCCCCTCGGCCTGGGCGCGAAGCTGCTCTACGCCGTGGGCGGCACAGCCACCAATCTCAAACACAGGGCGATCTCCTCGTTCCTGGTGATCTTCTACAATCAAGTGGTCGGCCTCCCGCCGCAGGTGGTCGGCGGCATCCTGATGATCGCTCTGGTATTCGATGCGGTGCTCGACCCGCTCATCGGCCAGGTCTCTGATAATCTTCGCTCCCGCTGGGGCAGGCGCCATCCGTTCATGCTTGTCTCTGCGGCGCCCTACGCGGTGGCTTTCTTCTTCCTGTGGAATCCACCGGAAGGTTGGAGCCATGGGGCGCTGGCGATCTATCTGGCGATCTGTCTGTTCTCGGTGCGGTTCTTCGACACCTTCTTCGAAGTCCCCCACCAGGCGCTCGTACCTGAGCTGGTCAAGGGCTACGACGAGCGCACCAATCTGATCGCGCTGCGCCAGATCTTCGTGTTGTTCGGTGGCGCGGGCATGATGATCATGGCGCTGCAGTTCTTTCTCAAGGAGAACGCCGATGGCTCCGGCGGTGTGCTGGCGCGGGACGGCTACTTCCTCTACTCGATGACCGGCGCACTGATCATCTTCGCCGCCATCATTCTATCAACGGTGGGGACGGCGCACCGGATCCCCTACCTGTCGACGGCGCCGAACCGGCCGATCACTTTCCGGGGCATGTTGTCCGAGGTCGTCGCGACCCTCAACAATCGGGCCTTCATCGTCGTGTCGCTGTCGGGTTTGTTCATAGCCGTGGCGGCGGGCGCTCAGAGCGGGCTCGACATGTATGTCGGAATCTACTTCTGGGAGCTTAGTCAGAGTCAGCTCGCTGTGCTGGCGACGATGAGCCTGACTGGGGGTTTGGCTGGCGTGGCGCTGGCGCCTGTGCTCGGCCGAATGTTGGGCAAGAAATACGGGGTGTTGCTGGCCTCGACGACAGGCCTCCTTGTCCACATTACGCCCATGTCCCTGCGGCTACTGGGACTCGGACCGGAGAACGGGACGCCGGTCCTGTTCCTGGTGCTGTGCAGCCAGGAGTTCGCCCACGCGACTTTGGCGGCCGCGTCCGGGATCCTGACGGCCTCCCTCATCGCTGACGTGGTCGAGGACGCTGAGGTGCGCACCGGCCGGCGCTCCGAGGGCCTTCTGCTGTCCGCCAATGGGCTGGTCCGGAAGATGGTCTCCGGCGCCGGCGTGTTCACAGCCACGACCATTCTGGCGTTCAGCCAGTTTCCTGACGACGCTAAGCGCGGTCAGGTGCCGGAGTCGGTGTTGACCAACCTGGGCCTGACCTACATCCCCACCATAGTGGCGCTCCAGGGGAGTGCGATACTGCTTCTGTTTGCCTTCAACATTAACCGGCGGAAGCACGAGGCCAACCTGGAAACGCTGCGGTCGCGAGGCTTGCACTAAACTCCGATTCAAGGGCGTACCGGCTCCAGCATGCCCGGCTTACGCCGGACTTCACAGCTTCAGCACATGCTTGGCGATGATGTTGCGTTGCACCTCATCGGAGCCGCCGGCGATGCTGGCGGCGCGGGCTTCCAGATAGCGGGTCACTTCGGGTTGGGCCCAGTCGGGACCGATGGTCTGGCGCTGTCCCGCTATCTCAGGGAACCAGGGCGCGGCGTAGGGGCCGGCGCACTCCACGAAGAACTCCGTCACACGCTGGACGATGTCGGTGCCCTTCAGTTTCAGCATCGACGACTGGGCGCCCGGCGCGCCGCCGGCTTCCACTTCGGACAGCGTGCGAAGTTCCGTCATCGCCAGCGCCTGAAGCTCCACCTCGGCCCAGCCCAGCCGGGCGGCGAAACCCGCGTCGTCCATGAGGCTGCCGCCGTCCGACCCCGGCAGTCCGCTGGCCGCCAGCCGGATCCGCGCCAGCATATCGAGGGACAGCGAGACAAAGGCCTGACCGGTCCGCTCATGGGTCAGCAGCCCCTTGGCGACCGTCCAGCCCTCGCCCTCGCGCCCGATGCGATTCCCGGCCGGCACGCGCACGCCATCAAACGTCACGCCGTTGAACATGTGACGCCCGTCTATCGAGATGATCGGTCGTACCGTCACGCCCGGCGCATGCATGTCGAGGAGCAGGAAGGTGATCCCGTCCTGCCGCTTGGGCTCGTCCGAGGTGCGGGTCAGGCAAAACATCATGTCGGCGCGATGTGCGCCGCTGGTCCACACCTTTTCACCGTCAACGACATAGTGGTCGCCTGTCAGCACCGCCCGGGTGCGGAGCGAGGCCAGGTCAGACCCGGCCCCGGGCTCGGAGTAGCCCTGGCACCAGCGCACCCGGTCATGCAGGATGTCCGGCAGGAAGCGGGCCTGCTGTTCCGGCGTGCCGTAGGCGAACAGGATTGGCGCCAGCATCCCGGGGCCCATGCCGCCCACCTGGGTCGGCAGGCCGGCGGCCATCATCTCGCGCTCCCAGATGAAGCTCTGGGTCGGTGTCCAGCCGGGGCCGCCGAACGCGACAGGCCATTTGTTGACGGCCCAGCCGCGATCCAGCAACGCCCTGTGCCAGCGTTGTTCGTGCGCCCGGCTCCGGTCGAATGTCTCGCCATTGGGAAAGGCGCTGGCGGCCAGGGCGCGGACCTCGTCGCGGAACGCGATTTCAGCTTCCGAAAGGCTCAGGTCCATGGACAGCGTTCCGCAGGTTATTATAGTCGAAGTCAATAAGAGCGTTCCCAAAGGCCGGTCAAGGGAGAGACCTCAGTGACGACAGACACCTTCGTGTGCGAGGATCGCGACGGGATTCTGGCGGGGCCCGTGCGCCGACCGGTCAACTTCTCGCGGGACGCCAAGGGTTCGATCCACGACGATGCGACCGCGCAGAAGCTGGGCTTTCGCGGCGGTACTGTGGCCGGCAACATCCACTTCGAGCAGTACACGCCCCTGCTGCTGGAGCGCTTCGGCTCGGACTGGCGCCGGCGCGGCGGGCTCTCCCTGCACTTTGTCAACGCCACGACGGACGGTGAGCCGGTTCAGGTTTTCGCAGGCCCGGTTGAAGAGCTCGGGGCCGACTTGCGTCGTGCGAACGTCTGGATGGAGACGCCGGAGGGTGTGCGGGTCAACGAAGGTACGGCCTGGGTCGGCGGCGACGATCCCAATTCGACCCTGCGTCTGAAGGTCGCCGCGCAGCGTCCGGCGGTGGATCTCAGAATTCTGCGAAGCTCGAAGGTGGGCGATCTGGTGAGCGATGTTCCAAGCCGGCTGGACAGCGAGAGATGGCTGGCGCGGATCGATCACCTTACCGAGATCATGCCGGAGTACCGCGACGCCAGTGTCTTCGGGGAACGGGTGGCCGCGCCCGCGACCGCGATCGATGCGCTGCGCGCTGTGGAGGGGCCGCTCTACGCGTCCGTAAAGGACTTCGTCGGCATGTTCGGGGCCATCGAGCTGCAGTACGTCGACGGGCCGATCTTCCTCGATCACGACTATCTGGCCGACGCTACGGTGATCGCCGTCGGTGAATCTCCCAAGACCGAAGTCACGTGGTACGAAGCGACGCTGCGTGACGCTGCGGACAAGCGCGTGGTGGCCCGCATGCTGATGATGAGCCGGGTCCTGAAGGCCTCGTCACCACTCTGGACGTGACGGCAGGTCTGTTGGTGGCGGTCGGGCGCTCCTAGAGTGCGTCGAGGCGGGGGCGGAACATGACATCGGACACAATCCAGTGGGGCGTTTTCGCCGGCCTGACGCTGGTTATGGCCCTGGCGACCTGGTGGCAGGTGAACCGGATGGGCGGGCGCTCCTCCGACAGCAACAGCGAGTACTTCCTGGCTGGACGCAACCTGTCCTGGCCGTTCGTCGCCGGCTCGATCACTCTCACCAATCTCTCCACCGACCAGTTGGTGGGCATGAACGGCAACCAGATGCTGCTGCTGGCATGGTGGGAGCTCTCGGCGGTGGCCGGGCTGGTGATGCTGGCGTTCGTTTTCCTGCCGATCTACTATCGCAACAACTGCACAACCACGACCGAGCTTCTCGAGCGGAAGTATGGTTCGAAGCATCTGAGAGCGACGGTCTCGGTGCTGTTCCTGCTGGGCAATGTGTTCATCTATCTGCCGATCATGGCCTACACCGGCGGCCTGTTCCTGAAGACCATGTTCGTCTCCAGTCCCCCATTGCTGGTGATGGCGGGCGGCATCGCGGCGGTAGGCGCCGCCTATACAATCCTGGGCGGCCTGCGCGCCGTGGCGGTCTATGACACCCTTTCGGGCGTGGGCGTGCTGGGCATGGCGGCGGCGGTCACCATCCTCGCCATGGCGGCGATCGGTTTCGACTTCTCGGGCATTCCACCGGAGCGCCTGTCGATGATCGGCGGACCCGACAGTCCTATTCCCTGGCCGACGCTGCTCACGGGCATGATCTTCATCCAGATGTTCTACTGGTCCACCAACCAGACCATCACCCAGAGGGCCATGGCCTCGCCCAGCCTGCGCGAGGGGCAGAAGGGCGTGATGGCGGCGGTGGTGATCCGTATCCTGTTCGTGCCGGCGATCGTGGTGATCCCGGGGGTCTGCGCCTACAAGCTGTTCGGCGACATCGGCGACGCCACCTATGGCCGGATTGTCGCCGAGGTGATGCCGAGCTGGCTGTCCGGGGCCTTCGCCGCCTTCATGGCCGCCGCCGTGTTGACCAGCTACACCTCGGTGCTGAACTCATCGGTGACCCTCTACGTCTGCGACCTGCATGAGAGCTTCATCGCCGCCAGGCCGGATGTGAAGCGGCTGAACACCATCATCTCCCTGGTCTTCATGGTGCTGTCGATCATGCTGGTGCCCGTCTATTCCGGCGCGGCCTCGATCATCAATCTGGTGCAACAGTTGAACGGCCTTCTTTCGATGCCGATCCTGTCGGCCTTCATCCTGGGGCTGGCGTTCCGCAATGTGGATGCGCGCGCGGCGATGACGGCCGTGGTGTTCGGCGTGGCGCTCTATGCCGTATTCACCTTCGTCTGGACGCCCATCCACTACATCCACCTCATGCTGGTGACCCTGATCGCCTGCCTTGGCGTGGGGCTGTCCGTGAACCGTTGGTTATTCGGACGCCGGGCCACACTGGGTTTGAGCTTCGGCAACCAGACTGCGGCGGCGCCCTGAATGTCTGATGTGCTGAGACTCGACGGCGGCGACGACACCCTCTTGGTCGGGGTGCGCGAGGGACGGCCGTCCATCGACTACTGGGGCCCGACCTTGCCCGCCAGATCCGCCGCGGACCCGCGGCTTCTCGAGCGTGCGGTGTCCCACGGCATGCTGGATCGTGGAGAAGTCTTCAGCCTGTTTCCGGAGAGCGGCTGGGGCTTTACCGCCACACCGGCGCTGCAGGTGAGC
>NZ_JBILRO010000315.1:0-3089 GCF_044372605.1 Phenylobacterium sp.
GGCTCCACGACGGCGCAGATGCGTTCGCCGAACCGCGCGTCCGGCACCCCGACCACAACCGCATCACGGACACTGGCGTGACGTTTCAGCGCCTCTTCGACCTCCTCAGGAAAGACCTTCTCCCCGCCGGTATTGATGCAGACCGAGCCGCGGCCGAGCAGTTTCAGGGTGCCATCGGCGTTGACCTCTGCCCAGTCACCCGGCACCGACCAACGGATGCCCTCCATGATCCTGAACGTCTTGGCGCTCTTTTCGGGGTCCTTGTAGTAGCCCTGCGGCAGGAAGCCGCTTACCGCCACCAGCCCGCGTTCCCCGGACCCGGGCTCGACGCGCTGTCCGTCTTCGGTGAACACCACACAGTTGGGGCCCAGCATGAAGGCGGCCGTTTGAACCTCGGCTCCCGGCGCGGAGGACGACGCGCCCAGGCCCACGGCCTCGGACGAGCCGAAGCTGTCCATGATCACCGCGGAGGTCACATGGCTCAGCAGGCCCCGCTTGTTTTCCTGGCTCCACATGGACCCGGACGAACTCATGGCCAGAACCGAGGAAAGGTTCCATCGGCCGGGATTGGCGTCCAACGCCTCCAGCATGGGCGTCGAGAAGGCCAGGCCGACGATCACGATATTGGTGGCGCGCAGGCGCTCTGCCTCGTTCCACAGTTCAACGGCGCTGAACTTGCGAGATGGCAGGCAAGCGACCGTGCCGCCGTTGTTGAAGTTGATAAAGGCCGAGAACTGTCCCGTGCCGTGCATCAGGGGCGCGGCAATCAACGAAATGGGCTTCATGTCACCAGCCGCAGCATGGCGGGCGATCAACTCGTCGATGGATTGGGCGGGCGGGATGCCCAGCGCGGCGTTGCCGCCGGCGCCGATCACCTGGAACAGGTCGTCCTGGCGCCACATCACCCCTTTGGGCATGCCGGTGGTGCCGCCGGTGTAGAGCAGCAACAGATCGTCGCCGGATCGGCCCCAGGCAGCCTTCACTGGCCGAGCGGCGGGTGTGGTCGCGACGATGGCGTCGTAGTCATCGGCCCAGGCAGGAACCGGATGGCCAGGCTCGGCTACGGCGACCCAGGTCTTCACTTTCGGCAGGCGTGGGCGGATGACCTCGACCGTGTCCGCGAAGCTGGCGTGAAACACGACGGCCTCGGCATCGGCGTTGTCGAACAGGTAGACCAGCTCCTCGGGTCCATAGCGGTAGTTGGTGTTTACGGGCTCGAACCCGCCCTTGAATGCGGCGAAGTAGCTCTCGAGGTACTCGGGCCCATTGTAGAGGTACCCCGCCACCTTGGCCCGGTGACTCAATCCCCGTGCGATGAAGTGAGCCGCCAGCGCATCGGCCCGGGCGTCAAACTGGCCCCAGCTGATGGTTCGCTCGCCAAGGACCACGGCGGGGCGATCCGGTTGGGCCCTGGCGATGGCTTCCCAAACATCCGCGAACATCCATGCCATGGCAGTTCAGGCCTCCCAGCCGAAATCTCGTTGTTACCCCTGAGTTGGCGGCCTGCCGCCGCGTCTGTCAAACCGGAACGGCGGTGGTGGACTTGATCTGCTCCATCGCAAACGCTGACGAGACATCCGACAGGGGCACAGCGGCGATAAGCCGACGATAGAAGACATCGTAGGCCGCGATATCGCGCACCAGTACCTTCAACAGATAGTCGGTGTCGCCGGACAGCCGATAGAACTCCACCACCTCAGGCATGGCGGAGGCAGCGCTGGCGAAGGCGTCCAGCCATTCCTGATCGTGGCGGCTGGTCTTGACCGAGACAAACACCGCCAGGCCAAGATTCAGCTTTGTGCGATCCAGCAAGGCCACCTTGCCCAGGATCACGCCGGCGTCAGTCAGCCGCTTGATCCTTTTCCAGCACGGCGTTTGCGACAGGCCGACGATCTGGGCCAGCTCGGCGATCGGAATGCTGGCGTCGCGCTGCAACTCCCGGAGTATTCGCCGGTCGATCGAATCGAGAACTACTTCCACGCCATCAGCCTCCAAAGGAGAGTCGGGTTCTACAGTGCGGTGGTTCGCCAGTCAGGTCTTCCGCCGTACCTGGAGGCCGCCAGGGTCTACGGGCATGCCGTGAACCTGCATGTTGTGACTATGCGCCAGCTGGTGAAGCGCAAAAGCCGTCTGCATGGCGCCCACGCGACCCTGGGCATCCTCCGCAGCGTTGACCGCCTCCTTGGCCATCCGCAGGGCGAACATCGGTTTGGCGGCGATCCGGCTCGCGAGGGCCAGGGTGTATTCAGAGAGCTGGGCTGCCGGCACGACCTGATTGACCATCCCCAGTGCGCGCGCCTCCTCGGCGCCAAGCCAGTCGGCGGTAAACAGGAGCTCCTTGGCCTTCCTCGGTCCCATCTCCCAGGGGTGAGCAAAGTACTCGACGCCCGCCACGCCCATGCCCACGGTGTTGTCGCAGAAGGCGGCGTCATCGGCTGCGACAATCAGGTCGCAAGGCCAGGCCAGCATCAGGCCGCCGGCAATGCACTTGCCCTGTACCTGCGCGATCGTGGGCTTGGGAATGTTTCGCCACCTCTCGGACAGGCCGAGGTAGATTTCCTTCTCGCGCGCCATCCGCCCCTCGGCTCCGGCGCAGCCAAACCCGCACCAGGTGCCTACGGGATCGAAGGGCGCCATCTGCTCGGCAATGGTCCCGCCCTCGCGAAGGTCGTGGCCCGAAGAAAAGTGCGGCCCTGCCGCCGCCAGGATTATGACCTTCACGTCGCCGTCGCGAGCCGCCTGATCAAAGGCGTCGTTCAGGGCATAGAGCAGGGAGGTGTCCTGCGCATTGCGGCTCTCGGGCCTGTTGAGGACGATCCGCGCCACCTGCGGCGCTGGCGTTTCGTACAGAATTCCGACTGCATCCGTCATGGCGTCTCTCCTGTCGTGCGAAGCCATATCGCCTGTTCCCGGGCGTTCTGTCATCCGGCTGTGCTGCGTCGGAGGGACGAGTGTGACGGTTATCCGAAGGCTTTGCGCATATCGGGTGGCGCGGCGCGCGCTGAGAGGTAGGATACACCAAGCGACTCGGTTTCAGCGGCGCCCGCTGAAACCTCGCGACAACATCCAGCCGGGGGAGCCCCTGGCCA
>NZ_JBILRO010000318.1:0-3048 GCF_044372605.1 Phenylobacterium sp.
ACTTACCACACGTGTCATCCCGGTTTTCGTGGAACACGAAAGACCGGGACCCAACCCGCCGCCCGCGCCTGATCTGCCAGGCTCCACCCCGACTTCCATGCCTCACCCACCCCTGCGCCGCCGCGTCTATGGGTCCCGGTCTTTCGCTTGCGCGAAAACCGGGATGACACCGCGTGGGTGAAGATCATCGGCCCCGCCTTTCGGCGCATTTCTGCGGTTTCTGCGGTTTCTGCGGTTCAACCAGCGCCGGCCGCAGCGTTCCCAACCTTCGTATCCCGGCGAAACCGAACAATTCCGCTTGCCAGAACCGCCTTTGGCGGCGAAAGGCGTTTTGGAGCAAGTTGGGGGATCCAGGCCTTATGACGCGCGTCGGCTTCTATCCGGGGACGTTCGATCCGATCCATATCGGCCACACCGATATCATCGGGCGCGCCGTCAAGCTGGTGGACAAGCTGATCATCGGCGTGGCGATCAATGTCGGCAAGGGGCCGCTGTTCTCTCTGGATGAGCGGGTGGCCATGGTGGAGGAAACCATCGCGCCCCTGCGCGGCCGGGCCGAGATCGTGGTGCAGCCCTATGAGGGTCTGACCATGCACTTCGCGCGCAGCGTCGGCGCTTCGGTGCTCGTCCGCGGCCTGCGTCGGATCTCCGACTTCGAGTTCGAGTTCCAGATGACCGCCATGAACCAGCAGCTGGATCGCGAGATCGAGACCGTGTTCTTCATGGCCGATCCGCGACACCTGGCGATCGCCTCGGTGCTGGTGAAGGAGATCGCTCAACTGGGCGGTGAGGTGGACAATTTCGTCAGCCCGTCGGTGAAGACCCGGTTGATGGCGAAGCTGGGCCGCACCTGAGCCGATACGACACTGGCTTTGCGGCGCATCGCCCGCTACGAGAGGCGCCGATGAGAAAGACCCTGCTTCTGTTCGCCGCCGGTGCGTTCGCGTTGTCCGCTGGTGCGACCTTCGCCCAGGTGCGCAAGCCCGCTGCGCCGGCTCCGGCGGCCGCCGTGACCCCCGCCGCCCCGAAGCCCACCGCCGCCGACTGGCGCACGCCAAAGCCCGAAGACGTGCTGGTGATCGATACCAACAAGGGCCGCATCATCGTCGAGATGGTTCCGGAGGTCGCGCCGCTCTACACCGAGCGCATGCGCACGCTCGCGCTACAGCACTTCTTCGACGGGCTGACCTTCTTCCGCGTCATTGATGACTTCATGGCCCAGACCGGTGACCCGGAGAACCGGGGCACAGGCAGCTCAAGCCTGCCGGACGTGAAGGCCGAGTTCATGTTCCGGCGGGGCCCCGAGACGCCCTTCGTGCTCGTCGTTGACCAGAGTGTGGCCGAGGTGGGGTTCATCAAATCCCTGCCGGTAGTCACCCAGTCCATGATGCTGGCCCCCATGACCCGCGACGGCAAGATCGCCGGTTACGGCCTCTACTGCCCTGGCGTCGCCGGGGCCGCGCGGGGCAGCGAGGAAGATTCGGCCAACAGCCAGTTCTACCTGATGCGTGAAGCCTATCCGGCGCTGGAGCGCCGCTACACCGCCTGGGGCCGTGTGATTTCGGGCCAGTCCGTGGTCAAGGCCATCAAGACGGGCGAGCCAGTGGCCGATCCGCAGGATCGGATGGACCGCGTACGCCTGCTGACGGATATCCCCGAGAAAGAGCGACCCAAGGTTCGCGTGATCGATCCGGCCGGCCCCTGGTTCAAGGCAGAGATTGCCCGGACCCAGGCCGCTCGAGGCGCCGAATTCACGGCGTGTGATGTGACAATTCCTGTTGAGGTGAAATGATGGACGCTGAAAACACCCTGATCCTGGAGCTGGAGACCGGCGCCGTAACCATCGAGCTGCGGCCCGATCTGGCGCCCAAGCACGTGGAGCGGATCAAGTCGCTGGCGCGCAAGGGCTTCTATGACGGTGTGGTCTTTCACCGCGTAATTCCCGGGTTCATGGCCCAGGGCGGCGACCCCACCGGTACCGGTTCAGGCGGCTCGAAGGAACCTGATCTGCCGGCCGAGTTCTCGAAGGAACCGCATGTGCGCGGCGTCTGCTCGATGGCCCGGACCAACAATCCCAACTCGGCCAACAGCCAGTTCTTCATCTGCTTCGATGACGCCCGGTTCCTGGACAGCCAGTACACGGTCTGGGGTGTGGTCACCGACGGCATGGATCACGTCGACGCCCTGCCCAAGGGCGAGCCGCCGCGCAGCCCCGGCAAGATCATCTCGGCCAAGGTCGCCGCCGACGCCTAACGTACCGGCGCCAGGGTGACGATCAGGGGATAGTGGTCCGAGCCCAGCCAGGGCCCGCGCTCAACCTTGACCGTCGCCCAGCCCGGGCCGGCGTAGACGTGGTCGATCGGCCAGTCATGAGGATCGAGATGTCCTGCCGGGCCAACCGCATTCGCTCCCGGCCTTGACGCGGGGTGTCCTGCATGTGCTTCACCTCGCCTTCCATGAAACTAGCTGACTTTGATTTCGATCTTCCTGACGCGTTGATCGCGTTGCGCCCGGCTAGTCCGCGCGATTCTGCACGGCTGCTGGTGGTGAACCCTGGCGCACCGTTCGAGGATCTGCGGGTCCATGACCTGCCGGCGCTGCTGCGCGCCGGTGACGTGCTGGTGGTGAACGATACCCGTGTGATCCCGGCCCGGCTGAAGGGCGTGCGGATCCGGGGCGATAGTCGGATTGCGGTGGAGGCGACGCTGCATCGCCAGCTGGATGAGCAGACCTGGGCCGCTTTCATGCGCCCGGGAAAGAAGCTGGCGCCCCATGATCGCATCATCTTCGGCGCCGATCTGGCTGCGACTGTGCGGGAGAAGGGTGAGGGCGGTGAGATTGTGCTGGCCTTCGATCTGGCGGGCTCCGACCTCATGGCGGCCATAGCAGCCCACGGCATGATGCCTTTGCCGCCCTACATCGCCGCCAAGCGTGGTGAGGACGCCCAGGACCGGGCTGACTATCAGACGGTCTACGCCGCCGAAGAGGGCTCGGTCGCGGCGCCGACGGCGGGTCTGCATTTCACGCCGGAGCTTCTGGCGCGGCTGG
>NZ_JBILRO010000090.1:0-11650 GCF_044372605.1 Phenylobacterium sp.
TCGACGAGGTGATGGGGCGCAAGGCGGCCCGCGATCTGGTCCGGGGTGAACCGCTGGTCTGGGATATGCTGGCCTAGAGCCTAGGCCGAGGCCATCCGGTCGATCAGGTCCCGCGTCCCGCCCCAGCCGAGGTTCATCACCGCGTCGATGAAGGCCATGTAGGGCGTGAAGGGCTCATGGCCCTGTGGATAGGCGATCTCCACAAACCCCTGGAAGCGCACCGGAAAATCGGCTCCGGCGAAGACGCCGTCCTCGACCATGTAGTCGCGGGACCCCATCGGCGAGAGGTATTCTGTGGCGTTCACCGCGCGGCAGATCGCCAGCAGGTGCTCGGATCGCTCTCCCGGCGCGGCAAGTGTGGAGGCCCGCACGAATGCCGTCGCCAGCCCCAGACGGTGAGCGGCGGCCTGGATGATCTCGACATTCAGATCCGCCAGTCGGGTGATCGGCGCCTGCAGATGCGCCTCCAGAAACGCCATGCCCTCGGCGAAATGCGGCCGCCTGGCGTAGGTGTGGCGGATCGAATTCAGGTGCTTTTCACGCCAGCGCTCGGTCTCGGCCGTCTCGATGACCGACAGGCTGGCCTCGCGATCGGCCTTCTGCACGGGCACGCTCAGCATCACCTCGCCGGCCGCGCTCCAGATGCGATTGCGCTGCTGCCAGGAGCGCCGGG
This sequence comes from Phenylobacterium sp., assembly GCF_044372605.1. Classification (GTDB taxonomy): domain Bacteria; phylum Pseudomonadota; class Alphaproteobacteria; order Caulobacterales; family Caulobacteraceae; genus Phenylobacterium. The sequence continues at coordinate 674 of NZ_JBILRO010000090.1, forward strand.
CGAACTGCACATCGTCAAGAAAGACGAAAACGTCCGCCGCCGCGATCAGGTGGAAGTAGCCGAGGTAGGGCAGGTAGGTCGGCTGCATGATCGCAGCTGTCCGGGTCATGCGGCGGCGGCCTGCGCCTCGACGCCCAGGGCTCTGGCCAACCCGGCGTTGACCTCGGCGAATTTCTGTCCCTTGGCGTAGGGCTCCCAGGCTCCCGCGACGAAGGCGTCGCCCATCCGGTCGGCCAGCGCCAGCCGGAGTTGCGCCAGGCCCTGCAGGGCTTCCAGCGAATGATAGACCCAGCGCGGCTTGATGCTGGTGGAGAGGACGTCACCCAGCACCAGTTCGCCCTCGAAGCCCCGGAGCAGGTGGTGGATCTCCTGGCGAAGTTCCGTGAGCGGACTCTCTCGGACGCACTCGGCGGTCAGGAGGGTCTGACCAGCGCTCTCATAGATGTAGATCCGGAAGCAGGCGCCCTCTGCCGTGAAGTTCTGCACGTAGAAGGGCCTGGCGCCGGTCCACGCGGCAGCGAAAACGTGAGTTGAGAAACTCTTTGGCAGCAGTTTTGGCGTGGCGACGCCGGCAGCCTTGAACATCGGCGTGGGGTTGGCGGCCCAGACCAGCACTTCGCCGGACGCATGCTCGGTGAGCGCCTGGCGCGGTGACACCAGGGTCTGATCATGGAGGGTTACGCCGATGGCCTCCAGCGCCAGCCGGCAGCGCCGCAGCAACCCGGTGAAGCCGCCCTTCGGCAGACTGGCCGTCAGGTTCGCCGTACGGCCCCAGAGGGCGCGCGGGATGGCGTAAAGCTCATCGGCCAGCGCGTCGTGGCGCTTGATCTCGGCCAGATCGGCAAGGTTCGACCCGCGCGGAAACACCCTGTTGATCGCCATCGGGATTGCGGCGTCGCCGTGCACAGTCTTCAGGTCATGCCCCAGATGCCACCTCGCATAGCGGGTGAGCCCATCGCGCAGGTCCGATGGATAGGCGTTCAGCCGGTCGGCCAGGCTGGGACCTGCGGGCGGTGTCAGGCCAATGCCGTGACAGGGCAGGGCCGGGCCGCCAAAATCATCGACATAGGTGACGCCACCCGCGCCGTCGGGACTCACCGATCCGAAGCGGTTGTCGAAATCCTCGAATGTCGGGCCATAGGCTTCCAGCAGGGTGCGGATCGGATCATCCTTCGGCCCGAAGTAGATGCAGCCCTCACGCATTTCCAGGCCGAGCCGGGTTTCCGGCAGGGCGACCCCGCCCAGTTGGTCGAAGCGTTCGTAGAGTTGGATATCACGTACGCCCAGCCGATGGGCTTCGAACGCCGCCAGGATGCCGGTCAGGCCGCCGCCGACGATCTTGACCCGGCTCATCCGCAGCGTCCCCAGACAATGACATCGCTGTTGTTGGGCACTGGGCGTCCGGCCTGAACGTTGTCGAAGCGGCAGGTCAGGACGGTCGGCTCTTCCAGCGACAAGGTGCGGGTCAGGCGTTCGACCAGGCCGGCGGGGCTATAGAACAGGTTGAAAAGACCGGCTTCCCCGGTCTCGGGCGTGGCCAGCCGGTAGCCATCCGGCTCCTCTTCAACGCCACGGCCATAGCGGTAGTCGTCGATCGCGCGTGTCCGGACGAATAGCTCGCATCCGGGTGTGAGATGGGCCCTCAGGCCGATCAGGGCGGCGTCGGCCTGTGCGGATGTCAGGTAGCAGAGCAGGTTGGGGATAATCACGGCGTCGAACGTTCCGGTGATTTCCGGCGCGCCTTGCGAGAGATCGGCCTGGATTAGGTCCGGGCCGCTGCCCAGGTTGAAGCGTGCGTCCGTCAACGCGTCCTGATCATAGTCTGCGCCAACGCAGTCCCAGCCCCACGTCAGGTAAAGCGACAGGTTGTTGCCCGTTCCGCAGCCTAGTTCCAGCACCCGTCCCGGGCGGTCGGACAGGCCGCGCTTGAAGAAGTGCCGCACGACAAACTCGTCCGGATACTTCAGGCCGCGAATCTGGCGGAGCTCACGCATGGGTCCTGCATGGACCCCGGGATACAAACACTTTGTTAAGGCTGTCGCCGATCAGCCTCGCGCCGCGATCAGCTTCAGAAAGATCTCCGCCGTGCGACCGGCGCCCAGGCCGTCACAGACCCCGGCGCTGCGGGCGGCCATTTCCCGGCGGGCTTCGGCGTCGCGCAACAGCTTCATGAGGGCGCGATCAAAGGCGGTCTCGAAGTCGGCATCCGCCACGTCCACCACCAGGGCGGCCCCCAGTTCGGCCATCGCGCGGGCCGCGGGTCGCTGGTTTTCCGCGAGCACCACCAGCACGGACGGCAAGCCCAGAACACAGCGCTCCCAGGTGGACGATCCCGGCGCGCCGATGCCTATGTCAGCCTCCGCCGTCAGTCGCGCCATGTGCGGGGTGTCCACATGCAGCAGGATTCGCGGGTCGCGGCGTGCGATCTTGAGCAACCCGGAATAGCTGGGCGTCTCGGCGCCGAGGACGATATCAATGCCGGTATCGTTCAGCCGTGGTCGAACCCGCTCCACCACACGGGCTGTGATCCCGTCCACGTCAGTCAGGCCCATGGCGATCAGAATCCGCTGGACCGGCTCTCCGCGCCAGGCCAGCGCCGGCTCCCGAAGCGCCGCGAACTCCGGTCTGACGGCGGCAAACCCGGGACCCAGCAGCAAGCGCGCATCGTCGGGCGTCAGGCCAAGATAGTCCGTGGCCCGGCGCGCAGGCCCGGCGTCAACCACGACATCCGCGCCCAGGGCCCGATCAGCCAGATCGTCCACCACCAGCACCGGGCGCCCCCGCGCCAGCGCCCGATGATCGCCTTCCCCCAGTCCATAGTGGTCGAACACCAGGGCGTCGAAGCTGGCCGATGTGCTGTCCTGGGCCAGATCGGCCGCGTCGATCCGGGCCATATCGGGGGCATAGGCGTCGAGTATTGAAGTCATGGCCGGCGGGCCGGAGAAACTGCATGTCGCGCCCTGCGCTTGCAGGGCCTGCGCCAGGGTCAGCGCGCGCATAACGTGACCCCCGCCGACCAGCGGGCCGGCGTCCACGACAAACAGGATGCGGGGACTGCTCATATACGTCTATGGCCCCCCAGATGGGCGAGATCAGGGCGAGCGGCGATCAAGTCGCGGATGTCTTGCGATGTAAAGGCCGGCGCGGCTGGATACAGCGCTTCGTAGACCTCCGTGACAAAGGCCAGGTCGTCCGGTGTGTCGACTGTCCAGCGGATGTCGCCATCGTCTGAGCCCGGGCTGTGCAGCCAGGCGATCTTCCACTGATCTGGTTGGGTCCAGAAACCCCAGGTCACGTGTTCGCGCTCCTCGGCCATGGTGGCGGCGGCGGCGGCGTGGCGCAGCGCGGCGGCGCTCACCACCTCGACGTCCAGACCCTTGGGAAAGGCGAAGGTCTGCGCTGTGTTCGAGGTGTAGTCGACGGCCTCTGCCAGGTGCAGGGCGATGGCCGCATCCACCACGTGCGGGTCGATCAGCGGGCAGTCTGCGGTCAGGCGCACCACGTGATCGGCGGGATGGGCGTCGAGGGCGCCGATGAACCTGGCGAGCACATCGTTGAGGGCGCCGCGGAACACTGGAACGCCCGCGCCGGTCAGCACCGTGGCCAGCTGGTCATCCGAGGCTTCGGTGCTGGTCGCCACCACCAGCCGGTCGATCTGCTCCGCGCGCTGCAACCGCTCGATCTGACGCAGCACCATGGGCTGTCCGAGTAGAGGTTTGAGCACCTTGCCCGGCAGTCGGGTCGAGCTCATGCGGGCCTGGAGGACGGCGAGGATCATCACCCCCTGAATGGCCCGATGCGCCCCAAAAGCAAAGGGCCGCCCCGAAGGACGGCCCTGCCAGTCTCAATTTCAGCGTAGGCCTAGATGATGTTGGTTTCGCTGATGTTCGCGAGCGCGCCACCGACCAGGATGATGACCTGGTCCGACGTGCCGTCGCCGTTGAGGTCGACGAAGAGGCCGACGTCAGCCCCGTAGCTGATGGCGGCATAGAGGCGGGTGCCGTTCAGCGCGATATCGGCAGCCGCCAGGGCGGCGGCGAAGTCATTGGTGCCGCCGGCCGCGCCTTCGAAATAGTTGGCAGCCGATCCTGCGACCTGGGCGAAGTCGAAGAAATCGACGACGGCGTAGTCGGTGATCGTGTCGGCCGTTGCCAGGGTGATCCCGGTTTCGGTGCTGGCGAAGTTGAAGGTGTCCGCGCCGGCGCCGCCGGCCAGACTGTCCACGCCGCTGCCACCTGTGATGGTGTCGGTTCCGTTACCGCCTGTGATGGTGTCATTGCCGCCGCCGCCGTTGAGCGCGTCAGCCGCATCGCCGCCGTCGATGGTGTCATTGCCGGCGCTGCCGGTGACGGTATCGGACCCGGCGCCGGTGGTGATGGTATTGTTGCCACCCGCGTCGGTGATCAGGTTGTTTCCGTCGCCGCCGCTGATGCTGTCGTTGCCGGTCGAGGCCTGGATCGTGTCATTCCCGGCTCCACCGCTCAGCTGGTTGGCGCCGCCCGTGTCCGTGATCGAATCGGCCCCGTCACCTGCTGTGATCGTGTCATTGCCTGCGCCGCTGGAAATCGTATCGGTGCCGGTCCCTCCGGTGACCACATTGGCGCCTTCGCCAACACCGATGGAATTGGCGCCGCCTGCATCGGTGACCGTGTCGTCGCCGGCGCCGCCAAGGATCGAATCAGCGCCTGTACCGGACGAGATCGAGTCATTGCCGCCACCGCCGTCGACGATGGAGTCCACGGTGCTGGCCGAACCGTCGACCGTGTCGTTGTCATCACCCGCCGTGACCGCGCCGCGGCCGGTATAGACGATGTAGTCTGCGCCCGCGCCCGTACCGATGATGTCGAGGCCGGCGCCGCTGTTGACACTGTCTGCGCCGCTGCCGGTGGCGATGGTGTCGTTGCCCGCCGTGGTGGTGATGGTGTCGTCGCCGATACCGGAGGTGACGCTGTTGTTGCCGTCGCCGCCGTTGATGACATTGGCGCCGTCGCCGCCGTCGATGGTGTCGTTGCCGGCGGCGGAGCTCAGGTTGTCGGCACCAACGCCGCCACTGATCACGTTGTTGCCGTCGCCCGCGCTGACGGTGTCGTCGCCGTCGCCGCTGGTGATGGTGTCGCTTCCGGCGCCGCTGGAGACGTTGTCGGCGCCGCTGCCTGATGTGATCGCTGTCGAAGCGGTCAGGCCACTGATCGTGTCAGCGCCCGTGCCCGTGTTGATCGAGCCGCCGCCTGCCGCCGAGATCACATTGGCCCCGTTGCCGCCGTCGATCACATTTGTGCCGCCGGAGTCGGTGAGGGTGTCTTCGCCGTCGCCGAGGCTGACGTTGTCATTTCCGGCGCCGGTCGTGACATTGTCCAGACCTGTACTCGAGGTGATGGTGTTGGCGCCGCCCGTATCCACCAGGGTGTCGTTGCCGTCGCTCAGCGAAATGATGTCGTCGCCGGCGCCGCTGCTGACGGTGTCATTGCCCGTGCCGCCTTCGATCACGTTCGCGCCGTCGCCCGCCGTGATGGAGTCGTTTTCGCTACCTGCGTCGATGGTGTCGGTGCCTGCGCCGGACACGAGGACGTCAGCGCCCGCGCCCAGGGTGATGCTGTTGGACCCGCCGCCAGCGTTCACCGTATCGTTGCCGCCGCCGCCGGTGATGGTGTCGTTGCCGGTCGTCGTGACGATGGTGTCAGCGCCTTCGCCGCCATCAACGTTGTCCTGCCCGCCGCCGCCGGTCAGGCTGTCGGCGCCATCCTGGCCACCGATGGTGTCGTCGCTGCCCGCGCCGGTGACTGTGTCGTCGCCGAGGTTGCCGAGCATGAAGTCCGCACCACCGTTTCCGCTGATGGAGTCGTTGCCCTGACCGCCGAGAAGCAGATCGGCGCTGGTGCTGCCGGTGATCGAGTCGTCGCCGAGGTTGCCCTGGGCGAACTGGATGACCGCCGGACTGGACGCACCACCAAGGTCGATGGTGTCATTGTCGCGACCGCCGTAGATCACATCGTCGCCGGCGCCGCCGTTGAGCGAGTCATCGCCCTGATTGCCCTGCAGTACATCGGCGCCGCCGGCGCCCTGAAGCGTATCGTTGCCCGTACCGCCGTAGAGTCCATCGCGACCGCTTGTGCCGGTGATGTTGTCGTTGCCCGTGGTGCCGGCATAAAGCAGCGACCCGTCGGAGAATGCCGAGTCGATCTCGCCGCGATAGCCGCCCGGATCGGTGAAAGTGACGATCTTGCCCGGAGCCGTCAGCGTGATGAAGTCGGGCGTAGTGGCCGTGAACGGCACGAAGGTGACCGACACCTGCGAGGCGGTGAGCCCCGGGGTCGTGAACACCAGCACGTCGCTCGGCGTATACGACAGCGCCTGCGCGGCCGTTATCTCTTCAAAGAAGTAAATCGCCACTGCGCGACTCCCATGTACGAATCAGGTTGTGTCCCTATGGCGGGAGCGTAACGGCAAATCCTTAGCTAAGGTTACCAAGCCGTGCCACCCGGGCAAGAAACCATTCACTCCCGGCGTAATTCCGGGCCCCTTCAACGCGATCCGTCGTAACGGCGCAACAGTTCTGCGGCGGCGCGGTCGGTCTCGGCCACCGGGTCATAGGGTTTGGCGGTGAATTCGCCGGCGAACGGCCGGGCGATCCCTCTCGCGCCGAGGTCGGCGTGAAACGCCTGCAGTTTCGGGCTCCGGCCGACCATCCCGAGTGTGAACAGGGGTTTGCCCGTCGCCGCCGCGTCGGTGGCCAGATTGGTGGAGTCCTCTGTGACCAGGATCGCATCCGCGCTGGCGAGCATGGCGAAGTAGGGATTGTCGCCTGTTCCGTCCCAGATCTCGCCGGGGAGGCTCACAAAAAACTCCCGCATGGCGGCCTGCGTCGCAGGCGGCGTTCGACGTGTAAAGCTGACCAGGAGCGATCCGCCCGCCGCTTCAACCGCGGCGGTGATCTGCCGCGCCATGTTTATCCCGTGTTGCTTCGGCAGGTCGTGGGCCCGGGACCGACCGCCGATGATCACGGCGACGCGCGGCGAGGGCAGCGCGGCCCATCGCGCCTGGAACTTCGCCCGCTCAAGATCCAGCCGTTCGCGACTGATCCGGTTGGGCGCACCCAGGATCGGAAATACATTGGGGCCGGTCAGACCGTCATGCGTCGGCGGGATAACCAGGTCGAAGCGATCCAGCGGGGCGCGCGGGTCCTGCGTCTGGACCACGAAGGTCTGCCCGCCGGACCAGGCCAGCATCCGGGTTGAGAGCGGCAGGGTGGCGCGGCCAGCGGCGATCCAGATGTGGGGGTAGGGCTCGCCGATCATGTCGCCTGTGCGCGCGCCCGGGGGAATCATCCGCCAGGGCATGCGGCCCAGACCGGCTTTCCAGCCGATACGCTTGACCGCGATATGCGCCGGGCGGAGCCGGGCAACCGCTTCGGCCAGTCCCAGCGCCTGGGCCTCGATACCGGCGCGGCCGTCAGAGACAGCCCAGATCCTCAAGGGGCGCGCCGTCTGCGCCATGGCAGGTGGGTCAGACCCACTCCACCTTGGTGATCTCGTAGGCCTTGACGCCGCCGGGGGTGTTCACCTCGACCACGTCGCCGCTTTCCTTACCGATGATCGCGCGCGCGATCGGTGAGGTGATCGACACGCGACCGCGCTTCACATCGGCCTCGTGCTCGCCCACGATCTGATAGCGGGCGGCCTCCTCGGTATCCTCGTCGATGACGGAGACGGTCGCGCCGAACTTGATCTGGCTGCCGGAGAGTTTGGACACGTCGATGACCTGCGCGCGCGCCATCTTGTCCTCGATCTCGGCGATCTGACCCTCGATCCAGCCCTGGCGATCCTTGGCGGCGTGATACTCCGCATTCTCGGAAAGATCGCCGTGCAGGCGCGCTTCGGCGATCGCACCGATCACCGCCGGTCGCTCGATCGTCTTCAAACGCTTCAATTCATCGTCGAGGGCCGTGTAGCCCTCGGCGGTCATCGGAACTTTTTCCATCGTGACTCGAAGTTCGCCCTAGGTGTGATCCCCAAGTCCAGCTGCTGGCGAAAGCAGGCCGGGGGCAGAAAAGCTAGAATTTTGCGGCGCAAAAATCAAGTGGTTATAGAATTCAAGCGCCACGCGCGCGCGGCAGGAAGCCTTTCGCTGCCCGGACCAGCCTATAGATGGCGGCGGCAGGCCGCCAAACAAGGTCCGGGCGTCCAGGTTGAGGTAGTCGTCTTGCGCCCCCAACTACTGGCGAAGGACAGTAGACCATCATGCCCAACCGGTGCTCGATCCGGTCGCCGAACTGCATTTACGTCATGTAGACCTGCCGCGAGGCCCACCAGCCTTCGCTGCCGCGACCTGGCCGGCAGGTGTGTTCTCGCGCGCCTGAACCGTCACGCACTCTCGCTGATGATCGCGCCGTCCAGTTCGCCGGGACCCGGCGGCTCGTAGACGCCCTCGATGAAGTCGAAGAGTTCGGGCGTCACCTCGATGGCGAAGTTTTCGCCCCGCACCACATTACGATCGGCCACCCTTGCGCGCCGGACCTCGGCGCTGGCGCTGACAAAGTGGAACTGGAGGGGCAGGTCGGTGGCGCCCGCGATCCCGCGCACGCGATCACGATCCGCGCGGCGCATCAGGCCGATGTCGAGGATCACCGACGTTCCCGCCGCCAGACACCCGGCCACCACCGACCAGATCTGTCCCTCACAGCGCTGAACGCGCTCGATCATCCAGTCGTACTCGATCGGATCGGGCATGTCGGGACCGAACAGCCGGGCCATCCAGTCGTCGAGGATGAAGGCCACCGCGCCTTCCCGGCGGGCGAAGGCGTGGGCGTAGGTGGTCTTGCCGGCGCCGGAGGGGCCGAAAATCACGTGCAGGGTCGCGGTCATGGGGTCCGATCTAACGGCAGACCGGCGCGTCGTCGACGGTTGCTTGGGACTGGATAGATCCGCAACCCGCCAGAGCGCCCGCCCTGTGTCAAACGCCGACCAGGATCTGATCGCGTCGGACCCGGACCTTCAGCGAACGGTCAGGCCGCCGTCGATCACCAGTTCCTGCCCGGTGACATAGCGGCTCTCGGAGGAACACAACCACAGCACACCGTTGGCGATGTCCTCGGGATAGCCCTTCACGCCCATCGGCACGGCCATGGCGGACAGCGCATCCAGATCCGGCGGCGCGTTGGCGCCCGGGTTGGTCGCCGCGCCGACGGTGATCCAGATCGGCGTCTCGATGATCCCGGGATGTACGGAGTTGACGCGGATGCCGTCGCGGGCATTGGCGCATTCCATCGCCACCGACTTGGTGAAGAGGCGCACGCCGCCCTTGGTGGCGCAATAGCCCGCCATGTTGGCCGATCCCTTGAGGCCGGCTACCGACGACATGTTGACAATGCTGCCGCCCTCGCCGGATGCGCGCATCAGCGGGATCGAGTGTTTCACGCCCAGGAACACGCCATCCAGATTGATGGCGATCTGCCGCTGCCAGTCGGCCAGCGCCATTTCCAGCACGGACCCGCCGATGCCGATCCCGGCGTTATTGACCAGAAAATCAAGGCGGCCATGCCCGGCCTTGATCGCGGCGATGACACTGACCCATTCCGCTTCGTCAGTGACGTTGTGGTGCAGGTATTCGGCCTTGCCGCCCGCAGCCTTGATACCGGCCACCACCTCTGCGCCCAGGTGATCCTGGATATCGGTCACCACGACCACGGCGCCTTCAGCCGCGAGCTTTTCAGCGCAGCCGCGCCCGATGCCGCTGGCCCCGCCCGTCACCAGCGCAACCTTGCCCTCAACCCGACCTGACATCTGCGTTCTCCCTGATTGTTCTTCAGGAGGTTCGTAGCCCAGCACCAAACCTGCGGCCAGTGTGCTAGAGCCTCGCTCGATCAGATTGATTCAATCTGATCGGGATGACGAGGCTCGACTCTCTAGGTTTTTCGTATTTTCTGCGCCGAACCGGTGTCCACTTCGGCGGAAAATGCTCGGGTGGCCCGAAATGAGTTTGACGATCCGACCCTGTACGCCCGGCGATGCCGAGGCCCTGGCGCTGGTGGGCCAGGCCACCTTTCTCGAGACCTATGCCGAGGTGCTGCCGGCCGCTGATATCCTCAGCCATTGCCGCCATCAGCATTGCGCTGAACTCTATGCCCAATGGCTGGCTGATGCGGACTACCGCCTGTGGGTCGCATGCGTGGCCGAGACTGGCGTCGCTGTTGGCTATGCCGTGCTCTGCCCACCGGATCTGCCGATTCCGACCGGGCCGTCCGATCTGGAACTGAAGCGGATATATCTGTTGGCCAGGCACCACGGCGGCGGTGTCGGCGCTGGTCTGATGACGACGGCGATCGAGGCTGCGGCTAGCGCCGGGGCAAGCCGGCTGTTGCTGGGGGTCTACGGCGACAACTCTGCCGCCATCGCTTTCTATGACCGCCAGGGTTTCTCGAAGGCTGGCGTGCGCAAGTTCACCGTCGGCGCCAATGTCTACGACGACCTGATTCTGGCGCGCTCCATCGCAGCGGCATAGATGTCCGGCTCGACAACCCAATCATTCAGCACGCCCACAACCGGTCGGCCGTCGACCGCGCCACGCACAAAACTGCCCTGCCAACGGTGATCGTAGACCGGGATCTCATAGCGGCAAAGGGCCGTCAGTCGTCCGGGAAGATCGCGACCGGATTTCAGGCGCCAGTTCGCAGCGCGGTCCGAGGCCGGGCGTCCGATGGTCATGTCTGTGATGGCGTCCTCGCCGCCATTCAGCTGCCAGCCACCACTGGCGCCCCTCAGGCCCAGCAACTGCGTTGAGGCGATACCTTGCCCGGCAAGCCAGCCATAGGAGAACGGTGCCTCGAAGCGGGCGGCTTCCTGGCGTTGTTCATGGAACTTGGCCGGCCCTTGATGACTGAAACGGAGGTCCCCGATGGAGACATCGGCGCGAAGGACGCCATAGACCTCGTCGCGCCCCTCATTGACCTGGGCCTCCAGCACGCGGGTGGGGCTGAACCGC
>NZ_JBILRO010000326.1:0-2910 GCF_044372605.1 Phenylobacterium sp.
GCCAGGGGTCGAAAGCGGTCCTTGGGTCCAAGCCCGCGAGCGGACGCGACGAGGGTCGGCAAAGAGTCAGCTGCGGAAGCTAAGACCTTTCAACCTTCATCAGCAGTTCCTTAGACTCCACGATCATCTCTCGAAAGCGCGCCCGTTCGGCCTTCATCTCCTTCGTGAACATGCTGCTCTTGAGGGCGTTCATGTTCCCCTTGGGCGCGCCAGACCCCGTTGCGCCTCCGTGCATCCGGCAACGCTTCTTCCCGGACACCGCAGGCGCCTGACACGGCGAACCCTTGCGCGTCCTGGCCCCGCACCGCCGACTTCCGCGCATTCCCGCGGTGTTGCGCAGATGACTACCGGCCGCCACGGCGGACCGGAATGGGCTTCTTGAGACGCTCAGCTCGAGCGAACTGCGCGCCGTCGATGATCTGAGCGTGGGGCGAAGGGTCGTCCGGTAGGGCCAGCGGGGACTTCACGGGCTCATAGGCCCTTGGCGAGTTTGCGCCCGCGCCAACATTCCCGACGATCGCCTGGCCGCCCGCGTTGACGGTGACATGCTCCACCGTGATCTTCTGCTGACCGCGGCCACGGTGCTTGTCGAGCGCCTCGACGTGCCGTGCGTAGGTCGCAAGCAGCTTCGTGGCGTGCTTGAGGTTCTGATCGCGGCCCTCGAAAGACTGGCCCTCGAGTTGCGCACGCCTCAGGCATTCCATGGCCCCGTTATGGATCGCGACCATCTGCGTCGCCATCATGCCTTCGAGGGCATCGGTCGGCGCCAGTCCCTTGAGCGCGGCGACCGCGGCGTTAACCGCTTCCTGCCGGTCGGCATTGCTCATGCGAGCCGGAGCCCACAGAGCCTCGACGGCCTGCTTGACCAGCATAATGCCCAGGTTCCGATCCTGGGTGCCGGTCGCCTCCGGCAGGTCGGCCGGATCCAGCGCGACGGCCTGAACCTTCCTGTCCCGGCCCTCGGGTTCTTGATCCATCATTGGGAAGCCTCAGGCTCTGCGAAAGCGAGGGGTCATCATATCACTCTGCGCAGAACTGCGGGGCATCACTTACCCTACTGTGCAGGGGGTTGAATTGAGATTTTAAAGGCGAGCCCTCCCCTCCCCCTGCCTCTGGCCATGGGAACAGGTCGGGTTGTCAGGGTGATTCGGGTGTCGTCAGTGACAAAGCCTATGGGCCAGTGACATCGTCTAAGGGCCGCCCTAAAGGCGCCACCTGTGGCAGGAACAACCGTCAGGCGACGCCCAAAGGATCGGGGCCCCAGGCGGGGCCCTCAGGGTTCGGGGCAATGCGATCAGCGGCGTCTACAGCAAGTCTCCGCCTGCAGCGCCCGCCGTCGTACCCGTCGCCTTGAACGCCTTCATCACGTTCCGGCCCACGGTCCAGCGATGCACCTCGTCCGGCCCGTCGACCAGTCGCTGGGAGCGGATGTGAGTGTACCAGGCGGCGAGCGGGGTATCGCGGCTGTAGCCCAGGGCGCCGTGCAGCTGGATGGCGGTGTCGACCACGTGGTGGACCATGTGGGCCAGGTAGACCTTGGCGATGGAGTTTTCCTGCCGCATGTCGAGGCCCTTCTCGGCCTTGTAGGCGATGTGCAGCAACATGAGGCGGGCGATGTAGAGCTGGCTGGCGCACTCGGCCATCATGAACTGCACGGCCTGGCGCTCATCCAGCTTCTTGCCGAAGGTCTCGCGCTGGCTGATGTGGGCAGCGGCCATGTCCAGCGCGCGCTGGGCCATAGCCACATTGTGCATGCCATGACGCAGGCGCCCGTAGGCCAGACGATGCTGGCCCATATCGAAGCCCCGGCCCTCCCCGCCCAGCAGGTTTTCGGCCGGCACAACCAGGTCCTTGATCTCGATTTCGGCGTGGCCACCGCCCATGATGTGGCTGAGCGGGCCTTCAGCGGCCATGGTCGGGATATCGCGCTTGATCCGGTAGCCGGGGGTCGGCAGCTCGACGATGAAGGTCGAGAACTGCTGATGGCGCGGGGCGTCCGGGTCGGTTCGGGCCATCACCAGCGCCAGGTCAGCGGCGCTGGCGGCCGATGAGAACCACTTCTCGCCGTTCAGGATATAGTTCTCGTTGCCGTCCTTGACCGCCGTGGTGCGCATGCCGGTGGCGTCGGCGCCCGAGGCCTTTTCCGTCATCGAGTAGCAGACCCGCAGGTCGCCATTCAGCAGCGGCTTGAGGTACTTTTCCTTCTGGAAGTCGGTGCCGTGCGCCAGCAACGTCAGGATCGTGGCGTCGTCCGGCCCCTGACTGTTCATGCTCAGGGCGCCAAGGTGACTCATCCCCAGCTCCATCTGCACCAGGGCATTGGCCAGCGGGCCCAGACCCATGCCGCCATGTTCCTTGGGCACGAAGGGCAGCCACAGGCCCTGGGCCCGGGCCTTGGCGCGCAGTTCGGCCAAGACGACCTTGTAGCTTTCCTTGTCCACCAGCCGCTTCTCGGCGGGGATGCACTCGTCCTTCACCCACTGACGCACGCGCTCGCGTACGGCCTTGGCTTCCGGGGGGATTTCAAAGTCGATGGACATGGCGGAGCACTCCCTGAAACGTCTGTTTGAATTCTTGCGACAACGTGCGGCGGCTGGCGCGGCGAGGCAAGAGGGAAAGCCTCAGCGGACCTGCAACGCCTCCCCCATCCGGTCCTGGAACCACGCAACACCGTTCTCATGCTTCGGCGACAGCACACCGCCGCGATAGATCCCGGCCTCCAGATTGCGTTGCACCTCTTCGCAGACCTGCAGATCCTGGGCTGTGACCAGGTCGGAGACCTTCAGCATCGCCTCGAGCTCGGCGGTCCTGGCCGGGTCGAAGAAGTAGAAATAGTCCAGCCGTGTCTCGGTGGGTCCCACCGCCGTCATCCGCTCGATCATATAGCCGTGGCGTTAGACAGTGACCCCC
>NZ_JBILRO010000142.1:0-8727 GCF_044372605.1 Phenylobacterium sp.
TAGACGCTGGCGTCCCTTGGCGGCGCGCTGGCGAAGATCACCTGATCCACCACTTCAGTCCGGTATTCAGACACAACCACATCGGCGTCGAACTCCGGGTGCACCATCGGCAGGTGGTATCCCTCCAGATAGTTCTCCACATAGGCCTTCCAGTTGCAGGCGATGCGGTGGCTGCGTCGCTCGGTCAACGGAAACCCTGCCTGCCCGTCCGGCCAGCGCGCCGCCAGCGGGGCGATCAGCGCCGCGAGCGGTTCGGCCCCGAGGTCCAGATTGACGAACACCAGCCCGCGCCACACCTCCACGCAGACCGGAAACAGGCCATGGTCACGGGGATCAAACCCCTCAAGCGCTCCGAAATCCACGGCGTTGCGAAGCCGCCCGTCGAGCGCATAGCGCCATCCGTGATAGCGGCAGGTGAAGGCCTCTCCGCAGTTGCCCGTACCATCCGCCACCAGCGCGCCGGCCCTATGCCGGCAGACGTTGTGAAAGGCCGCGAGCTCGCCATCGGCCTTGCGCACGACAACCACCGGGGCGCCGCCGATCACATCGGCGAGATAGTCACCGGTCACCGGAACCTGGCTGTCATGGCCCATGAATTGCCAGCTGCGGCGCAGCACGTGTTCCCGGTCGCGCCGCAAAGCGTCTTCGCCGCGATAGAGGTCAACCGACAGCAATTGCACCCCGCTGTGCTTGCGATGCAAATCTAGCAGCGCCGAAGCCAAAGATACAGCAAGGCGGCGACGCCCGGCGGCGCCACGGCGACGGCGCCAGGCATGCCGATCCCGTCGGGATGCGCCGTCGCTGCGGCATCCGGCACAGTCATCTGTTCAGCTGTCACAAAGCCCCCTCAGAGCAAACTGCCTCAGTCCTGACACGCCGTCCAACGCCAATACGCCCCACGCTTGACAGCGCAAACTACAGGCGTAACCTCCGGATAGCTACAGGTGTAAGATGACGAAGATTTCCGGTGCGGAAAGTCAGATCATGGAGGCTGTGTGGTCGCAGGGCCCGCTGACGGCCGAGGAGATCATACGGGCCGTAGGTCCAGCGCAGCAGTGGGGTGAGGCCACCGTCAAGACCCTGATCAACCGCCTGCTCAAGAAGGAGGCCCTTGCCTCGGAGCGCACTGGCGGCCGCGCACTCTATCGCGCACTGGTCACCCGCGAGGCCTATGTGACTGGCGAGAGCCAGGGACTGCTCGACCGCCTGTTCGGTGGCCAGATCGCGCCGCTCGTGGCGCACTATGCCCAGCATCGCGCGCTGTCGCCCGAGGAAGTCGCGCGGCTCAAGGCCCTGATCGCGGAGTTCGAATCCGATGATGAGTGAAATCCTCTCCGCCTTCCTGCGGGCCAACGCGACGTCACGGTTGACCCCGGCTCACCCGGCCTTAGCGTGAGCTCTAACGATGAGCAGGGAGCGACATCATGCAGGAAACCATCCTCGATCCGGATCTGCCCATCGTCGATCCGCATCACCACCTCTGGGACAATCGTACCTACGCGGCTCCCGAAGTCGACGCCCATCCGTTCATGACGGCGATCAAGCCGGCGCGGCGCTATCTGCTGGACGAACTAAGGGGCGATACCGAAAGCGGTCACAACATCGTCGCGACGGTGTTCGTCGAGTGCGGCGCCTACTACAAGGGCGGCGGCTCGCCTGATCTGAAGCCGGTGGGCGAGACCGAATTCGTCAACGGCGTAGCAGCCATGAGCGCCAGCGGCATGTACGGCCCCTTCCGCGCCTGCGCCGGGATCGTCAGCAAGGCCGACCTCTTGCTGGGCGATGCGGTGAAGCCTGTGCTGGAGGCCCATATCCGCGCCGGCGGCGGCCGCTTCAAGGGCATCCGCAACTCCGCCTCCTTCGATGACGACAAGGACGTGCTCGGGCCACTCAACCGCGTAGAGGCCGGCCTCTACCGCGACGCCACGTTCCGCAGGGGCTTCCGGCATCTGGGCGAGATGGGTCTGTCCTTCGACGCCTGGCTGCTCGAGCCGCAACTGCCCGATGTCATAGACCTGGCCCGCGCCTTCCCGGATACGACCCTGGTGCTTGACCACGTGGGCACACCGCTGGGCCGGGGCGTCTACACCGGCAAGCTTCCGGAACGGTTCGACATCTGGCGCGACAATATCCGCGAACTGGCCAAGTCGCCCAAGGTGGTGGTCAAGCTGGGTGGACTGGCGATGGCTTTCTGCAACTTCCCCTCTTTCCTGGCCGAGCCGCGCGCGCCGTCCGAACAGCTGGCCATGGAATGGGGTCCCTACATCGAGACCTGCATCGAGGCGTTCGGGCCGGATCGCTGCATGTTCGAGAGCAACTTCCCGGTCGACATGGGCAGTTGCAGCTACGCCACCCTCTGGAACGCCTTCAAGCACATCGCCAGGGGCGCCTCGGCGACGGAGAAGGCCGCGCTGTTCTCAGGCACAGCGACCAAGGTTTACAGCCTGGACCTAACCTAGAGCCTGTCCGGTTCAGATGGAATCATCTGAACCGGATAAACAGGCTCGTTATCAAATGTTTAGAGCACGACGGGCGCTTGAACCGGTATCCACTTCAAGCTGTCGTGCTCTAGAATTTCGGCGCCGCCGTCAGCGTCCATTTCGGCGCCGGCGCAACATAACTCCGGAACTGCTGGATCACCTCGGCGGCGCTGTCGGCATAGATCAGCATGTCGACATAGGGCTGAGCGATGAAACCCTTGTCGGCCATCTGCTGGATCGTGGCCCGCATGAGATCGTAGTAGCCGCCCACATTCACGAAACCGCATGGCTTGGCGTGGACGCCCAGTAGCGCCCAGGTCCACTGCTCGAAGATCTCCTCGAAGGTGCCGGGCCCGCCGGGAAGGCACAGGAAGCCGTCGCTTAGCTCTTCCATCGCCTGTTTGCGTTCATGCATCGAGGCCACGACGCGAAGCTCGGTCAGGCCGCGGTGCGCAATCTCCTGACTGACAAGATGCTCGGGCATCACGCCCACCACGCGGCCGCCCGCCGCTAGCGCCGCGTCGGCCACAGCGCCCATCAGCCCGACCTTGCCGCCGCCATAGACCAGGGTCATGCCAGCCCGGGCGATCAGGGTTCCGCACGCCACAGCCTCGGCCAGAAATGCCGGATCGGTGCCTGGCGAAGAACCGCAGTACACGCAGATGCTGTTCACGTGCGTCCCTGTAGAGCCACTGTGTCGAAAGGGTCGCTCTAATAGGCTGATTGCGTAGTCATGTCACGGGCGCTGGCCATGTGGATAATCCGAGGCTACAAAGCGATCACGGCCTATCACGACGACTGGCCGGGCGCCGGCTTGTGCCCGGCGGAGACTTCTATCTCGGTGGGTTGCGACGATATGGCGAGCGGTACGGTCAAGTGGTTCAATTCGGCCAAGGGGTTTGGTTTCGTCCAGCCCGACGATGGCGGATCCGATGTTTTCATTCACATTTCAGCGCTGAATCAGGCGGGCCTCGACAGCCTGAATGAAGGCGACAAGGTCGACTACGAACTCGAGCAGGATCGACGTTCGGGCAAGCTGGCGGCGACCCAGATTGTCGTGACGGCCCAGGGCGCGCCTGCGCCCCGGCGCGCGGGCGGCGGTGGCGGCTTCGGCGGCGGTGATCGCGGCGGCTACGGCGGCGGCGGCGACCGTGGCGGCTTCGGCGGCGGTGGACGTGATCGCGGCGGCTTCGGCGGTGGCGGTGGCGGCTTTGGCGGTGGCGAGCGTTCGCGCGGCGCGATCGCAGGCTCCGGCGCCGGCGTCGTGAAGTGGTTCAATCCCACAAAGGGCTTCGGCTTCATCAAGCCCGAGGACGGTGGCCAAGACATCTTCGTCCACATTTCGGCGGTCGAGCAAGCCGGTCTGTCCGGCCTGAACGAAGGCCAGACCGTCAACTTCGACCTCGAGCAGGATCGTCGTAGCGGGAAGACCTCCGCGACCAACCTGAAGGTCAGCGGTTAGAGATAATGGAGGCTCGCTTCGGCGGGCCTCTATTTCCGGGCTGGCGATAGCCTCGCCTTGCCTCCTCCGGGCAGCGCCGCGACATAGGCGCTGAATCGGGTGTCGGGGGTCATGTAGTCCGTGGAAACATACTGAGCACCGGAGGCGAAGGCCGCCGTCTGGCGCGTCGGGTCATTGGTGCGCGCCTCGCGCGTGTCTGCGTCGGCTCGCGTCCGAACGATCACTCCAGCGTCTATGGCTGCCGCGATCTGGCCGGCCAGCTCCCTCGGTTCATTGAGCGTGATGTAGCCCGCGGCCGGCGAGGCGATGTCTGTATTCACGAAGGCTGCGCGGCCCTCCAGCGCCTTTCGGTCACCCCGATAACGCGCCGCCTGCCCGGGCGAACAATCCAGCGCGAACATCACCCGACCACGCGCTGCCTTCAGGCTCGGCCAGCCCCCGGCGGCCACCGCCTCGCGCAGGGTGGGAAAACGCCCCTGCACCTGGTCCGGGGTGATCAAGGCCGCCTCGGGAAACACGCTTCGAATCTCGGCGTCAATCATGTCCATGGCCGCGGCGTCGAACACCGGCGCCTTGACCGCGCCCGGTAGCGCCAGCCCACCTTCCTTGAGGTTCATGATCACGAGGATCGGCACGTGATCGGAATTCGCCTTTGACCAGGCCCGGATGTCCTTCAGACAGTCAACAAACAGCGGACACACGGACCGGTAGTCGACTGACTGCTCATGCAATACTTTGAGACCCGCCTCCTTCAACGGGGCGAAATCGTAGGGTTGAGCCTTGGCGCCGGCATTGCGGAATCCAAGCGGCGAGGCGAACGCACCGGGCGCTGGATCATAGACCATGTCGATCTCGAGCTGCCGAGCTCCGGCCTTCAGCTGCTCGTTCAGCGGCGGGTGGCTGTAGTCGATGGCGTCGGCCTCCCTGGGGTTCACCGCACGGATCATCGCCATCTCGTTGGGCGCGATCGCCATCTTGTAGCTGTTGTGGGTGCCGATCGCCTGAAGCGCATTCATCGGCAGTGCGTCCACCGCCACGCGTGTGCAGCCCGGCTTGCCCGACGGCGCCTCCAGGTCACAAGCGGCGGAAACGGCGGCGGCGGCGATGAGTGCAGCGATCATAAGGGCATCCTTGCAGGTCGACGCGACAATAAGGTGAAGCCGCACCCAAGGGGAATTCACGAAAAGCACTCATGAAAACGTCGCCTTAACGAGCACGACCTAAACGGGTAGCCAAGAGAGGGGTGCCATTGACCACGTCGTACAGACTTCTGGGATTTGCCTTCGCCGCGGCGGATCTGTTGATCGAGGTGACACCGAATGGTCGGATCGCCTTCGCCATGGGGGCCGGCGAGGCCCTGATCGGCATGACCGACGCGGCCATGATCAAGCGGCGCTTGTTCGACCTGGTCGACCCCTCTGACCATCCCATGCTGCAGTCGATGTTCGGTGGCCTGCTGGACGGCGCGCGAGCCGGGCCGGTGACCATCAAGGTCGCCACCCGGGCGGGTGCGCCGGAGCGCTTTGCGACCGTGATGGCCATGCGGATGCCGGGTAACAAGCACGCCATCTCGTGCGTTCTGTCGCGGGCCAACGCCCGGGGCCCCGCTGGACTACAGAGCCGCGAGTCCTTCGAAGCCCGGGCCTCGACGCTGCTGTCGCAGGCCTCACACGACCTGGACCTGACGTTCATCGAACTGGCCGGCCTCTCCTTGTCCGAAAAGGCCGCCGCTGATCCGGAGAAGTTGCAGGCATTGGTGGCCGGCATTCTGCGTGCGCAGGCCTATCAGGGCGAGGCCCCTGCGGAGATTGGTCCTGATCGCTACGCCTTGTTGAAGGACAACCGCGAGCCCACGGAGGCGCTGGTCGAACGGGTTGGTCGCATCCTTTCCGGCGAAGGCTATGGAGGCGTCGCGCCAACGTCGGCGAGCATGCCCATGACCGGCGTGACGCAACCAAAGCAGGTGATCAAGGCGCTGCGTTATGCCGTCGAACAGGTCATGCAGGATGGCCTGACCCTGCCACTTCCTGCCGACCTGGCCGGCGCCCTCGATCAGGCCACGCGCTCGGCGATGCGCAAGGCTGGCGCGCTGGGCTCTGCGATCCGACACCGCCAGTTCACCCTGGCCTATCAACCGGTCGTGAGCCTGACTGATGGAACCCTGCACCACCACGAAGTACTCGTTCGCTTCGGCGAAGAGGCAAGCCCGTTCCCGACCATCCGGATGGCCGAGGAGATGGACCTCATCGAGTCGCTGGACGTAGCGATCCTCGAGGAAACCCTGGCCGTTATGAAACGGGATCTCGCGATCGTCGTGGCCGTAAATGTCTCGGGGCGCAGCATTATGAGCGGCGGCTTCGTAACCCGCGTGCTTGGCCTGCTCAAAGGCCGCCCGGACGTCCGTGGGCGCCTGATGTTCGAACTGACCGAGAGCGCGGCGGTCGAGGACCTGGCCTTGGCGGATCGCCACATACAGGCTTTTCGCCGCGCCGGATGCGAGGTCTGTCTCGATGACTTTGGCGCCGGCGCAGCCTCACTGGCCTATCTTCAGCAATTGACCCTCGACATGCTGAAGATCGACGGGCGCTATATCCGCGACCTGCAGGTCGGTGGCCGCGAGGCAACGTTCGTGAAGCATCTGGTCAACATGTGCGCCGAGCTCAATGTCCGCACACTGGCCGAGATGGTGGAGACGCCGGAAGCGCAGGACGCCGTGCGCGCTGCGGGCGTCGACTATGCCCAGGGCTGGCTCTACGGTCGCGCCAGCGATACGCCCATCGACGCCGAGGTCGTAGCCGCGCGATCAAGGGTGCGATCCGGCGCGCTGCAGGTACGTTCGGTACTGGATCGATAGCCCTCGGCTGCGGATCGGTCGGAGCTGAATCAGGATAGAGGCGACGCATGCAGCGCCTCGCCCTCACCGCCCTCCTTGTCGCTGACTACGACGAAGCCCTCGACTTCTATGTCGGCAAGGTCGGTTTCGACCTGGCGGAGGATACAGACCTGGGCGGCGGCAAGCGTTGGGTCGTCGTCCGTCCGCCCGGGTCCGACGCAGCGTTGCTGCTGGCAAAGGCCGTCGATGGCCAGACCTCCAGCATCGGCAATCAGGCCGGGGGGCGGGTCTTCCTGTTCCTGCACACCGACGACTTCGCGGGCGACCACGCCCGGATGTCAGCCGCCGGGGTGCGCTTCCTGGAGGCGCCCCGCCACGAACCCTATGGCGTCGTGGCGGTGTTCGAGGATCTCTACGGCACCCGCTGGGACCTCATCCAGCCGGCGGCGCGGGCATAAGCGCGTCATCGATCTGGATCGTGCGGATTGTCGCCGGGCCACAGTCGCTATTCCGCCAGCTGCGGTTTCAGGTTTTCCCGTAGCAGGAACATCTCGACGAGGATCAGGTTCAGAACCCTGGCCAGCCAGACGATGGCCTGATAGGCGGTGGCGAAGTCGATCCCCATCATCTGCGACAGCGGAATACAGATCCTCAGCGTGACCGCGCGCACGCCCCCCGCATTGTGGCTTCCGGATGCCGAGCATCAACTTCCCGCCATGGATACGCCGGGCCGCCGCCGAACTGGGGCTCTGGATCGCGATCGGGCCGGTAATGGCGGTGTTAACTCCCTGTAATGTGAGAGGTCGTGCCTTCATAACGGTCGCAGCCTCGTTGGATCAGTTAAGGTAGGATCGACGAACGAAAGGTTTCTGTATGATGTCCCTTGCCTTCAGGCATGTTGTGGCCGTGGCCACAGCCCTTTCGCTGAGTGGCGCGGCAATGGCGCAAGTGAAGCCGTCGCCGGCCGACAAGACCATCCAGACCATCCGCAAAAGCACGGGCTTCAAGGCGGCGACAGCAAACCTGGATCGTGAGTATGACCGCATCGTCGCCGAGACGATCCTGCTCACCGAGATACCCGCCCCCCCTTTCAAGGAAACCGCAAAGGCCCAGGCCTATATGGCCATGCTCAAGACCGCAGGCCTCTCGGACGTCGAGATGGACGCCGAGGGCAATGTCATGGGCTTGCGTCGCGGGAACGGTCCGGCCGGCGCGCCGCTGGTGGTGATGGCCGCCCACCTGGACACCGTGTTCCCCGAAGACACGGACGTTAAGGTCCGCCGCGAGGGCACGAAACTGTTCGCGCCCGGCATTGGCGATGACACACACTCGCTGGCCGTCGTGCTGGGTTATGCGCGCGCCCTGGACGCGGCGAAGATCAAGACCACGCGCGACATCCTGTTCGTCGGCAACGTTGGCGAAGAGGGTCCAGGCGACCTTCGCGGTACGCGTTATCTGTTCGGCAAGGGCAAGTACAAGGACCGCATCGGCGCGTTCTTTTCCATGGACGGGACGTCTCCATTCCTCGTGACCTCCGGCGCCGTGGGATCGCGGCGATATCGGGTGACCTTCAAGGGGCCCGGTGGTCACAGCTATGGCGCCTTTGGCCTGGTTAACCCGATGGCGGCGATGGGCGCGACGGTGGTGGAGATGAACAGGATCGTCACGCCGACAGCACCCAAGACCACCTACATGACCAGTGTGGTCGGCGGCGGCACCTCCGTGAACTCGATTCCGGACAGCATCTGGCTGGAGGTGGACATGCGCTCCCCCGGCAAGGTGGAACTGGCAGAGCTGGACGCCCGGTTTCTGCAGATCGTCTCCGCGGCCGTCGACCAGGAAAACGCCGCGCGGTCCACCCGCCAAGGCCAGATCAGCGCCGACATCAAGCTGATCGGTGATCGCCCCACCGGCACGACACGCGACGATGCGGAGATCGTGCAGATCACGAC